>NZ_CP109150.1:2134226-2439116 GCF_035920365.1 Micromonospora sp. NBC_01740 | reverse complement strand
CGGTGCGGGCGCGGCCTCCGAGGGGGCGGGTACGGGCAGCCCCGGCGGGTTCAGCAGAGGCGGGGTGCTCGCGCCCGGCCGGGGCCCGAACGGCGCCAACTCCGGGCAGTACGGGTACGGGCGCAACAGCGCGTTGGCCAGGTTCAGGTCCGGCGGGTTCGGGCACATCGGACGACCGAGCCGGATCGGGTCGCCGTTCTGGTCGAAGAGCCGGGCGTTCTCCACCAGCTGGCCCTGCCGGTCGTAGACGAAAACGTCGCGGATGTGGTCGTACCGGCCGTCGATCGAGATCTGCTCGTAGTCGAGGTCGCCGCTGCCGACCCGGTCGTTCATGTCCGCCAGGCCGACCAGCCCGAAGATCACCAGCACCGCCGTGCCGACGTGCAGCACCCGCCGCTTGGGCCGGGTCAGGCCCGGCGTGTGGTGGCCGAGCCAGATCGAGGCGAGCACACTGCCGGCGAGCAGCACCAGGCCGGCCAGCAGGCTGCCGTTGAGCTCGGGCAGCACACCGAACGTGTCGCCGGTCGTGACCACCGTGACGAGCATGGCGGCCAGGTAGCCCCGCAGCACCCACCACGCCGGCCGGAGCAACCGGAGGAACTCGCTCGCTGAGGCGTACCCGAGGGGTGGTCCAAGCTGGACGTCCCAGCGGTGCGCCCGGGCGCGGAGCCGGTCCACGGCGACACCGAGGCGACGGTTGCGGCGCCCGCCGCCGCTGGTGGCGCCGACCCCGGCCGCGACGCGCAGCTCGGCCGCGTACGCCTCGGGCTCGCCGAGCCGGTCGACCAGCGAGCCGCCGGCCTCGGCGGCGACCTCGGCGAGGTGCTCCGGCAGGTCCTCGGTCAACTCGTCGCGCTGCGCCGGCGGCAGGTCGGCCAGCGCGGCCCGGACCCGTGCGGCGTAGTCCGCGATCTCCTGCTCCATGACGGTCATGCCGCCATCCCCCGATCGTCGAGCAGTGCGTCCATGGTGGTGGCGAACGAGCGCCAGAGCTTGCCGGAGCGGGTGAGCTGGTCCCGGCCGGCGGCGTTGAGTGAGTAGTACTTGCGGTGCGGGCCGGATTCGCTCGGCACGACGTAGGTGGTCAGCAGGCCGGCGGCGTAGAGCCGGCGCAGCGTGCCGTAGACCGAGGCGTCGCCGACCTCCTCCAACCCGGCGTCGCGCAGCCGGCGCAGGATGTCGTAGCCGTAGCCGTCCTCCTCGCGGAGCACGGCGAGGACCGCGAGATCCAGCACGCCCTTCAGCAGTTGTGTGGTGTCCACGCAATGCACACTAGTGCGCAATGCACAGTACCGTCAACGACATCGGACACGAGGAACGGATGCCGGATCAGGCCGCGCGGCGGGCCGCGTCGTCCGCGGTCCGCAGCAGATCCCGGAGTACGTGCACCAACGCGCGAGCCTGCGCGAGGTCGATCGGCCAACGCTCCGGCTCGTCGCCGGCGGACAGCTCCAGCAGCACTCCGGACGGGCGCAACCGCCCGACGTCCATCAGCCAGAGCCCGGCGCGCACCTGGATCACCTCGTCACCGCGGGGCGCCACGGGCCGCAGGCGGGACAGGTGCAGCGCGCTGGCTCCGCAGCCGCTCTCGGGTACGCACCACGCCGGGTGGGGGCCTCGGATCGCCACGTCGTCGCTCCTCGCTCGCGCTGTGAGGGCACTGTGGGCCCACGCCGGTTCCCATTCTCGTTACCGTCCGACTACGGTCGGAAGTCACGCGCGGGGCACCGCCCGACGGTGGTCGGCGCGGCCCGTCACGTGAGGCCAGGTGAGCGAGGTGTGATGACCGGATCGCAACTGTCGGCGTTGGATCTGCTGGCCGGCGAGCTGCGGCGGCTGCGCGCCGAGCGTGGGCTCAGCCAGGAGGAGCTGGCCCGGCGGATCAACTACTCCGGCTCGCTGGTCGGCATGGTCGAGATCGGCCGGCGTACGCCCTCGCTCGACTTCGTCCGCCGGGCGGACGAGGCGCTCGACAGCGGCGGCCTGCTCGGGCGGATCCTGCCGCTGGTCAGCCTGGAGACCGCGCCGGCCTGGTTCCGGCCGTGGGTGGCCGTCGAACAGGAGGCAGCCACGCTGTGGTGGTTCGAGATCTCGGTCCTGCCCGGCCTCCTCCAAACCGAGGCGTACGCCCGCGCCGTCCTTGAGGACGGGGGCCTGGTAACCGGCGCCGAGGTCGAAGAGCGGATGGCGGCACGACTTCAACGGCAGCAGATCCTCGACCGCGCCCAGCCGCCGCAACTGGTCGCGGTCGTTGACGAGAGCGTCCTGCACCGGCCGGTGGTGGATCAGTTCGGGGTGATGCGCGAGCAGATCGAGCACCTGATCGAACTGGCGGCGCGTCCACACATCCACCTGCACGTGATTCCAGCCGAGGTGGGTGTGCACGCCGGCGTGGCGGGGCCATTCATCCTGGCCGGCTACGCCGACGGGGGTTGGGTGGCGCATCTCGACAGCCCGCTGCGCGCCCAGGTGCTGGACCGCGCCGAGGACATTGCCAGCCTGCACCGCAGGTGGGAAAGTGTCCGCTCGGAGGCGCTGCCCCGACGGCAGTCGCTGGTGCTGATGCAGGAAGTGGCGAAGACATGGAGCTGACCGGCGCCCGGTGGCGCAAGTCCACGCGCAGCGGCAACGGCGGCGCCTCGTGCGTGGAGGTCGCCGACAACCTGCCCGGCGTGGTGCTGGTACGCGACAGCAAGGACCGCTCGGGCCCGGCGCTCTCCTTCGACCCGGCCGCCTGGTCCCGCTTCGTCACCGGGATCGCCCGGCCCGGCGCCTGACCCGCGACGTCGACCGCCCGCCCTCACGGCGGCACGCTCACGACCAGCGGTCGAGGACCCGGTCGACCAGTTCGCGCAGCCGGTCGCGGGAGTACGGCCCGAGGTGCAGGAGATGCCGGTAGTAGACCGGGCCGTACAACAGCTCGACGATCAACTGTAGGTCCGCGTCGACGGGCAGTTGACCCTGCTGCTGGGCCCGCGCAAGCCGCTGCTTCGCGACCGCGACCCTGGGGCCGACCAGTTGCTCGGTCAGGGCCGCCGCGAGCCCGGCGTCGTGCTGTGACTCCGCGATGAGCCTGTGCGGCAGGTCTACGCGGACCTGGCCGCCGGCCACCCGACGGAACCGGACTTCGGCACCGCCGAACGCACCCACCTGCTCATCGACGCCATCGCCCGCTCCGCCGCGACGGGCACGCGGCAACGGCTCCGCTGACCCTTCGGGGTCCGCCACGGGCGGCACCCCATGCCCGTGGCGACAGCGGGCGTGGGGAACGGACGCCGAGGCCTACACGAGGCTCCAGGCGATGCCGTCGAGGATGTCGTGCTCGGAGGCGACCACCGAGTCCATCCCCGCCCGTTCCATGATCACCCGGAGCACCAGGGCGCCCGCCCCGATCACGTCCGCGCGGCCCGGGTGCATGACCGGGATCGCCAGCCGCTGCTCCCGGCTCTTGCCGAGCAGGTCGGCGGTTGTCGCGGCCACCGCGTCGTACGACACCCGGGCGTGGTGGATGCGGCTCGGGTCGTACTCCTGGAGGCCCTGGGCGATCGCGACCACGGTGGTGACCGACCCGGCGAGCCCGACCAGCGTGGCGGCCTGCCGGCCCGGCACGGCCTCCAGCGCGCGGTCCACCGCCGCCGCGATGTCGGCCTGCGCGGCGGCGACCTCGTCCAGCCCCGGCGGGTCGCCGTGCAGGTGCCGCTCGGTCATCCGGACGCAGCCGATGTCCATCGAGATGGCCGCCTCGACGCCGCCCGCGCGGGTGCCGACGACGAACTCGGTCGAGCCGCCGCCGATGTCGACGACCAGGTACGGCTCGCGCGCGTCGGCGGGCAGCCCGCGCACCGCGCCCGTGAAGGAGAGCCGCGCCTCCTCGTCGCCGGTCACCACCTCGGGCGCGACCCCGAGGGTCCGCTCGACCATCTCCCGGAACTCGGCGGCGTTGGAGGCGTCCCGGGACGCCGAGGTGGCGCACATCCGGATCCGCTCCGCGCCCAGCTTCTCGATCTCGGCGGCGTACGAGGCCAGCGCGACCCGCGTGCGTTCGATCGCCTCCGGGGCCAGCCGCCCCGTCTTGTCGACGCCCTGGCCGAGGCGCACGATCTGCATCCGTCGGCTCAGGTCGGCCAGCGGAGCCTCCGGACCCGCCGAGGCGTCCGGCAGGTCGGCGACCAGCAGTCGGATCGAGTTGGTCCCGCAGTCGATGGCGGCCACACGCGTCGTCACGGCAGCAACCCTACGTCAGGCGCGCTCAGGTGACCCGGCGTAGCCCGCGTCCAGCAGTTCGGTGCCGAGCGGCGTCAACCGGTGCAGCACCGCGCCGCCGTCCCGGACGCTGGCGACCAGCCCCGCCGCCCGCAACGCCCCCGCGTGCTCGGACGCCGAGGAGGTGCTGATTCCGACGGCCCGGCCGAGCGCCGTGGTGGTGTGCCGGCCGGGGCCGGCGAGGCGGCGCAGCACCGCCGCCCGGGTCGCCCCCAGCAGGCGGCCCAGCGGATCGGGGGTGGTGGCCCTGATCAGGCGCGGCATCGGCGCGGGGTACACCACCAGCACCGGCCGACCGGGCTCCACCAGCACCCGGGGATGCGGGCCGGCCAGCGGCGAGGGCAGCAGGAGCAGGCCGTGGCCGGTGCCGGACAGCGAGGCGCTCCACCAGGTCCGCACCGTCAGCGTCGGCGCCTCCCATCGGATCGCCGGGTGCAGCGCGTTCAGCAGCCCGTCCAACCCGTGCGTGGCGAGTTGCGCGGTCGCCCCCGCCACGTGGTGCCGGTGCGCCTCCGTCAGGTCGGCCCAGTGCGGCGCGAGCACCGCGTCGTGCCAGGTGCCCAGGGCCCGGCCGAACAGGTCCATCGTCTCCCCGTCGGCCTCGGCGAACCGCCTGCGCAGCGGCGTCGCGGGCAACTGCGCGTACGCGGCGGTGACCTCCGCCCGGATGCGCCCGACGGGGGCTGCCCGGATCGCCTCCAGACCGGCGACGACCGATTCGAGGCCGTCCAGCGGGGTGAGGAAGTCGGGCAGGCGCCCGCGCGCGGGAAGCAGGTGCCGCAGCACGGAGGCGGCGGACCGGACCGGACCCGACGCGGAGGCCGCGTCCGCCGCGGGGCCCGGCGTCATCCGGGCCGTGTCCGCGTCGTGCAGCGCCTGGCAGGCCAGCAGGGACATGCCGACCGGGTGCAGGCGGTCGGCGAAGCGGACCCGGCACAGGTCCGCCAGTCCCAGGCGGAGACGGAGCATGCCAGCAGACTGCCGCTCTTCGGCCTGGACCGAAAGGGTTGCCCCGTTCGGGCGGGCCCATCCAGTGTGGACCGGGGTCACGGAGGGGGCGGGGCGTGCGACGGACGGTGGCAGTGCTGACGGGGTGCTCTTCGCCGTCGTCGCCACGGCGTGCGGTGGGGACCGGGGTCAGTCCCGGGTCACGCCGGCCCCGTCGCCTTCGGGGGCCGTCGAGCGCCCCGCCGCCGGCGACCACCGGCTCACCCTGGCGCACGGCGGGGCCGACCGCCGGTACCTGCTGCGGGACGACCGACGACGTCGGCTTCCTCAAGGACCTCACCGCCCACCTCGTCCGGACGTGGCGGGCCGATCCGGACCGGGTCTACCTCATCAGGATCTCCAACGGCGGGGACATGAGCTTCCGGGCCGCCGTCGAGGGCGAGAGGCTCTTCGCGGCGATCGGCGTGGTCAGCGGCGGCTACAGCGGCCTCCGAGACGTACGTGCCCCGGCGACCGGTCTCGGTGATCACCTTCATCGGCGGGCAGGACCGCTACGCCGACGTCTTCACCGAGGGCGTACGGACCTGGCAGCGACGGCTGCGCTGCACGCCGGCGACCGGCGCACCGCCGGCGGGCGCGCCACGGGTCACCCGCACCGGGCCGGTCAGAGGCGCAGCAGCATCCGGGTGTTGCCGAGGGTGTTCGGCTTGACGCGTTCCAGGTCCAGGAACTCGGCGACGCCCTCGTCGTACGAGCGCAGGAGCTGCTCGTAGACCGGCTGCGGCACGGGCGCGCCGTCGATCTCGGTGAACCCGAACGAGCCGAAGAACCGGGTCTCGAAGGTGAGCACGAAGATCCGGGCCACCCCCAGCTCGCGGGCGCCGTCGATCAGCTCCGCGACGATCCGGTGGCCGAGCTTGCGCCCGCGGCAGGAGGGGTCGACCGCCACCGTACGGATCTCGGCCAGGTCCTCCCACATCACGTGCAGCGCCCCGCAGCCGACCACCGCGCCGTCGCCGGCCCGGACCGCGACCCGGAACTCCTGCACGTGCTCGTAGAGGGTCACGGTGGCCTTGCTGAGCAGCCGCCGGTCGTCGGTGTAGGTGTCGACCAGCCGCCGGATGCCGCGCACGTCCGAGGTGCGGGCCCGCCGCACCACGATCTCGTCGGCCCCCGCCACGCCCCCGTCCGCGCCCGCCATGGTCAGTCCGCCGCCGGCACGTCCACGCACGGGCCGGCCGCCCACCACTTCTCCACCAGCGCCAGCGTCTCGTCGCCGAACGGGTTCACCCCGGGCCCGGCCCCGAGCGCGTGCCCGAGGTGCACGTGCAGGCACTTCACCCGGCCGGGCATCCCGCCGGCGGAGATTCCGGCGATCTCCGGCACCTCGCCGATCGCGTCCCGGCGGGCCAGGTAGTCCTCGTGCGCGGCGCGGTAGCGCGTGGCCAGCTCCGGGTCGGCGGCCAGCCGGTCCGCCATCTCCTTCATCAACCCCGCCGACTCCAGCCGGCTGCATGCCGCCGTCGCCCGGGGGCAGGTCAGGTAGAACAGCGTCGGGAAGGGGGTGCCGTCGGCCAGGCGCGGGGTCGTCTCCACCACGTCCGGCAGGCCGCAGGGGCAGCGGTGGGCCACGGCCCGGGTGCCCCGGGGCGGGCGTCCGAGCTGCGCGGCCACCGCGGCCAGGTCGGCCTCGGTGGCCGGTTCGCGCCGCGGCGGGGGTACGGAGTCCGCCGCCGGCTCCTGCGGTGGTACGACAGTCACGATGCTGATCTCTCGTTCGATGCTCGGGTGTTGCTCACCGGTCGGGCTGCTCGCCGTTGGCGGCCTGCACGCTCGACCAGAGGGTGTCGTACCAGGAAGCGGGGGTGACGGGTGCCGACGGGGCCGTGGACGAACCGGCGTCCCGGGCGGCGCCCGCCGGGTCGGAGAGCACCACCAGCAGCGTCTCGCCCGGTGGGCCCATGAAGAACCGCTCCCTGGCCTGGATCTTGATGTATTCCGGGTCCTGCCACTTGGCCGCCCGCTCGGACAGCTCCTCGATCGCCTCCCGCTGGGCGGCCTGGGCGGCTTCCATCCGTTCGATGTCGGCCTGCTGGTCCAGGTAGACGCGCACCGGGTAGGTGTAGGCCAGGGCGAGCGCGATCAGCACCGCGAAGAGCACGGTGGCCCGCCCGGTGAGGCCCCGGGAGCGGGGTGCGGAGAGCCGCTTGACGGTGCCGGCGGCCGTACGACGGGCCGCGGCGGGCCGGCTCGCGGAGCGTACGCCCTCCGCGCCCCGGGCCGCCCCCGGCGCGCGCCCGGCCGTGGCCCGCGACTCGGCGCGGACGCCGCCCTCGCGGACCGACGCCCGGGCGCCCCGGGCCCCGCCCGGCCGGCCGGTGTGACCCGGCCGACGGGCGGGGCGCTGACCGCCCGGTGTGCGGCGCTGCTGCATCGTCACACCCCTCCCCCGAGGCCTCGCGCGTCTCAGGCCGAACGGTAGCGCGGGAAGGCGCCCGCCCCGGCGTACCGCGCCGCGTCGGCCAGCTCCTCCTCGATCCGCAGGAGCTGGTTGTACTTCGCGACCCGGTCCGAGCGGGCCGGGGCACCGGTCTTGATCTGGCCGCAGCCCGTGGCCACCGCCAGGTCGGCGATGGTGGTGTCCTCGGTCTCGCCGGAGCGGTGGCTCATCATGCACTTGAAGCCGGCCCGGTGGGCCAGGTCCACCGCGTCCAGGGTCTCGGTCAGCGAACCGATCTGGTTGACCTTCACCAGGACCGCGTTGGCGGCCTTCTCGGCGATGCCGCGGGCGATGCGCTGCGGGTTGGTGACGAACAGGTCGTCGCCGACGATCTGGATGCGGTCGCCGAGCGAGGCGGTCAGCGTCTGCCAGCCGGTCCAGTCGTCCTCGGCCAGCGGGTCCTCGATCGACACGATCGGGTAGTCGCCGGCGAGCTTGGTGTAGTAGTTGCTCATCTCCTCGGCGGTCTTCGCGGTGCCCTCGAAGGTGTAGGTGCCGTTGTCGAAGAACTCGGTGGCGGCCACGTCGAGCGCGAAGACGATGTCGGTGCCGAGCCGGTAACCGGCCTTCTCCACCGCCTCGGCGATCAGGTCCAGGGCGGCGGCGTTGGTGGGCAGGTTCGGCGCGAAGCCGCCCTCGTCGCCGAGGCCGGTGGAGAGCTCCTTCTTCTTCAGCACCGACTTCAGCGCGTGGTAGACCTCCGTGCCGGAGCGCAGCGCCTCGCGGAAGCTGGGCGCGCCGATCGGCGCGATCATGAACTCCTGGATGTCGACGTTCGAGTCCGCGTGCGCGCCACCGTTGAGGATGTTCATCATCGGCACGGGCAGCAGGTGCGCGTTCGGGCCGCCCAGGTAGCGGAAGAGGCTCAGCTCGGCGCTGCCGGCCGCCGCCTTGGCCACCGCCAGGGAGACGCCGAGGATGGCGTTCGCGCCCAGCTCGGACTTGCTGTCCGTGCCATCGACGTCGAGCATCTTCTGGTCGATCAGCCGCTGCTCGCTGGCCTCGTAGCCGATCAGCTCGTCGACGATCTTGTCCTCGATGTTCGAGACCGCCTTCTCGACGCCCTTGCCCTGGTAGCGGTCGGCGTCACCGTCGCGCAGTTCGATCGCCTCGAAGGCGCCCGTGGAGGCGCCGGAGGGCACCGCCGCCCGGGCGATCGTGCCGTCGTCGAGCCCGACCTCGACCTCGACGGTCGGGTTGCCCCGCGAGTCCAGAATCTCCCGCGCGACGATTCCCTCGATGGTTGCCACTGAGTCGCTCCTCGTTTGTGTGTTCCGGTCCGGTATGGGCCGCGACGGTGCGGCTGAGGCAGTTGTTGAACGCAGCGTATCGGGCGACGCTCGGACGCGGGCGGTCCGGGCGCTCGCCGGCCCGACCCGAAACCTGCCTCCGGGCAATGCTTTACTCGGACATTCCCGGATTCTCGTGCCTCAACCGGCAACGGGTTTGCGCGCGGTTGGCCCGATCGGCCAGGCTGGTCGCCATGCCCGCCGCCTCGACCACCCTCCGCATGCTCGCCGTGTCGGTCATCGCGTCGCTCACGGTGACCGGTTGTCAGACCCTCGACGACGCCGGCCGCACGATCGGGCGGTCCGACCTGGTGAACGACATGGCCGCCCGGCTCGACCGGGCGCTGGAGCTGACCTACTCCGCCGACTACCAGCTCTCCGGCGGGCAGACCGCCACGATCGCCCAGGCCCAGGACCCGGCCCGCTCCGCCTACACCTGGCCCGGCGGCAAGCTCACCGTCACCCCGGAGGCGACGACCCGCTGCGAGACCGGCGCCGGGCGCGCGACCTGCACCCTGGAGGCCCCGCCCGCGCCCAACGCGAAGCCCACGGTGACCATGTTCACCGAGGCCAAGCAGCGGGGGCTGGTGACGCCGCCGGTCGTCGTGGGGCTGCTCACCACCGCCGCGCTGGACCCGGACGCGGTGATCGAGCAGAGCGACACCACCCTCGCCGGCCACCACGCCACCTGCGTCGACGTGGCGCAGTCGGCCGGGGACTTCACCGCCTGCGTGACCACCGACGGGGTGCTGGGCAGCTTCACCGGCCTGGTCGACGGCCGCCAGGTCGAGCTGGCACTGAGCCGCTACCGCGAGACGGTCGACGGCGCGGTGTTCGACCTGCCGCCCGACGCCGGCGTCGTGGACCGCCGCCCGGCCAGCTCGTGACCGACCCCGCCGGCGGTCCTCAGACGCCGAGCAGGGTGCGCAGGTGGCGCGGGGGCGGGCAGTCGTGGGCGAGCATCGCGTCGTGCCACTCGCGCACCGCCACGCCGGCCGGGCGGGCGGCGGCGATCGCGGCCACCTCGCTGTAGCCGACGAAGTACGTCGAGAGCTGCGTCGAGGTGAGCAGGGCGCGCCGCCACTTGCCGGCCGCCTCCCCCTCCTCCTGGAAGCCCCGCCCGGTCATCAGCGCCATCGCCTCGGCCTCCGGCAGCTCCTCGCAGTGCACGAGCTGGTCCAGCAGCGCGTTGATGGTCATCCGGAGCTGCATCTTGAGCTGCTGCAACCGCACCGGCAGGCCGCCGAAGCCGAGGCCGGCCATCAGCTCCTCCGTGTAGACCGCCCAGCCCTCGATGAAGGGGCCCGACTCGGTCAGCGCGCGGACCCGGGTGGGGCCGACGTGCCGGCGGGCGTGGGCGAGCTGGAGGAAGTGCCCCGGCATCGCCTCGTGCACCGTCAGGTTGCGGATCATGTGGTCGTTGTACTCGCGGTAGAACGACTCGACCCGGTGCGCGGGCCAGTCCGCCGGGGTGGGCGCGATGCAGTAGAACGTCGGCACGTCCGCCGTCTCCAGCGGGCCGGGCGAGTCGCAGTAGGCGACCGCCACGCCCCGGGCGAACTGGGGCATCTCCTGGATTACGCACGGGTCGTCGACCAGGGTGACCAGGTCATGGGCGCGCACGAAGTCGGTCGCCTCGTCCAGGGTGACCGAGGCGAGGTCCACGATGGTGTGGTCGTCCGGGTGCTCGGCGGCCAGCAGGTCCAGCGCCCGGCGTACCGTCTCGTCGTCGGCGGGGCCGCCGACCAGCTCGACGGCCGCCGCGCGGATCTCCTCGCCGACCCGGTCCAGGTTGGCCCAGGCCCGGCGCTGGATCTCGGCGGCGCCCAGCTCCGTGTCGAGGGTGTGCCAGAGCCGCGCCTCCCAGCGGCGGCGGCCCAGCCGCGGGTCCCGCCCGGGGCCGGCGTCGGCGGCCAGGCCCTGACGCAGCCACGCGACGAACTCCTCCAGCGCCGCGATCGCCGCGGTGGCGGCCGGCTCGACCCGGTCGTGCAGGGCGGGGGCCTGCGCGAGCAGCGCCGGCACCTCGTCGCGGATCAGCGCGGCCGCGCCGGTGAACTGCCCGACCGCCGTCTCCGCGTGGATGCGCGGCATGTCGCGCAGCGTCGCGCGCGCGGTCGCCAACGCGTCCGGTACGGCGGCGAGCCGGCCCGCCAGGCTGGTCAGCCGCACGTCGACCGGGGCGTACGGGCGGGCGAGCAGCGCGTGCAGCAGCGGCCCGGGGTTGTGCCGCAGCGGGTCCCACTCGTGCGCGCGGATGTCGCCGGACTCGAACAGCTCCCGGTCCACGAACGAGGTGAGCAGCGCGTGGTCGACGCGCTCCTCGACGTCCAGCGCGTCCGGGTCCAGCTCGGCGAGCGCGTCCGCGGCTTCCTTGAGCATGGTCCGGTCGGCCGCGACCGCCTCGGCGGAGAGGTCCGGCAGCCGGTCGTCGTAACGGTGGTCGCCGGTGGAGGTCGCGACCCCCGGCCGGCTCTCCAGCAACGCGTCGACGATCCGCTCCGCGAGCGGCACAAACGATTCCACCCGCCGACCCTACCGGGTCGACTCAGGCCTTTTCGGCGGCGCGGACCGCGTCCGCGTAGGCGAGGGCGGCGCGGCGCAGGGCCGCCTCCGGGTCCAGGCCCGCCTCGCGGGCCGCCGCGACCGTGGCGAGCAGGCCGGCACCGAGCCGCGCCTCCGGGTCCACCTGGGAATCCGCGAGGGGCGGCGGTACGGCGAGGCCGACCCGCCCGGCGCGCTCGAGGATCTTGGCGGCCAGGGCGAGGGCCGGCTGGCTCAGCGCGATGCCGTCCAGCACCGAGTCACGCGCCTTCTCGGTCCGCTTGATCCGCTCCCAGCTGGCCTCGATCTCCTCCAGGGTGCCGGCCTCGGCGTCGGCGAAGACGTGCGGGTTGCGCCGGACCATCTTGTCGACCAGCCCGCCGGCCACGTCGTCGACGGTCCACCGCTGCTCCTCGGGCAGTTCCTCGGCGAGGCGGGCGTGCAGCACCACCTGGAGCAGCACGTCGCCCAGCTCCTCGCGCAGCGCGTCGGTGTCCCCGGCGCTGATCGCGTCGTACGCCTCGTAGCACTCCTCGATCAGGAAGCCGGCGAGGCTGCGGTGGGTCTGCGCGCGCTTCCAGGGATCGCCGCCGGGAGAGGCCAGCCGGTCCATCACCGCCACCGCGTCGAGCAGCCGGGCGCCCGGCGGGTCCCAGGAGCCGTACATCAGCTCCAGCTCGGCCAGGCCGGGCTCGCGGGCCAGCCGCAGGCCCAGCTCGCGGGCCAGCGACTCGTCGCCGGCCGGGCCGGCCAGCCACACCGCGACGCCGTGCGACGCCGCCGCGTCGAGCAGCGCCTGCGTCGCCCGGCCGTCGACCACCGTGACCTCGGCGCCCGCCACGCGGACCGCCGTCGTCAGCTCGCTCTCCGCCCCTGCCAGCACCGGATGCCGGCGTACGACGTCCCACGCGGCGGCGGTCAGCAGCCCGGCCGGCAGCCGGGGCGAGGTGACGAGCAGGACGATCCGCGCCGGCATGCTCAGCTGTGGGTCTCGCCGGCCGCCTCGGGCACGACGGTGGGCAGCGGATCCGGGGTGGAGACGTCGGTGACCCCGTTGGAGCCGGCCTCGCCCAGCGGCACGCTCACCGCCGGCGCGTTGCCGGAGAAGCTCAGCACGGGGAACTCCAGCGGGCGGTAGCGGGGGTTGACCGTCACGTCGTACGCGGCGACCGCGTCGGCCAGCGACTTGCGGGTGGCCAGCGCGCCGCGCAACTGCTCGCCGTCGAGCTGGCGGGCGGCCGCCTCGTCGGGCACGTCGGCCGGGATGGCGCCCGCCTTGCGGCCCGCCGCCACCACGTCCGCCAGATCCTGCGCGGTCGGCTCGGCCGGTGCCCCGGTCGGCACCCCCGACAGGCAGTTGTAGAGCTCGGCGGACTGGCGCACATAGCCGGTGTCGGGCGACAGGCGCAACTGCTGGGCGACCTGCTCCGGCGCGACCTGCCCGCGCGGCTGGTAGTTCTTGTCCGCGGAGAGCCGCTCGCAGACCTCGGTCAACACGAGCATGCTGACGATCTGGCCGCGGTCGGGCAGCTGCGGCACCTGCGCCGGGGGCTGCCCCTCGGGCGCCTCGGGCGCCTCGGGCTGCCCGGTCGGCATCGGGTTCTTCGCCCGCAGGTCGTCGACGATCCCGGTGACGGCATCCTCGGTGATCCGCAGGTCACCGACGTAGGCGGCGACACCGGGCTCGGCACGGCAACCGGAGAGGGCGACGAGGCCGAGCGCCACGCTGGCGACGGCGACAAGACGGCGAGCACGCATGTCGGTCACTCTCTCATGCCGCCCGGGGCCGCCGTGACACCGCCCACCGGTCTCCCCGCGCGCCCGCCCCGCGCGCGCCCGGGTCCCCACCCCCTGCTCACCCGCCGGCTGCCGGTCAGCCATCGTCGACCGCCACTCACCGCGCGGCGGCTCCCGCCGTCGCCGGCTCGCCCAGGACGTCCTTGAGCAACTGGGCGCACCACTCCAGCAGGGCCTGGTCGCGCAGCGGCTCGCCGCCCACCCGCCGGGTGCTGGGCCGGGGCACGCTGACCTGGTCGAGCGCCTGCTTGTAGACCGAGTCGGGGTGGTAGCGCTTGAGCCGCAGCTGCTTCGAGTCGGGCAGCGGCAGCGGACCGAACCGGATGTGCTTGCCCTGCATGGAGACGTCGGTCAGGCCGTAGCGGCGGGCCAGCAGCCGGAACCGGGCCACGGCGACGAGGTTCTGCACCGGCGCGGGCGGCTCGCCGTAGCGGTCGGTCATCTCGGCCACCACCTCGCGCAGCCGGTCGGCGTCGCGGGCCTCGGCGAGCTTGCGGTACATCTCCAGGCGCAGCCGCTCCACGGCGACGTAGTCGTGCGGCAGGTGGGCGTCGACCGGCAGGTCGACCTTGACCTCGGTCTCCTCCTCCGGGCGCTCGCCCTTGAACGCGGAGACCGCCTCGCCGACCATCCGCACGTACAGGTCGAAGCCGACGCCCTCGATGTGCCCGGACTGCTCGCCGCCGAGCAGGTTGCCGGCGCCCCGGATCTCCAGGTCCTTCATCGCCACGTACATGCCGGCGCCCAGCTCGGTGTGCTGGGCGATGGTCGCCAGCCGCTCGTGGGCGTGCTCGGTGAGCGGCTTCTCCGGCGGGTAGAGGAAGTAGGCGTACGCCCGCTCCCGGCCCCGGCCGACCCGGCCGCGGATCTGGTGCAGCTGGGCCAGGCCGAGCAGGTCGGCCCGCTCCACGATCAGGGTGTTGGCGTTGGGGATGTCGATGCCGGACTCCACGATCGTGGTGCAGACCAGCACGTCGAACTCCTTCTCCCAGAAGCCGACCATGACCTTTTCCAGGGCCTCCTCGCCCATCTGGCCGTGCGCCACCGCGACCCGCGCCTCGGGCACCAGCTCGCGCAGCTTCCGGGCCGTCCGGTCGATCGACTCGACCCGGTTGTGCAGGTAGAAGACCTGCCCGTCGCGGAGCAGCTCGCGGTGGATGGAGGCGGCCACCTGCCGCTCGTCGTGCGCACCGACGAAGGTGAGCACCGGGTGCCGCTCCTCCGGCGGGGTGGCGATTGTCGACATCTCCCGGATGCCGGTGATCGCCATCTCCAGCGTGCGCGGGATCGGCGTGGCCGACATGCTCAGCACGTCGACCGAGGCGCGCATCGTCTTCAGGTGCTCCTTGTGCTCTACGCCGAAGCGCTGCTCCTCGTCGACGATGACCAGGCCGAGCGACTTGAACCGGGTGGCCGCCTGGAGCAGCCGGTGGGTGCCGATGACGATGTCGGCGGTGCCCGCGGCGGCCATCTCCAGGGCCTGCTCCGCCTCCTTCGGCGTCTGGAAGCGGGAGAGCTGCCGGATGGTCACCGGGAACTGGCTCATCCGCTCGGCAAACGTGTTGTAGTGCTGCTGCACCAGCAGCGTGGTGGGCACCAGCACCGCCACCTGCTTGCCGTCCTGCACCGCCTTGAACGCCGCCCGGACGGCGATCTCCGTCTTGCCGTAGCCGACGTCGCCGCAGATCAGCCGGTCCATCGGGACGGTCTGCTCCATGTCCCGCTTGACCTCCTCGATCGCGGCGAGCTGGTCCGGCGTCTCCTGCCACGGGAAGGCGTCCTCCAGCTCCCGCTGCCACGGCGTGTCGGGGCCGAAGTTGTGCCCCTTGGACGCCTTGCGGGCCGCGTAGAGCTGGATGAGCTGGGCGGCGATCTCCCTGACCGCCTTGCGGGCCCGGGCCTTGGACTTCTGCCAGTCCGAGCCGCCCATCTTGTGCAGGGTGGGCTGCTCGCCGCCGACGTAGCGGGAGAGCTGGTCGAGCTGGTCGGTGGGGACGAAGAGCCGGTCCCCGGGCTGGCCACGCTTGCTCGGGGCGTACTCGATGACCAGGTATTCCCGCGACGCCCCGTTGACGGTGCGCTGCACCAGCTCGACATAGCGGCCGATGCCGTGCTGCTCGTGCACGACGTGGTCGCCGGCCTTGAGCTCCAGGGGGTCGATGGTGTTGCGCCGTCGGCTCGGCATCTTGCGCATGTCGCGGGTCGAGGTGCCCCGCCCGCCGGTGACGTCGTTGCCGGTGAGCAGCACGAACCTGGACGCCTCGTCGACGAAGCCGCCGGTCAGGCTGCCGCAGGCGACCAGCACCTCGCCGGGGGCGGGCGCGGTCGGGATCTCCTCGGTCAGCCGCGCGCCGAGGCCCGCGTCGCGGAGCACCTCGACCGCCCGCTGGGCGGGGCCGTGCCCCTCGAAGACCAGCGCGACCGACCAGCCCTCGCCGGTCCAGCGCTTGAGGTCTTCGACCACCCGGGCGGTCTCGCCGTGGTAGAGCGGGGCCGGCTGCGCGGAGAGGGTCACCGCGATCGCGTCGTCGGGAGTGACGTCGTACGCCTCCGGCCCGTCCTCCCAGGGCTGCCGCGCCGGGGCGGCCTCGGCCTCCACGAGCCCGAACGGCGACAGCGTCCACCAGGGCTGGCGCAGCTTCGCCGCGACGGCGCGTACGTCGCCCAGGGTCCGGAAGGCGGCGGCGCCGAGGTCGACGGGGGCCTGGCCACCGACGGCGGCCGCGGCCCAGCTCGCCTGGAGGAACTCGTCGGAGGTACGCACCAGGTCGTGCGCCCGGGTGCGGATCCGCTCCGGGTCGCACAGGAGCACGTGGGTGCCGGCCGGCATGGCGTCCAGCAGCAGCTCCATCGAGTCGGCGCCGATCAGCGCCGGGGCCAGGGACTCCATGCCCTCCACCGGGATGCCCTCGGCCAGCTTGTCGAGGATCTCCGCCAGCTCCGGGTGCTCCTCGGCGAGGGCGGCGGCCCGCTTGCGCACCGACGGGGTGAGCAGCAGCTCCCGGCACGGCGGCGCCCACAGCTGCGGCACCTGCTCGATGGTGCGCTGGTCGGCGACGGCGAAGGTGCGGATCTCCTCCACCTCGTCGCCCCAGAACTCGACCCGCGACGGATGCTCGTCGGTGGGCGGGAAGATGTCGAGGATGCCGCCGCGCACGGCGAACTCGCCCCGCTTGGTGACCAGGTCGACCCGCCCGTACGCCATGTCGGTCAACCGGCGGGCGACCTCCTCCAGGTCGGCCTCCTGCCCGGCGGCGAGCTGCACCGGCTCCAGGTCGCCGAGCCCCTTGAGCTGCGGTTGCAGCAGCGACCGGACGGGCGCCACGACCACCCGCAGCGGGCCGGTGCGACCGTGCGCGTCAGCCGAACCGGGGTGCGCGAGCCGGCGCAGCACGGCCAGCCGACGGCCGACCGTGTCGGAGCGGGGCGACAGGCGCTCGTGCGGCAGCGTCTCCCATGACGGGAAGACCGTCACCTGCTCGGGCGGGAGCAGGCTGCCCAGCGCGGCGGCCAGGTCGTCGGCCTCCCGCGTGGTGGCGGTCACGGCGAGCACCGGACGGCCCGCGCCGCCGCCCGGCCCGCCGTCGCCGGCCTGGTCGGCGGCGACTGCGGCGACCGCGAACGGGCGCAGCGCGGGCGGGGCGGTGATGTCGAGGCCGTCGACCTGCGCGGCACCGGAGCGCGCCAGGTCACGTGCCCGGGCCAGCCCCGGGTCGGCCAGGGCGGCGGAGAACAGACCGGTGAGCATGTGATCACTTCCAGCGGGAGGACACGACGATCACCCCTCGTCCGGCTGGACGGGGGGCCACCGGTCGACACTATCTCTCCGGTCGGACGAACCACCCCCGCGTAGGTTGGATCGTCGACAATCGGCGCAGGGCCACCCGGGGGGAGAACGGATGCCTGAGGGAACCGGCAGCGATCCACGCCGGAAGACCACGCCGGCCCGGTGGCGGATGCTGGGTCACCCGGACGGGATCCTCATCTACGAGGTCCGCTGCATCGTCGAGAGCCACGGCTGGACGACACCGGCCATCGAGCTGAACTACAACCTCATTCTCGGGCGGTCGGGGGCGTACCGGCGGCGACTCAACGGTCGTACGGCGTTCTCGGACGCCACCTCGGTGCTGCTCACCCGGCCGGGCGACGAGATGTCCGTGTCCCACCCGCTGGGCTGCGGCGACTCGTACACCTGCCTGGAGGTCGACCCGGCGGTGCTGGCCGAACGCCCGGACGGGACCCGCTGGCTGGAGACCGCCGGCTGGGAGGGCACCTCCGACGCGGCGCTCGACCTGGCACACCGGATGCTCATCGCGGAGTTCCGTCGAGGGCTGGACCGCTTCGAGATGGCGGAACGGCTGCACCGCTTCCTCGACGAGGTGCTCAGCCGTACCGGTGCCCGGGACGAGCCGGGGACGGACCTGGCACGCGCGGTCAGCCGGCGACCCGCCACCCAGGCCGCCCACCGTCGCCTGGCCGACCGGGCCCGCGAGGTGCTCACCGCCGGCGACTACTCGCTCAGCCTCGACGAGGTGGCCCGCGAGGTGGGCGCCTCCCCGCACCACCTGAGCCGGGTGTTCCACCGGGTCACCGGCAGCAGCCTCACCGCCTACCGCAACCGGCTGCGGGTCCGGGCGGTGCTGGACACCCTCGCCGAGTCGGACGAGCGGCCGCTGCGCGCGGTGGCGGCGGAGCACGGCTTCGCCGACCAGGCCCACCTCACCCGCGTGGTCCGGGACCACGTCGGCCACCCCCCGGCCCACCTGCGCCGACTCCTCACCCAAACCCGACGGACCTGACCCCACCGCATCCCCAGCCGCTGTCCCTGCGTTTGGACCGGGTCGGGCGGCTGGGTCGGTCGGGCGGCTGGGTCGGGTCGTCGGGTTGGGTCGGCCGGGTCGGGTTGGGTCGGGCTGGTCGGGCCGGATCGGACCGGGTCGGGTCGGAGGCGGGGTTCTGAGTTGGCGGTCAATCGAGCATCGATGTTCAAGACCCGGACCGCCCGGCGGCCGAAGATGGAATCCGTCAGCCGGGATCGAGCCGCCGGATCGGCGGTCGCGGGGTGCGCGGACCTGTTCGGGGAGGCCCGCAGCTCCAACCGGCTGCGACCTCGGCGACGGCGAGGCGCCGTCGCCGCCCGCCGGTGGTGCCGTACACCCCCCCCTGTATGGCACTCCGGTGGGCACGGGGCGGCCCGTTCGAAGGATCTTGACGGGGGTGGCCGGCCGTGATCGGCTGCGCTGATGGGCAACCAGTGGCGGGCACAGTTCGACGCGGAGGTCACCTTCGCCAACGGCGGCGGGCTGCGGACGGACGGGTTCCGTCTGGACATTCCCGGCCGCGACATCGCCGACGACGAATTGGCGGCGCTGTTCGTCCGGCACCTCGGGCTGCTGATGGTGGCCGAGGTACGGATCACCGGCCGGACGATCATCGAGGAGCCGCACAAGGGCGGCCGGGGTGTGGCCGCCGGCCCGGGGGACAGTTCCCGGCGACGGCTGGTCGAGTTGAGCCACGTCGTCACCGACGGCATGACCACCCTGCCGGGCTGGCCGGCGCCACGGATCACCGAATGGCTGACCCGGGAGGCGTCCCGCGCCAACTACGCCCCCGGCACCGAGTTCCAGGTGGGGCGGATCGACATGATCGCCAACACCGGCACGTACCTGGACACGCCCGCCCACCGCTTCGCCGACGGCGCCGACCTCGCCGGCACCCCGCTGGACCGCCTCGCCGACCTGCCCGGCGTCGTGGTCCGGGTACCGGCCGGCACCCGCGCGGTGGACCGGCTGCTGCTGGCACCGTACGACGTCGCCGGGCACGCGGTGCTGCTGCACACGGGCTGGTCGGCGCACTTCGGCACGGACCGGTACGGCGCGCCGGAGGCGCCCTACCTCACCGGCGACGGCGCCCGGGCCCTGGTCGACGCGGGCGCCGCCCTGGTCGGCATCGACTCGATCAACATCGACGACATGAGCCCGGCGGCGGCCGGCGAACGACCGGCGCACAGCGCCCTGCTGGCCGCCGGCGTCCCGATCGTGGAGCACCTGACCGGGCTCGACGCGCTGCCCCCGACCGGCTTCCGGTTCACGGCCGCCCCACCGATGGTGGCCGGCATGGGCACCTTCCCGGTACGGGCGTTCGCGGTCCTCAATCCCACCTGATCGACGACCGAGGGCCACGTCGACAGCCCGGGATCAACCTTCGGGTCGGCGCGCGGGCGGGCTGTGACAGCAGGCTGCCGGAATGTCACGGGCACCGCGCGTCCCCAGAGAGTTGGCGTTCCTCCCGTTCTCCGGCAGTTGGGCCGTCGCCGCCGGCCTGGTCACGTGGCGGATGCTCCGTGGGCCGTCCTGGTGCCGGCTGCTGCCCGACATCTACGTCCACGTCGACGGTTACCGTGAGAACGACCACCGGATGTGGTGCGACGCCGTTGCCCTCGCCCTGCCGGCGGGGGCCGCCATCAGCGGTCTCAGCGCGGCATTCCTGTGGGGCGTGGAACTCCTCCCACACGCGAGCCCGGTCTTCGTCACGCTCCCGGCGACGGCCCACCGACGCTCCACTCGGCGTGTGTCGGTCGACCAACGGTCGTTCTCCGCCCGGGAGATCACCCGCTTCGCCGGCTTGCCGGTCACCACCGGCGTCGCACGGCCTTCGACCTCGGGCGGCAGTTGCCCCGGACGGACGCGCTCGTCGCGGTGGACGCGCTGCTGCATCGGCGGGTGGTCAAGCTCCCGGCGTTGGGCAGCTACCTGGACACGCACAACGGCTGGCCCGGCACCGCCCAACTGCGGGAGGTGCTCACGCTGGCCGAGCCGCTGAGCGAGTCCCCCATGGAGACCCGGCTCCGGCTCGTCCTGCACGACGCCGGTCTGCCACCCCTGACCGCGCAGCACGACGTGTACGGCACCCACCCGCACCGGGGACGCGTCTTCCTCGGTCGCGTCGACCTCGCCTACCCCCGGTGGCGAATCGCCATCGAGTACGAGGGTGACCACCACCGGGAACGCACCCACTTCCAGCGCGACGTGGCTCGGCTCAACGCACTCCGCGCGGCGGGCTGGTTGGTGCTGCGCTTCACCGCGGACGACGCACTGCGGCACCCCGCCCGAATTGTCCGGCTGGTGACTGCCGCAATCCAGGAACGCCGCCCCGGCCAATGCTGATCAGGACGCCATGGACCTTAAAACGGCCAGTTAACGTCCATGGCGTCCTGATCACCGGGGCGCCCGCACGCACGCCAAGGCGAGGGTGGGTCAGTAGCGGACCGAGATGTGTCGGGTGGTCGCGTCGATGCGGATCTCGCCGCCGTACGGGACGATCAGCTGCGGGTCGGTGTGGCCGAGGTCGACGTCGAAGACCACCACCGCGTCGGGGCAATAGGCGGCCAGCGCCCGGGTGACCGCCTCCCGCTGCGCCTCCGCCCAGTCCCGCCGCTCGTCGGGGGTGTGCTGCCGGGTGAAGTCCCACGCCTTCGGCCGGCCGACGAGGACCGCCGGGAAGCCGGCGAGCAGACCGCGCTCCCCCATGTTGCGCAGGATCCGGAACACCTCGGTGGCCGGGGGCAACTCCTCGGAGGTCTCGACCATCAGCACCGATCCGGCCAGGTCCCCGGCGTCAGGGACCCGGTCGGCGGCCAGCAGCCAGTGCAGGATCTCCAGGTTGCCGCCCCAGGTGCGCCCCTCGACCACCGTCGACGGCCCCTGCCAACGCCAGCCCTCGCCCGGGAGCATCTCCGGCTCGTCGGCCAGCGTCGCCGGGTCCTGCCAGTCGTTCGGCCGGTCGCCCCACTGCGGCGCGGGAGTGAGGTCGTACCAGCCGGAGGTGAAGAGGGCCGCGCGCAGCGAGTCGAAGGTCAGCGGGTGCGGGCTGCCGGGCCGGCCGAGGTGCACGAGCACGGACCCGCCGTGGTACGACACGACGCCCAGCCGGTACAGGTGGTTGAGGACGTTGGTGTTGTCGGAGTAGCCGAAGTACGGCTTCGGGTTGGCCCGCAGCACGGCGTCGTCCAGGTACGGGGTGACCGTGATCAGGTCGTCCCCGCCCACTGTGGCGAGCACGGCGGCGATCGTCGGGTCGGCGAAGGCGGCGGCCAGGTCCCGGGCCCGGTCGCGCGGGTCGGCGCCGAGTACCCGGGTGGTCGGGTACTCCACCGGCTCCAGGCCGAACTCCTCGCGCAGCCGGCGCAGGCCCAACTCGTACACGTGGGGGAAGAGGGCCGGCAGGCCGGCGGACGGCGAGACGACCGCGACCCGGTCTCCCGGTCGGGGCTTGGGGGGATAGCTCGGCGACGTCATGATCGGACGCTACCGACCGGCTCCAGCGATTTTCCGCTGGTCCGGCCCGCCGGGACGCTGGCGGACGGCCTCTAGGCTGGCCCCGCCGAAGTTGATCGAGTATCGGAGGCCGCGTGAGCACCCCCGCCGGACATCCGCCGCAGCCCTTCCACCACGGCCCACCGCACGGCGGCCCGTGGGGAGGCCCCGTGCCGCCGCCGGTGACCAGGCGCATCCCGGAGGACCAGCCCTTCGTGGTACGGCCCAACGTCGCGAAACGCGGCCTGCTGATGATGGGGGTGGTGCTGGTCCTCATCCTCCCGATCGCCTGCTGCGCCGGTCTCGGCATGGTGAACTCGTCCGATCCGCAGCTGCGCTCCCAGTCCGTGGTCGCGATCCTCGGCGTGGTGGGCTGCCTGCTGGCCCTGGTCGCCCTGCCGCTGGGGATCCAGCTCTGGCTGATCGGTTCCGGCGGCCCGGTGCTGGCGCTCGGCCCGGCCGGGCTCTGGATCCGCACCCGGCCGACCCGGGGCCAGGCGATCTGGCTGCCGTGGGAGGGCGTCGCGCGGATCTCCCGGCGCCGGTGGAGCCTGGAGAAGATGCTGGTTGTCACGCCACGCGACGCGCGGGCGCTCCAGCACCTCGGGGCGTTCACGGCGCTCGACAGCGCGGCCCTGAGCGCCTTCTACGGCTCGGGGCTGGTCGCCACGCTCAACTTCGCGGACCGGTCCGAGGCGGAGATCATGGCGGCGGTCGCCCACTACAGCGCGGGCCGCTGCCAGCTCACCTGACCGATGCGGCACCGGCGGCCCAGGCCGGGAAACGTCACATACCGGGCACGAGCCGCCCTAGGCTGGCGGCGTGGACCAGGAGATGCGCGACGGGCTGCCGCGTACCGTCGCGCTGCTGCTCGGCACCCTGGTGCTCGCCACCGCGTTCATCACCGCGTACGTCGGCGCGCTGCACCGTCCCACGCCCCGCGACGTGCCGGTCGGGGTGGTGCGCGGCGACCAGAAGGCACAAGCCGTCCTCGCCGCCGTACGCAACCAGAGCGACACCCTCGACGCCGTCGAGTACGCCGACCCGCGCGCCGCCGACGACGGCCTGCTCACCCGCGAGGTGTACGGGGTGCTCGCCACCGGCGCCGAGGGCGGGCTGGTGCTGACCACCGCGAGCGCCGCAGCGCCGGCCGCGACCGACGTCGTCGTCCGGGTCCTCGACACCGCCGCCCGGCAGGCGGAGATGCCGCTGCGGGTCACCGACGAGGTGCCGGTGGCCGCGACCGATCCGCGCGGGCTCGTGCCGTTCTACCTGGCCGTCGGGTACGTACTGGGCGGCTACCTCGCCGCCACCGTGCTCGGCCTGGGCAACGGCACCGCCCCGCGCAGCCTGCGCCGCGCCGGGCTGCGGATCGCCGCGCTGGCCGGCTACAGCCTGGTGCTCGGGGCCGCCGGCGCGATCGTGGTGGGACCCGTCCTGGACGTCTGGGACCACGACCTGGTCGGCGTCGCCGCGAGCGGGACGCTGGCGGTCCTCGCGGCGGCGATGATCGCCTCGGCGGTGCAGGGCTGGCTGGGGCTGTTCGGCACCGGGTTGGTGATCCTGCTGCTGGTCGTGCTCGGCAACCCCGGCTCCGGCGGCATCTACGCCCCCGAGTTCCTGCCGACCTGGCTGCGTGGCATGCACCGGTGGAACGTGCCGGGGCTCGCCACCGACCTGCTCAAGTCCGTCGTCTACTTCGACCGCCGGTCGACCGGCTGGCCCATCGCCGGGCTCACCATCTGGACGGCGCTGGGCGTGGCGGGTGTGCTCAGCGCCACCCCGTTCCAGGCCCGCCGTCGCGCCGGTCGACGCACCGCACCCGGCCCCACCAGCGAAGATGCGCCCCGCGCCGGCTGAGACGCGAGGAACGGCTCCTTCCTCTGCCGCAGACGATTGCAAGGGTCCCCTCCTTCCCGGCGGGGGACGCGGATACGATCCAGGGAGTCGGACAGCGCTGTCCTTCGTACTCGCGTAAGGAGCGCATCGTGACCGACCAGCACGACCACGACGGCCCCGACGCCGCCCTGCGGGCCGACATCCGCCGCCTCGGCACCCTGCTCGGGCAGACCCTCGCCCGCCAGGAGGGCCGGCCGCTGCTCGACCTCGTCGAGGAGATCCGCGCCCAGGTGCGCTCCGATGCGCCCACCGCCGCGCAGCGCCTCGCCGGCCTGGACGTCACCACCGGCACCAAGCTGGCCCGCGCCTTCTCCACCTACTTCCACCTGGCGAACATCACCGAGCAGGTGCACCGGGCCCGGGAGCTGCGGCGCCGCCGGGCGGTGCAGGGCGGTTGGCTGGACCAGGCGGCCAAGATGATCGCCGAGCGCGGGGTGCCGGCCGAGGAGATCGCCGCGGCGGCCCGGCGGCTGGCGGTACGGCCCGTCTTCACCGCCCACCCGACCGAGGCGGCCCGCCGGTCGATCCTGTCCAAGCTGCGCGCCATCGCCGACGAGCTCGACACCGAGACCGCGAACGCGATCCTCTACGGCGCCAGCGACGAGGGCCCGGCCAACCGCCGCCTCGCCGAACTGCTCGACCTGATGTGGCAGACCGACGAGCTGCGGCTGGACCGGCCGGACCCGACCGACGAGGCCCGCAACGCCATCTACTACCTGCGCGACCTGTACGCCGAGGCCGCCCCGCAGGTCCTCGACGACCTCGCCGACACGCTGCGCACCCTCGGCGTGGAGACCTCCCCGACCGCCCGGCCGTTGTCCTTCGGCACCTGGATCGGCGGCGACCGCGACGGCAACCCGTTCGTCACGCCGGCGGTGACCCGCGAGGTGCTGACCATCCAGCACGAGCACGGCATCGCGGCCACCGAGAAGGCGATGGACCACCTGATCGACGAGGTGTCGGTGTCCCGGCGGCTGCGCGGGGTGTCGCTCGACCTCTCCGCGAGCCTCGCCGCCGACCTGGACGCGCTGCCCGAGGTGGCGGCCCGGTTCCGCCGGGTCAACGCCGAGGAGCCCTACCGGCTCAAGGCCCGCTGCGTGAAGGCGAAGCTGGCCAACACCCGGCAGCGGCTGCGCCAGGGCACCGCGCACGTGCCCGGTCGGGACTACCGCGGCTCCGCCGAGCTGGTCGCCGACCTGGAGCTGCTGCGCGCCTCGCTGGCCCGCAACGCCGGCCAGCTCACCGCCGTGGGCCGGCTCGCCTCGACCATCCGTACGGTCTCCGCGTTCGGGCTGCACCTGGCGACCATGGACGTCCGGGAGCACGCCGAGGCGCACCACGCGGTGCTCGCCCAGCTCTACGCGGCCGTCGGCGAGGTCTCCGACTACCCGTCGCTGAGCCGGCAGGAACGCACGAAGCTGCTCGCCGACGAGCTGACCGGCCGCCGACCGCTCTCCACGCTGGACACCCCGCTGACCGAGGCGACCCGCAAGACGTTCGACGTGTTCGGCACCATCCGCGAGGCACAGGACCGGTTCGGCAACGAGGTCATCGAGTCGTACATCGTCTCGATGACGCTCGGCGTGGACGACGTGCTCGCCGCCGTGGTGCTGGCGCGCGAGGCCGGCCTGGTCGACGTGCACAGCGGCCGCTCCCGGATCGGCTTCGTGCCGCTGCTGGAGACCCCGGCCGAGCTGAACACGGGCGGCGAACTCCTCGACGAGCTGCTCTCGCTGCCGGCGTACCGGGCCCTGGTGGCGGCGCGGGGCGACGTGCAGGAGGTGATGCTGGGCTACTCCGACTCCAACAAGGAGGCCGGCATCACCACCAGCCAGTGGTCCATCCACCGGGCCCAGCGCGCGCTGCGCGACGTGGCGGCCCGGCACGGCGTACACCTGCGGCTCTTCCACGGCCGCGGCGGCACGGTGGGTCGCGGCGGCGGGCCGACGCACGAGGCGATCCTGGCCCAGCCGTACGGCACCCTGGACGGCGCGATCAAGGTCACCGAGCAGGGCGAGGTCATCTCCGACAAGTACTCCCTGCCGTCGCTGGCGCGGGAGAACCTGGAGCTGACCCTGGCCGCGGTGCTCCAGGCCACCCTGCTGCACACCGCGCCCCGGCAGCCCGCCGAGATGCTGGAACGCTGGGACGCCGCGATGGATACGGTCTCCGACTCGGCCTTCCGGTCGTACCGGTCGCTGGTCGAGGACCCGGACCTGCCCGCGTACTTCTGGGCGTCGACGCCGACGGAGCTGCTCGGCGCGCTGAACATCGGCTCCCGGCCGGCGAAGCGGCCGAACACCGGGGCCGGGCTCGCCGGGTTGCGCGCCATCCCGTGGGTGTTCGGCTGGACCCAGACCCGACAGATCGTGCCCGGCTGGTTCGGGGTCGGCTCCGGCCTGGCCGCGGCCCGCGAGGCGGGGCTGGAGGACGTGCTGGCCGAGATGCACCGCAACTGGCACTTCTTCCGCACGTTCCTGTCGAACGTCGAGATGATGCTCACCAAGACCGACCTGAGCATCGCCCGCCGCTACGTCGAGACGCTGGTGCCGAAGAAGCTGCACCCGATCTTCCACAAGATCGAGCAGGAGTACGAGCTGACCAAGCAGGAGGTGCTGGCGGTGACCTCCTCGCCGGCCCTGCTGGAGAACTCCCCCGTGCTCCAGCGCACCCTGGCCGTCCGCGACACGTACCTGGAGCCGCTGCACCACCTCCAGGTCGCCCTGCTGCGCCAGTACCGGGAGTCCGGGGCGGCGGGCCGGGCGGTGGCCACGGCGCCGGGCGGCCGGCGTGCGCCGAGCGACGGTACGGCGCTGGAGCGGGCGCTGCTGACCACGGTCAACGGCATCGCCGCCGGCATGCGCAACACGGGCTGAGCAGCGAGGAAGGGCACCTTTCCGCGCTTCCCGCAGCGGAGGGTGCCCTTCCTTCCCCCGGCACCGCCGAGCCGGCCAGCGCTGTCGGTACCAGTCTTGCCGTCGGTGTCGGCCCTACCAGTCGCCGCCGCCGAAGTCACCGCCGCCGAAGTCGCCACCCCCGAAATCTCCGCCGCCGAACCCGCCGCCGCCGAAGTCACCGCCGCCGGCCTCGCCGCCCTGCTCGCCGAATCCGGTGCCGTCGCCGAAGCCCTCCTGGTAGCCGGCCTCGTAGCCGTACCCGGGGTCGCCGAAGCCGGGCGAGAAGAGCGCGTCGGCGATCAGCACGCCGCCGAGGACACCCGCGCCAGCGCCCAGCGCGGTCTTCCACCACGGGGTGGAGTACCAGCCTGCCGGCACCGGCCGGCCCTGGTAGCGCCCGCCCGGGTAGTAGTAGGGGGTGTCGCGGCCGGGCTGCGGGCCGGCCTTGAAGGTCTGCCCCTGCACGTCGACCTGGCGCTCCCGGGTGAGCTGCCCGGCGCCCTGCGCGGCGGCCAGCGGGGGCAGCTCGGGGCCGGGGTCGATGCCGAGCGCCACGCGGGCCGCCCGGGCATATGTCAGCCCCTCCAGCGCGGTCTCCCGGGCCAGGCGGTACTGCTCGACGCTGCGGGCCTGCTCCAGCTGGCTGCCGGCCGCGTTGTAACGCTCCCCGGCGTCGACCAGCGCCTGGCGCACGGCCGGGTGGTCGCCGTGCAGGTTCATCACCTGGCCGCCGAGCCGCTCGTACCAGCGCTGGGCGTCGGCCCGCGCGTCGGCCAGGCGGCGCTCCGCCCGGGCGGCGCTCTCCCCACGCCACCAGACGACCGCACCCACCAGCAACACCACGAGGATGAGCAGCGGCAGATATCTCATGTCTGCGACGTTACCCAGGCCAGGCCAGCGCCACGCCTCCGATCGACGCAGCTCGGCTGCGCGGATCGGAGGCAGGGCCGAGGATGTCCGGGCCAGGCCCAGCCGGGCGAGGGCAGGGGCGGGCCGGGGCGGGTCCCGGGCCGGGGCGGGGCGCAGTCCCGGGCCGGAGCGGTCTCCGGCCGGGCTAGTGTCGTCGGCCGAGGTTCCACACGACGGCGTGCACGTCGCCGCCGGTGGCGGCCAGTTGGCCGGCGACGAGCCCCCGGTCGTTGACGAAGCCCACCCGGCCGCCGGAGCGGCCGAGATCCAGGGGGCCGAGGTCGACGCCGCGGCCCCACACCCAGGCCACGCCGTGTTTCGCGCCGCTGGCGACGGTCGCCTCACCGACCACGGTGCCGGCCTCGTTGATCGCCATGGCCTGGCTGTACGAGCCGCCGAGAGTGCCCAGATTCGTGACGACGCCGTGGTGCCACCGCACGGCGCGCATGTCCGTCGGGGTCTGCGCGCTGCCGGCGACCTGCCCGCGTCCGTTGACGCCCACCGGGTAGCTGTCGGTGCCGCCGAGGGTGCCGAGATCCGTGAAGACACCGTCGTACCACAGGAAGGCGTGCCATCCGGAGCCGTCGACCCGCATGGTGCCGACCACCTGGCCCCGGTCGTTGATGCCGGTGGCCATGCTTGTCGCGCTGGCCGGCGGCGTCAGCCGGACCAGCCTGCCGTCGCGCCACAGCGCCGCCTCGGTGCTGGACCCGTCCGCGCTGTTGGTGAAGCCGACGACATCGCCGCGGTCGTTGATCGCCGCCGCGAGGGTGTCGCCACCGCGACCGGGCAGGTCCGTGCTGATCCCGTTGCGCCAGCGGAACGCCCGGCCGTACTGGCCGCTGTCGTCGGTGTATCTCGTGCCGATCACCTCGCCGCGCTCGTTGACGCCGAGGGCCGAGGACGGCCCGTGGACGGCGGAGAGGTCGGTCATGACGCCGTCGCGCCACCGGAACGGCCTGGTCCGCCCGTCGGCCAGGACGGTGGTGCCGACCACCACGCCCCGCTCGCTGACGGCGACGCCGTGGCTGTCCGTGCCCAACGTGCCGAGGTCGGTCAGGGTCCCGTCCCGCCACACGAACGCGTGGACGCGGCCGTCGGCGGTCTGGCTGTCGCCGAGGACCAGCCCGGAGTCGGTGAGCCCGACGGGGACGCTCCAGTCGCCGCCCAGCGTCCCGAGGTCCCGCCAGCCGCCTGCGCCCCCGGGCGGTGCGGCGACCACCGCGACCGGCGTGGCCAGGGCGGCGAGGAGGACTCCCGCCGCCGTCACGACGAGTGTCCGTACGGGACGCAACCGACCAGCCATGCCGTCTCCCTCCGAGGCCCTGTCGTCACTCTGAGCCATGTCGTCGCTTCCTGTCTGCCCCGGAACGGCCAAACCCCGCCGCGCCGCTCGGCACGATCGGCCACAACGTCCATCCGCGACAAAGGCGGCGGGTGCGACGAGAGCGGCACGGCGGCGCGCGGCGCGCCGGTCTGGCAAGCTCCGGGGGTGGACTTCTCGACGCTGGCCGTGGTGATCGTCTGCCTCTCCGCCGGGGGCGCGGCGGGCTGGTACGCCGCCCGGACCCGCTCGGCGACCGAGATCGCCCGGCTGGACGCCACGCTGCGGGCCACCCGGGAGGGCGAGGGCCGGCTCGAACAGTCCATGCGGGCGCTGAGCTACGAGGCCACCGCGCAGTCCCAGGAGGCGGTGGCCCGCGCCGTCGCCCCGCTGCACGACACGCTGCGCCGCTACGAGCAGCGCGTCGCCGAACTGGAGCACGACCGGATCGACGCGTACGCCGAGCTGCGCGAGCAGGTCCGCTCCATGAGCACGGTCTCGGGCGAGCTGCGTACGGAGACGAAGCAGCTGGTGGCGGCCCTGCGCGCACCCCAGGTGCGGGGCCGCTGGGGCGAGCACCAGTTGCGCCGGATCGTAGAGGCGGCCGGCATGCTGGAGCACTGCGACTTCTCGGAGCAGGTCACCGCCGCCACCGACCACCAGGGGGTCCGCCCCGACCTGGTGGTCCGGCTGCACGGTGGCCGGTCGGTGGTGGTGGACGCCAAGGCGCCGTTCGACGCCTACCTGACGGCGATGGAGGCCCGCGACGAGCGGGGCCGCGACACCCACCTCGACGCGCACGCCAAGCACCTGCGCGGACACGTGGACGCGCTGGCCGCCAAGACCTACTGGGCCGCGTTCGACAGCACGCCGGAGTTCGTGGTGCTCTTCGTGCCGGCCGACCCGTTCCTCGACGTCGCGCTGCAACGCGACCCGACGCTGCTGGAGCACGCGTTCGCCCGCAACGTGGTGCTGGCGACCCCGGCCACCCTGGTCGCACTGCTGCGTACGGTCGCCTACTCGTGGCGGCAGGAGGCGCTGGCGCGCAACGCGGTCGCGGTGCACTCGCTGGCCCGGGAGCTCTACGGGCGACTGTCGACCCTGGGTGAGCACGTCGGCAAGCTCGGCTCGTCGCTCGGCGGCGCGGTGACCGCGTACAACCGGGCCGTGGGGTCGTTGGAGGCGCGCGTGCTGGTCAGCGCCCGCAAGCTCGCCGAGCTCGGGGTCTCCGACCAGGAGCTGGCCGCGCCGGCGCAGGTCGAGCTGGCGCCCCGTCAGCCGCAGGCCCCGGAGCTTCTCGGAAACGCTGAGGCCGGGGCGCCGAGCGGTCGGTCGGCACTGGACTGACGGCCGATACCTATCATCGCCGATGTGACAATGGACGCTCACCCATGTCACGAAGTGGTCACAACGAACTCCACGGTAGTGACAGTGACCAGCGGCAGCGCGAAGGATTCGCCTCACGCGTGCCCTGCATCTGAGGGCCCTGTTCTCTGGAGGAAAGAGAACGTGAGCAAACCCCGAAACCTGAGCCGGCGGACCTCCGCCGCGCTCTTCGCGTCGGTCGTGGCGGCCAGCGCGGTGACGGTGGCCGGTGGTGCCGCCACCGCGAGCGCCGCGCCGACCGCCGCACCCGACGCGTCCCAGGCCACCCCTGTGGAGGCGCTGGGCTCGCACGACGCCAAGCTGCTCGCCGAGGCGGAGGCGAAGAAGGCCCCGACCGTCACCCTGATCGTGGCCACCAAGAAGGGCGAGGCGAAGGACGTCGCCGCCGACCTCAAGAACCTGGGCGCGGCCGTCACCGAGCGGTACGACAGCATCGGCTACGTCCTGGCCAAGGTCCCCACCTCCAAGGTGGTCAAGGCGGCCACGCTGCCCGGCGTCTCCGCCGTCGACCTGGACGAGACCATCCAGCTGCCCGACCCGACGCCCGAGGTCGCCCCCTCCGGCAAGAAGGCGGCGAAGCAGGCGGCGGCCCTGCCCGGCCCCGGGGCCGACACCCGGGCCGCCAACCCCTACATGCCGACCAACGAGATCGGCGCGGTCGACTTCGTCGCCAAGAACCCCCAGTGGGACGGCCGCGGCGTCACGATCGGCATCATGGACTCCGGTGTGGACCTCGGTCACCCGGCGCTGCAGAAGACCACCACGGGCGAGCGGAAGATCGTCGACTGGGTGACCGCGACGGACCCGTTCGAGGACGCCACCTGGCGCCCGATGCTCACCGAGGTCACCGGTCCGACGTTCACCTCCGGCGGCGCGACCTGGAAGGCCCCGGCGGGCACCTACCGGTTCAACCGGTTCAGCGAGTCGATCACGGCCGCCAGCGACCCGGCGGGTGACGTCAACCGCGACGGGGACCGGACCGACACGTTCGGCATCCTCTACGACCCGGCCACCCACAACATCTGGGTGGACGTCAACCAGAACAACGACTTCACCGACGACGCCCTGATGCGGCCGTACAAGGAGAAGTTCGACGTCGGGCACTTCGGCACCGACAACCCGGCCACCCCGGTGGTCGAGCGGATCCCGTTCGTGGTCGAGTACCGCGAGGACGTGGACACCGCCCCCATCGGCGGTCCCGGCCTGGTGGACTACGTCAACATCGGCATCGTCGAGAGCACCCACGGCACCCACGTCGCCGGCATCACCGCCGCCAACGACATGCTCGGCAACGGCGCCTTCGACGGTGCCGCGCCCGGTGCCAAGCTGGTCTCCGCCCGGGCCTGCTCGTGGGGTGGCGGCTGCACCTACGCCGCCCTCACCACCGGCATGGCCGACCTGGTGATCAACCGCAAGGTCGACGTGGTCAACATGTCGATCGGCGGTCTGCCGGCGCTGAACGACGGCAACAACGCCCGCGCCGAACTGTACAACAACCTGATCACCACCTACGGCGTGCAGATGTTCATCTCGGCCGGCAACTCCGGCCCGGGCCTGAACACCATCGGCGACCCGTCGGTGGCCGCCAACGTGGTCAGCGTCGCGGCGAGCATCAGCAAGGACACCTGGCTGGCCAACTACGGCTCCGCGGTGAAGACGAAGAACGCGCTGTTCAACTTCTCCTCCCGGGGCCCGCGTGAGGACGGCGGCATCAAGCCGAACATCGCCGCCCCCGGCTCGGCCATCTCCACCGCCCCGACCTGGCAGCCCGGCAACGCCGTCCCCGAGGCCGGCTACCCGCTGCCCCCGGGCTACGCGATGCTGAACGGCACCTCGATGGCCTCCCCGCAGGCCGCCGGCGCCGCCGCGCTGCTGCTGTCGGCCGCCAAGGCGACCGACAAGGGCGTCACCCCGGCCGCGCTGCGCCGGGCGATCTACAGCTCGGCCAAGCCGATCAAGGACGTCCCGACGTACGGCCAGGGCAACGGCATGTTCGACGTGCCGGGCGCGTGGAAGCTGCTGCGCAAGGGCGTGGAGACGCGCTCCTACACCTCCGAGGCGCCGGTCTGCACCGTCCTGTCCGGTCAGCTGGGCACCCCGAACCTGGGCACCGGCCTCTACAACCGTTGCGCCTCCACCGAGGGTGGGCAGCGGATCGGCCAGTCGAAGAGCTACCAGGTCAAGGTCACCCGTACCAGCGGGCCGGCCGGCACCGTGAAGCACAACGTGGGTCTGCGTGGCAACGACGGCACCTTCACGGCGCCGAAGGCCGTCTCGCTCCCGCTGAACAAGACCGTCACCGTCTCGGTGACCGCCAAGCCCGCCACCGCTGGCGCGCACGGCGCGATCATGACGATCGACGACCCGGCCACCTCGGTGATCGACTTCGAGGTCTCCACCGTCGTCGTCGCCTCGAACGACGTGAAGAAGCCGAACTTCTCCTTCTCGACCGAGGGCTCGGTCGACCGGAACGGCTTCACCTCGTACTTCGTGACGGTTCCGCCGGGCACGGGCGCCCTCCAGGTGAACCTCTCCGGCATCGCCACCGGTTCGCAGACCCGGTTCATCGCGTTCAACCCGTACGGCGTTCCGGTGGAGAGCACCTCCAGCCTCGCCTGCTACACCAACTTCTCCGACGCCAACGCCTGCAAGCCGCAGGAGCGCGACTACCAGAACCCGATCGCCGGGGTCTGGGAGATCGAGGTGGAGTCCCGTCGGACCTCGCCGTCGCTGAACAACCCGTTCCAGCTCACGGCGCGGGTGCAGGGTGTCGCGGTCGAGCCGGCCGTGGTCGAGCTGCCGTCGGTCACCGCCGGTGCGGCGACCCCGGTGACCTGGTCGCTGACCAACACCTTCGGCCCGGTCGCGGTGACCGGTCAGGGCGGCCCGCTCTCCAGCGTCCACGCTGAGCGGCCCACCATCACCGAGGGCACGTCGCAGGAGTACACCGTGGAGGTGCCGGCGGGCGCGACCCGCTTCACCGCCCGGATCGGCAACCCGGCCAGCGCCGCGGCCGACCTCGACCTCTACGTCTTCCGCGGTACCGCGGAGGTTGGTCGGGCCGCCGACGGCGACTCCGAGGAGGCTGTGACCATCAACAACCCGCCGGCGGGCACCTACCGGGTGGTCGTCGAGGGCTACGCGGTGGACGGGGCCGGTGGCAGCACCGCCTACGACTACCGGGACTCGTTCTCCGCGGCGGCGCTGGGCACCCTCTCGGCGCCCGCCACCCCGCTCAACCTGGCCCACGGCGCCACCGCCACCCTCACCGGTACGGTGACCGCCCAGTCCACCCCGGTCGCCGGTCGGGCGCTCTTCGGTGAGCTGTCCGTGGTGACCACCGAGGGCGCGGTCGTCGGCCGCGGTGCCGTCTCCATCGGCGCCGTGAACTGACCCGTCCCGCACCGGAACACCGGAGCCCGTCCCCACCCGGGGGCGGGCTCCGCCCGTTGCGGTGACCTCCGTCGCGACGCGGGGTGCTCGGGCCGCCCGACACAGCACGGACGGACGTGCTCGCCACGTCCGTCGCGACGCAGGAGGCTCGGGCCGCCCGACGCGGCCACGGACGGACACCCTCGCCCCTGGCGGGCAGGCACACCCACGTGCGGCGGACGGCCGTCCGGTCAGCCCCAGCGGGCGGTACCGGTCAGCCCTTGCGGGCGGAGCCGGTCAGCCCCGGCGGGCGGTCTCGACCAGGAAGGGCGTGCCCTGCTGGCAGGTGGTGAGCAGGTCGCGCTGGACCCGGCCGGTGACCGTGACCTTGGCGCCCGGCTTCAGCAGGTCACGCGGGCCGCCGATCAGCAGGTAGTTGTCGAGCAGCAGGCAGTTGGGCTCCACCCCGGAGGTGACGGTCCCGTTCAGGGTGGTGCCGCCGGCCGGCGGCGTCTTCGTCGGCCCGCCGCTGGGCCTCGTGGGCGGGGGCAGGGCCGGCCCCGTCGGGTCCACCGGGTCGCCGGGGGTCGGCGGGACCGCGGGGCTGCTCGGATCAGGGCTGGGCGGGCTGGTCACCGGCTGCGCTCCCGTCGGGGTCGGGGTGGGGGTGTCGCCGGTACCGTCCTGCCCGCCGCAGGCGCTCAGCGCCACGCAGACGGCCAACGCGGAGACGGCGAGCCGAAGAGTCCTCATACCCTGGTCTGACGCAGCGGGACCGCCCACCGTTCCCGCCGGTCAGCCACGGGCCGCGGCGGCGGCCTTCATGTCCCGCTTGAGCTCCTGCGGCAGCGAGAAGGTCAACCGCTCGTTGGCGGTCACCACCTCGTCGACGTCGGTGAAGCCACGCGCGGCGAGGTGGGCGAGGACCTCCTGGACGAGCTGGTCGGGAACGCTGGCGCCCGAGGTCAGGCCGACCGTGCGCGCTCCCTCCAGCCACGCGTCGTCGATCTCGTGCGCGAAGTCGACGAGGTGACCGGCGCGCGCCCCGGCGTCCAGGGCGACCTCGACGAGGCGTACGGAGTTGGAGGAGTTGGCCGAGCCGACGACGATCATCACGTCGCACTCGGGCGCGATCTCCTTGACCACGTGCTGCCGGTTGGAGGTGGCGTAGCAGATGTCGTCGCTGGGCGGCGACTGGAGCATGGGCAGCCGCTTCTTGAGCCGGGCCACCGTCTCCAGCGTCTCGTCGACCGAGAGGGTGGTCTGGGAGAGCCAGACGACCTTGTTCGGGTCGCGGACGGTGATCCGGTCGGCGTCCTCGGGACCGTCCACGAGCTGGATGTGCTCGGGGGCCTCGCCGGAGGTGCCGATGACCTCCTCGTGCCCCTCGTGGCCGATGAGCAGGATGTCGTAGTCCTCGGCGGCGAACCGCTTCGCCTCCTGGTGCACCTTGGTGACCAGCGGGCAGGTCGCGTCGATCGCCCGCAGCGAGCGGGTCCGGGCCTGCTCGTAGACCTCCGGGGCCACCCCGTGCGCGGAGAAGATGACGGTGGCGCCCTCCGGCACCTCCTCGTTCTCCTCCACGAAGATCGCGCCTTGGGCCTCCAGCGTCTGCACGACGTGCTTGTTGTGCACGATCTGCTTGCGTACGTAGATCGGGGCGCCGTAGAGCTTGAGTGCCTCCTCCACGGTCTGCACCGCGCGGTCCACGCCCGCACAGTAGCCGCGGGGCTTGGCCAGGATCACGCGCTTGCCGGTCCGGGACGTCACTTCAGCCTGAGTCACCCGCCCATCGTACGTGCCGTCCCGGAGGGCGACACGGGCCGCGACCGCCACCACGGCGCGATGCCGGCCGCACGCCGCCCACCCCCGGCCGAGCCGCACGGAACTGTCCGGGACGGGCCGTAGGGTGGGCGGGTGAGCACAGGCGAGGTGGGGCGGAGCACGTCCGAGGAGCCGTGGCCGGTCCGGGTGGTCAGCCAGAAGGTCGGCGCCTGGATCGCCCGGCTGGGCTGGGTGTGGGTGGACGGGCAGGTGGCGCAGATCAGCCGCCGACCGGGCGCCAGCACCGTCTTCCTCACGCTGCGGGACCCGTCGGCCGACCTGAGCCTGACGGTCACCACCAACCGGGACGTCCTGGACGTCGGCGCCCCTGAGCTGCGCGAGGGCGCCCGGGTGGTGCTGCACGCCAAGCCGGAGTTCTACGCGGCCCGGGGCACGCTGAGCCTGCGCGCCGACGAGATCCGGCAGGTCGGCCTCGGCGAGCTGCTGGCCCGGCTGGAGAAGCTGAAGAAGCTGCTCGCGGCCGAGGGGCTGTTCGACCGGGCGCGCAAGCGCCGGCCGCCGTTCCTGCCCAACCGGGTGGGGTTGATCACGGGTCGCGCCTCGGCCGCCGAACGGGACGTGCTGACCAACGCCCGCCGGCGCTGGCCGGCGGTGGAGTTCCGCACGGTCAACGTGGCCGTGCAGGGGCCGAGTGCCGTCCCGCAGATCGTCGACGCGCTCAAGGTGCTGGACGCCGACCCGACCGTCGACGTGATCGTCATCGCCCGGGGCGGGGGCGGCATCGAGGACCTGCTGCCCTTCTCCGACGAGGCGCTCTGCCGGGCCGTCTTCGCCTGCCGCACGCCGGTGGTCAGTGCGATCGGCCACGAGACCGACGCGCCGTTGGTCGACTACGTCGCCGACGTACGGGCCTCGACGCCGACCGACGCCGCCAAGCGCGTGGTCCCGGACCTCACCGAGGAGGTGCGCGTCATCCGGCAGGCCCGGCACCGCCTCGAACGCGCGGTGCGCAACCTGGTGGACCGCGAGTCGCACCGGCTCGACGGTCTGCGCTCCCGACCGGTGCTGGCCCGCCCGCAGGTGATGGTCGACCAGCGGCTCGCCGACCTGACCGGGCTGCGCCAGCGGGCGGGGCGCTGCCTGGACCACCGGCTCGCCGCCGCCGACGACGACCTGCGGCACACCCTGGCCCGGCTGCGCGCCCTCTCCCCCGCCGCCACCCTCGACCGGGGCTACGCGATCGTCCAGCGTGCCGACGGCCAGGTCCTGCGCGCCGCGTCCGAGGTGGGCAAGGGCGACCCGCTCCGGGTACGCCTCGCCGAGGGCGAACTGGCGGCGACGGTCGACGGCTGAACGGAAGTGGAAACACGATGGCGAGCTGGCGGCGACGGTCGACGGCTGAACGGAAGCGGAACACACGATGGCGGGCCGGCCGCGACGGTCGACGCTGAACGGCGACGGGATCACGATGTGGTGGGATGGCAGCGATGACTGACGAGAAGAAGGCCGAACAGCTCAGCTACGAGCAGGCCCGCGCCGAGCTGGCGTCGGTGGTCGAGCGGCTGGAGACCGGCGGCACCACGCTGGAGGAGTCACTGGCGCTCTGGGAGCGCGGCGAGAAGCTCGCCGAGACCTGCCAGCGCTGGCTGGACGGCGCCCGCGCCCGCATCGACGCCGCCCGCCAGGACCCCGCCTCCTGACCTCCCCCGCCCGGGCCCCGGCTCGCGCTCCCCTCGCGGACCCGGCTCGCGCCTCGGGCCCCGCTCGCCCGGCGATCATGGAGTTGTGGTGGGCGATACAGGGCGTTCTGCACCTTGTGTCACCCACCACAACTGCATGATCGGCGCGGGCGGGAGCGGGGGCGCGGGCGGGAGCGCGGGGGTGGGGAGGGGGGTTAGTTGAAGAGGTTGTAGAGCTCGGCGGGGGCCTCGACGACCTGGTCCGCCGGGGGCTTCTGGGCGGCGGTGGCGCTGCCGTAGTCCGAGTACGTGATCTTGATGTCCTGCGCCTGGTTCTGGCCGGCGGCCGGGATCTGGACGACCATCTCGCTGAGCCGGCCCTGCGGGTCGAGCTTCGCGGTGAACGGCACCGACTTCGCCTGCGCCCCGAGGGCCGTGATCACCGTCGGGTCCACCGAACCCGCCTCCGCCGCCTTCGACACGTCGATCGTGCCGGCGTACGCGCCGTCGCCGGTCTGGCGTACCTCCGTGATGCCCTGCGTCAGCACCTCGCTGCCGGCGGGGTCGACCTTGTCGAAGTCGAAGCCGAGGTTGCGGTTGCCCTTGATCCGGGTCTGGTCCAGGTGCTGGTACTTGCCGAGGTTGAGCTTCTGCACCCCCGGCACGCTGTTGGCGGTCGTGCCGCCGAGTTCGACCTTCACCCAGCTGTCCGGCTTGTAGTGCACGAGGTCGAGCTTCATGAACAGGTCGTCGGTCGGCTTGCCGATCGTCACCCGCATCTCGGCGCTCTGGGTGGGCTCGTGCACCCGTCCCTCGGCCGTCGAGCCGACGCCGGACATGGTGAACCGGAAGTTGCCGTTGCTGATCTCACGGGTGGAGGCCAGCAGCGCCTGCTTGGCGTCACCGGACGCCGGGGCCGCGCTGCCGGAGGGCGCGGGCGTGCCGGACGCCGAGACGGTCGGGGAGGCGGACGAGCCCGCCGTCGGGGTCCCGGAGGAGTTGCAGGCCGCCAGGCCGGGAGTGAAGAGGGCGGCGGCCACCAGGCCGGCGCTCAGGCGTCGAACAGTCATACGTGTCTCCCACATGGGTCACCCGACGCACCTGGCGGCGGCCGGAAACCGGGCGACGCACCACGTCGGCTGCGCCGCGCGAACCCCCTGAGGCCGGCTGCCGGGGCGACCGGTCCGGGTCCGCCCCACTCCTGTTCCCTGTCGCCGCGTCGCACAATCACCGGGATGTCCGGTTGCCCCGGACGGGTGACCCCGGAACGCGGAAACGGGGCGGCCGGAGCCGCCCCGTTTCCGTGTGTCGCTGTTACTTCTTGAACATCTCGTACGTCTCGGGGGACGCCTCGACCACCTTGTCCGCCGGCGGCTTCTGCGCGGCGGCGGCGTTGCCGTAGTCCGCGTACGTGACCTTGATGTCGTGCGCCTTGGTCTCACCGGCGGCCGGCACCGAGATCACCAGCTCGGTGAGCCGGCCCTCCGCGTCCAGCTTGGCGGTGAAGGGCAGCGTCTTGGCCTGCGCGCCGAGGGCCTTGACCAGGTCGGCGTCCAGGGTGGCGGCGTCGCCCGCGGCGGACACGTCGAGCTTGCCGGTGTAGCTGCCCTCGGCGGTCTTCTGCACCTCGGTGATGCCCTTGGTCAGCTTCGCGCTGCCCGCCGGGTCGACTTCCTCCATGTAGCGGCTGAGCTCGCCGGCGCCCTTGACCTTGGACTGGTCGAGGTGCTGGTACTTGCCCTTCCACTTCTCCGCGCCCGGGATCATGGCGCCCAGTTCGCCGAGGTCGAGCATCACCCAGCTGTCCGGCTCGATGTAGATCAGCTCCATGCCCATCGACATGCCGCCGGACTCGTCGTCGAACTTCATGCTGAACTGGGCGCTGTTGCTGGGCTTGTGCACCAGGCCCTTGCCGCTCAGCCCGGCACCAGTGAGGGTGAAGGTGAAGTTGCCCTTCTCGATCTCCTTGGTGGAGGCGAGCAGCGCCTCCTTGGGGTCGGCGGGCACCGCCGACGCTGCCGAGCCCGCGGCGGTCGGCGCGGGATCGTCCGCCTTGCAGGCAGTCAGGCCGGGAACGAGCAGGGTGGCGGCGAGCACGCCGACGCTCCACCGTCGAATGTTCACAGTCAGTTGTCTCTCTTCACGCGAAACGGTAAGCACCTGGCGGACTTCAGCCGCCGGGCAGTGAGCCGGGGCAGCGTAGCCGATCCGACCGACACCCGGGGGGCAGCCGTGGAAGCGGGCTACCGGATCGCCGAGGCCAGGTGCCGCAGTTCGTTGTCCCGGGCGTCGCCGACCACGATCACGGTCCGGTTCGGTTCGAGCAGGACCAGGGCCTGTTCGTTGCCGCGGGCGGTGTACCGCTGCCAGGAACGCCCGCCCAGGTCCGTCTGGCCCTGCGGTTGCCCCTCGGCGGTCAGCTCGGTGGGCAGCAGCCGCTCCGGAGGCACGCTGCTCTGCACCAACTGGGCGGCCCGCCCCTCCGGGGTGAGGTAGCCGAGGCGGAGGCTCGACCCGCCTTCGACGGTCTGGAAGTTCGCGCTGACGGTGCGCCAGCCGTCGTCCAGCCCCGCCGGCTCGCTGACCGGGAAGGCGTTGGCGGCCCGCGCCGATTCGAGGGCGGGCGCCGGGTCGACGGTCGTCGGCTGGTCGCCGCCGAGGAACCCCCGGTAGAAGGCGAGCAGCAGGGCGATCGGGATCAGCAGCACGAGCAGCGAGATCGCCATGTCCTTCGGCGAGCGCTCCGACTTGCGGGTGTCGACCGCCGGCGGCGGCGCGGGCCGCTCGCCCGTCTCCGCCCCGCCGTCGGGCGGGGCCACCCCGGGGGCGCCGGCGGGTTCGACCAGCGCCGGCTCCCCTTCCGGTACGGCGGCGGCCCGGGTCGGGGCGACCGGCGGCTGGCCGTCCGGCGGCGTCGAGTCGGCGGGTACGCGTTCGGCAGGCTGTGCGGCTTCCACCCCACCATCTTCGCAGCCTCCCGACCGGCCGTATCCGGGCCATCACCGCCCCGACCCCGCGTCGGGTGAGCGATCGTGTGAGGATCAGCGACAAACCCGGCAGCGGCGACGCCGCACCCTGCCGCCCCGCAACGTCGCGAGGAGGAGCCGTCATGACGAACACCAGGACGCGGATCCCACAGGATCTCGACCGCAACCTCGCCCTCGACCTGGTCCGGGTCACCGAGGCCGCGGCGATGGCCGCCGGTCGCTGGGTCGGTCGGGGCGACAAGGAGGGCGGCGACGGAGCCGCCGTCGACGCGATGCGCAAGCTGATCAACTCGATCCCCATGCGGGGCGTCGTGGTGATCGGCGAGGGTGAGAAGGACAACGCCCCGATGCTCTTCAACGGCGAGCACGTCGGCGACGGCACCGGCCCGGAGGTGGACGTCGCCGTCGACCCGGTCGACGGCACCACGCTGATGAGCAAGGGCATGCCGAACGCGGTGGCGGTGCTCGCCGTCTCCGAGCGGGGCGCGATGTTCGATCCGAGCGCGGTCTTCTACATGGAGAAGCTCGCCGTCGGCCCGGCCTACGCCGACGTGGTGGACATCAACGCCGGGGTGGCCGAGAACCTGCGCCGGATCGCCAAGGTCAAGGGCACCGACGTCTCCGAGGTCACGGTCTGCGTGCTGGACCGCAGCCGCCACGACGACCTGGTCACGCAGATCCGCCGGGCCGGGGCGGGCATCCGGTTCATCTCCGACGGCGACATCGCCGGTTCCATCGCGGCGGCCCGGGGCGAGTCCGACGTCGACGTGCTGATGGGCATCGGCGGCACCCCGGAGGGCATCATCTCCGCCTGCGCGCTGAAGTGCATGGGCGGGGCGATGCAGGCCAAGCTCTGGCCGCGCGACGCCGAGGAGCGGGAGAAGGCGCTCGCCGCCGGGCACGACCTGGACCGGGTGCTCACGACCGACGACCTCGTCACCGGGGACAACTGCTTCTTCGTGGCCACCGGCGTCACCTCGGGCGACCTGCTGCGGGGCGTCCGCTACCGGGCCGGGGGCGCGTACACGCAGTCGATCGTCATGCGCTCGAAGAGCGGCACGATCCGGGTGATCGACTCGTACCACCGGCTGGAGAAGCTCGCGCTCTACTCGGCCGTCGACTTCGACGGCCGCCCGCTGGCCGAGCAGGAGTGAGCGTCGCCGGGACGCTGGCCACTCCAGCCACGTCGGCGGCCCGCCGGATCACCGGCGTGGGCCTCGCGACCGCCTCCGGGCTGGCCGTGGCCGTGCAGTCCCGGATCAACGGCGAGTTGGGCGTACGCCTGGCCGACGGGATCGCCGCCGCGGTCGTCTCGTTCGGGGTGGGCCTGCTGGTGCTGCTGGTGCTGGTCCCCGCCACCCCGGGTGGGCGGCGGGGGCTGGTCGCCCTGCGCGGCGCGCTCACCGACGGCACGTTGCGGCCGTGGCACTGCCTCGGCGGGGCGTGCGGCGCGCTCCTGGTCGCCGCCCAGGGGCTGACCATCGGCACCCTCGGCGTAGCGATCTTCACCGTCGCGGTGGTCGCCGGCCAGTCCGGCAGCAGCCTGGCCGTCGACCGGGCCGGGATCGGTCCGGGCGGTCGCCAGCCGGTCACCGGCCAGCGGCTGGCCGGCGCGGCGCTGACCGTGGTCGCGGTCCTACTGGCCGTCGGCGACCGGCTCGGCGACCCGGGCACCCTCGTGCTGGCCCTGCTGCCGCTGCTCGCCGGGGTGGCCATCGCCTGGCAGCAGGCGGTCAACGGCCGGGTACGGATGGCCGCCGGCAGCGCGCTGACCGCCACGCTCGTCAACTTCTCCGTCGGCACGGTGGCCCTGCTGGTCGCCTTCGCCGTCGACGTCGCGATCCGGGGCTGGCCGGCGGGCGGCGCGCCGGCCGAGCCGTGGCTCTATTTGGGCGGGCCGATCGGGATCGTGTTCATCGCGATCGCCGCGGCGATCGTCCGGTTCACCGGCGTGCTGCTGCTCGGCCTGGCCACCATCGCCGGGCAGATCGTCGGTGCCGTACTGCTGGACCTGCTGCTGCCCACGGCGGCCTCCCGCCCGGGGCCCGTCACCCTGCTCGGCGCGGCGCTGACCCTGGCCGCGGTCGGCGTCGCCGCCCTCGCGCCGACCGCGCCCCGGCCCTCGGTCCGCTGACCGTCGCCGACCGCGCCCGGCGGCCAGGGAACCGCCGGCCGGGCCCCGCACCACACCGGCGGCGGGATCAGCGGGGCGGCCAGGCGGGGCCCGCTGGCCAGGGCGGGTCGGCCCGGTGGGCGGGCGCCGTGACCAGCCGGGCCGCCCGCCAGCCCAGCAGCAGCCCCGGCGCGGTGGCCGCCACGGCGAGCAGCAGCGCGGTGTGGGTGTACGCGGGTCGCCCGTAGAGCCAGCCGACCAGCGGCAGCGCGGCCAGCGCCAGGGCCAGCGCGGCGGCCAGCAGCACCTCCAGCGTCCACCGCCCCGACTGCTCGGCCGGCGTCCGGACGGACAGCAGCAGCACACCGAGCAGGACCGTGAGCAGGGCGACGACACCCGCCTGCGCGAAGAGCAGCGCACCCGACCAGACCACGGCCAGCAGCGCCCAGGCGGCGACACCGAGCGCGGCCAGGCAGATCAGCCGCAGGCGGGCGGTGCCGGCCCGCAGCCCCGCCCGCACACCCGACACGGCGAGCACCGACCCGGCCAGCGTGAGCCCCAGGAACAGCGCCAGGAGCGGATCGTCGCGTCGGTCCCCGGGGGTGCTCCGGCCGAGTGCCGGTGGTCGCCCGTCGAACGCATATCCTCCGGCCTCCTCGGATCCGACGAAGCCGAGCCGCTCCCAGCTCCCGTCGGGCCGACGGACGGCGAAGCCGTCCCGGCCGTTGGCCACCAGCACGACGTGCCGGCCGTCGCCGGTGTCCCGCACCGTCAGCTCCTGCGCGGCGATCCGCTCCCCGCGCGGCCCCGGATCCGGGTACTGCCGGCGGAGCACGGCCCGCTGCGCCTCGGTCGCCCCCCAGGCCGGACGCCAGCTGCGACCCGCGTCGTCGCTCTGCTCCACGGCGAGCCGGCCGGGGACCATCCGGTAGCAGCGCGTCGGCGTGGCGGTCGAGCAGCCCCGGCTGACGGCGCCGGCGACCGGCCCCTTCGCACCGGTCAACGCTTCGACCTCGCCCCGCGTCGGGTCGCGCCACGTCGCCCCGGCGTCGTCACTCACCCGCCAGGCGGGACTGTCGTCGAAGACCTTGTCGGCGTAGCCGTGGCCGATGCCGGCCGCCAACCGTCCGTCGAGGACCGCCGCCCGGACGGCGTCGGGGTGGTGGACGGGGCTGGTGGCCGCCACCGCCAGCGTCGCCGCCGGCAGCAGCACCAGCAGCCGGACCAGCCGGGCGGAGCGCCGTCGCACCGGCTCCCGCCGCGCCCGGGACCAGCTCCACCACGCGACGGCCAGCGCCGGCAGGGCGAGCAGGTCGGTGCCGTCCGCCCGGACCAGCGACGGCCCGCTCACGGCGCTCCACGCCGCCGAGGCGACGCCGGCGGCGTACCCGCTGGACTTGACCGCGGTGAACCCGACGGCGACGAGCCCGAGCCCGAGCCCGGCGGCGGCGCGGGCCGGCAGCCGCGGCGCGAGCAGCGCGAGCAGCACCGCGACCAGCGGCGGCGCGAGGACCAGCCCGGCGACGTCGCTGAGCTTGCCGGTCACCGGGCCGGGGAAGGCCGCCTTGAGCAGGTGGTCGTTGGTCACCAGCAGGACGAGGGCGGCGACCGTCGCGGGGTGCCCCAGCCAGGCCAGGGTCGCGGGAGCGCCGTCGCGGCGCGGGGGCGGAGCGCTCATCGGCCCACGATCACAGTCGTTGATCTCGATCCGGCCACGGCCGGGGCAGCATCCGGTACCGGCGCGTCAGGTGCCGTCGGACGAGTGCCCGGGGAACAGGTGCGCGCTCGGGTCGATGGCCACCGCCGCGTTGTTGACCGCCGTGGCCGCCTCGCCGAAGCCGGTCGCGATCAGCCGCACCTTGCCCGGGTACTCCGTGATGTCGCCCGCCGCGAAGACCCGGGGCAGGTTCGTCGCCATCGCGCTGTCGACGACGATGTGCCGGCGGTCCAGCCGCAGCCCCCACTCGGCCAGCGGGCCGAGGTCGGCGGTGAAGCCGAGGGCGGCCACCACCGTGTCCACGGGCAGCAGCTCCGCCGCGCCGCCGCGTACGGTGATCTCGGCGCCGGTGACCGTGCCGTCGCCGTGCAGCCTCGTCACCTCGGCGTTGACGATCACGCGCACCGGCAGCCCCAGCACCCGGGCGACGGTGGCCGCGTGCGCCCGGAACTTCTCCCGCCGGTGCACCACCGTCACCGAGCGGGCCAGCGGCTCAAGCGTCGACGCCCAGTCGAAGGCGGAGTCGCCGCCACCGACGATCAGCACGTCCCGGTCGGCCAGCTCCGTCGGCTGCGGTACGAAATAGACGATCCCGGCGCCGGCGAAGTGCTCCGCCACCGGCAGCGGGCGGGGCGTGAAGCTGCCCAGCCCACCGGTGACGATCACCGCCCCGCACCGCAGCTGCCCGCCCCCGGCGAGGCCGAGCACCGGCTGCCCGTCGGCGTACGAGAGCTTCTCGGCGCGGGTGCCGAGCAGGTAGCACGGGTCGAAGGGAGCCGCCTGGGCGACGAGGTTGGCCACCAGGTCCCGCCCCTTGACGGCCGGGAAGCCGGCGACGTCGTGGATCAACTTCTCCGGGTACATGGCGGTGATCTGGCCGCCGGGTTCGGGCAGCGCGTCGACGACCGCGACGGAGAGCCCTCGGAATCCGGCGTAGTAGGCCGCGAACAGCCCGGCGGGGCCGGCCCCGATCACCGCGACATCGACCTCGCGCATGTGCGTACCGTCGCTTTCCGCTCACGGATCAACGCGTGCTGATCCCGACGGTAGGGCCGGCGGCGCACCCGGGGCAAGCATGTCCCACCGGGCCGCGCGGCACCGGCGCGTCGGCGTTCAGGGCATGGTGAGCGTGGACTCCGAGCGGTGGGGGCCGCCCAGGTCTCCCCGGCGGCGCCGGAAGATGATCGCGGCGACCACCCCGCCGAGCAGCCCGAACAGGTGCCCCTGCCAGGAGATCCGCTCGTCCGTGGGGAGGATGCCGACCAGCTGCCAGCCGTAGAGCAGGCCGACGAGCAGGAAGACCGCGAAGTTCCACCAGCTCCGTTCGACGATGCCCCGGGTCAGCAGGATGCCCAGGTAGCCGAAGATGACCCCGCTCGCGCCGACCACCACGGAGGTCGACGAGCCGGTGAACCACACACCCAGCCCGCTGACCAGGATGATGACGAGCGTCGACCAGAGGAAGCGGCGGGCGCCGGCGGCGAGCACGAAGGTGCCGAGCAGGATCAGCGGGATGCTGTTGCTGTAGAGGTGGTCGAAGCCGTGGTGCAGGAACGGCGAGAAGAAGACCCCGTCGAGCCCGTCGATGCGCTTCGGGATGATTCCGGCCGTGGCGTCGAGGCCGACCGCGAGCCCCTGGTCGAGGGCCTCGATGAGGAAGAGGAACGGCACCACCGCGCACATGGCGACGAAGGCCCGGCCGAGCGCGGCGTAGAACGCCTCGGTGCCGAACCGGTGCGGGTCGCCGCTTCCCGGGTGCAGGGTCACCCGTCAAGAGCTATCAGGTGTCGGCCACAGCCGCCACTTCTGCGGCGATCCGTACCCGGAACGACGAGGGCGGGGTGTGTGGACGCCCACACACCCCGCCGTCGAAGGTCGATCAGTACCAGCCCACGTCCTGCGAGTGGGCCCAGGCCTTGCAGGGCGAACCGTAGCGGCCCTCGATGTAGCCGAGGCCCCACTTGATCTGGGTCGCCGGGTTGGTCTGCCAGTCGTCGGCGACCGAGCCCATCTTGCTGCCCGGCAGCGACTGCGGGATGCCGTACGCCCCCGACGAGGGGTTGCGGGCCTTGTGGTTCCAGCCGCTCTCCTTGTCCCAGAGCTTGTTCAGGCACGGGAACTGGTCCATCCCGAAGCCCGCCTTCACCATGAGCGCGCAGCCGACCTCGCGGTTGCCGCTGAACTCGGCGCAGGAGGCCGGGATCGGTCCGGTGTACGGCTTGCTCTCGGCGGCCTTCTCGGCCGCGGCCTTGGCGGCGGCCTCGCGGGCCTTCTTCCGCGACGCGGCGGCGGCCTCGGCCTCGCGGGCGCGCTTGGCGGCCTCCTTGGCAGCCGCGGCGGCGCGCAGCTTCGCCTGGTACTCGGCGGTCCGCTGCTTCGCGGACTGCACCTGCTGGGCGGCCTGCCGCTCGCGCTGGTACTCGAACTCGGCCTGCTCGACAGCGGCGCCGACCTGCGCGGTCAGGCCCTGCTGCTGGGTCTGTCGGTCTTCACCCAGGTAGACACCGCCGGCAACGCCCACGGAGAGCAGTGCGACAGCGGCCGTACGGGCGCCGAACCGGCTCCACAGCCGACTCACGAAGTGGTCCCTTCGTCGGGTGCAAGGACACGGCGCGGGGCGTCAACCCGGGTGGGTCGCGTCCGCGTCGCGAGCGCCCCGACCCGGTGCCGGTCGCAGCCGACGTACCCCGGTGAATGTTGGTGTGTCCTGTGACGAACGATCACCAACGATCTTCTCGGTACGTGGGCGCTCGTGGGACACCATCGCGCACGGTGAGGCTGATGGGAAACGAAGAGCGCCGATTGTGATCTGCGCCACAAAGAGAATGCGGACAAACCCCTACATAACGTCCGTCATTGCGGGATGTCCTCCAGAAGATCCGTCACCATCGCGGCGATCGGCGAACGCTCCGAACGGCTGAGGGTGACGTGGGCGAAGAGCGGATGGCCCTTGAGCGCCTCGATCACGGCGGTCACTCCGTCGTGCCGGCCGACGCGGAGATTGTCCCGCTGGGCGACGTCGTGGGTGAGCACCACCCGGGAGCCCTGGCCGATCCGGGAGAGCACCGTCAGCAGCACGCCGCGCTCCAGCGACTGCGCCTCGTCCACGATCACGAAGGCGTCGTGCAGGCTGCGGCCCCGGATGTGCGTCAGCGGCAGCACCTCCAGCAACCCCCGCGAGGTGACCTCCTCCAGCACGTTCTCGTGCACCACCGCGCCGAGGGTGTCGAAGACCGCCTGCGCCCAGGGCGACATCTTCTCCGACTCCGAGCCGGGCAGATAGCCCAGCTCCTGGCCGCCGACGGCGTAGAGCGGGCGGAAGACGACGACCTTCTTGTGCCGGCGGCGCTCCATCACCGCCTCCAGCCCGGCGCAGAGAGCCAGCGCCGACTTGCCGGTGCCGGCCCGCCCGCCCAGCGAGACGATCCCCACCGACTCGTCCAGCAACAGGTCGAGCGCGATCCGCTGCTCGGCCGAGCGGCCGTGCAGCCCGAACGCCTCCCGGTCGCCACGGACCAGCCGTACGGTCTTGTCGGGCAGCACCCGGCCGAGCGCGGAGCCCCGGCCCGAGTGCAGCACCAGGCCGGTGTGGCAGGGCAGCCCGGCGGCGGCGTCCAGGTCCAGCGCCTCGCCGGCGTAGAGCCGGCCGATCTGCTCCTCGGCGAGTTCCAGCTCGGCCATCCCGGTCCAGGTGGGGTCGCTGGCCTGGCCGTGCCGGTACTCGTCCGCCCGCAGGCCCACCGAGGCGGCCTTGACCCGCAGCGGCATGTCCTTGCTGACCAGGGTGACCTCCCGCCCCTCGGCGGCGAGGTTCAGCGCGACGGAGAGGATCCGGGTGTCGTTGGAGTCGGTGCGGAACCCCGGCGGCAGCACGCCGTCGTCGGAGTGGTTGAGCTCCACCCGCAGCGTGCCGCCGGAGTCGTTGGCAGGCACCGGGCGGTCCAGCCGCCCGTGCCGGACCCGCAGCTCGTCCAGCATGCGCAGGGACTGCCGGGCGAACCAGCCCAGCTCCGGGTGGTGCCGCTTGCCCTCCAACTCCGAGATGACCACGAGGGGCAGGACCACCTCGTGCTCGGCGAATCGGTGGAAGGCCGCCGGGTCGGACAGGAGCACCGAGGTGTCCAGGACGAACGCCTGGCCCGCTGGTCGGGGCTCCTCGGTGTCCACCGGGGCGGCGGACGCGCCGCGGCGGCTCCGGGTGGCGCGGCGGGTCGTGGCAGTCGCGGCCGGGGTCTGGTCGGTCCCGGCGGGCGTACGGCGAGTCGTCACAGGCCTGCTCCGACGGATGGGCACCCGCCACCCGCGTTCCGCCTCCTCCGGTGCCCGGGGACACGGGGTCGGATGCGGAACCCCGTGCGCGAGGTCGCAGATCCGGGCGGACCGGCTGGCCCGGGAGAACCCCGTGCCATGCCTAGACGCTAGCCGCGTCGGACCCCGTCGGCTAGAGGTCGGCGGTGGATCTCCGGGGACCGGCGGGTGAACTCGGCCGGCGGCGGATCCGGCCGGGATGCATGCCCCCTGCGCGCACCCCGGCCGGCGGGAACCACCGTCACCGGTCTGACGTGGTCCCTACGGTGCGTGTCCGCCGCGGACGACGCACCGTGTCCTGGTTCCGGTCGACGGGGCCTCGGGCTCCCCGTCGACCGGGGTTCAACCGGTCCGCCGGACCAGGGTGCCGGTCGGGTGCCGCCCGGCGACCGGGGCGACCGGCGTCGAGAACGACGAGCCGGTGTACGTGGTGCCGGGCCGCACCACCGTGCCGGTGACCCGGGCGGTGGCGGGCGACGGGCCGGCCAGGGCGGACGCGATGGCGGCCTGGGCGTCGCGGCGACGTCGGTTCCAGGCCCCCCGGTCGCCGTCGAAGTAGCCCTGCCGGTAGCCGAACCGGTAGCCGATGCGGTAGCTGAGCTGGCCGTGCAGCCGCCCGGCCGCGTAGCTCGTGGCGCCGAGGACGAGGACGAGGAAGACGGCGAGGAAGGGGCTCATCCGGCGGCTCCGGTGCGCCGCGGGTCCCGCTTCATCGCTCCTCCGGCTCGGTCGGCGTGGGCTCGGCGACCAGGAGCCGGTCCAGGTCGTCGGTGCTGACCTCCTCGACCAGCTCGACGCTGATCCGGCAGCCGTCCAGGACGACCTCGGCCACCGAGGAGCGGCGGATCTCCCCGCCGGCGTCGTACACGCGGACGCTGACCTCGGGGCAGCCGAAGTGGGTACGCCAGGCGTCCCACTCGGTGCGGTCGCCGACGCTGAGTGACAGGTAACGGCAGCCCCGGGCGAGATAGAGCCGCCATGGCGCGCTCAGGCCCGTGGCCACCCCCTCCGCGATCAGGCCGAAGGCCTGGGCACGGGTGGCTAGCTCGGTCACCACACCCCCCTCGCGCCGGGGGCGTGACGCATGTGAGCACTGATCGTCTCATGCACGTGACACACCGTAGATTGTCTCATGGGCGTGACAGTATCAGCTTTTCGTCCGTTTACGGCGGCCTCTACGGGCATCTATTCTGCCCAGGTGACACCCCTCAGAAGCGGTGCCGGATCGTTTACCGGCATCCCGAAGAACACGTCACGTCCGCGTGACAACAGCGTGCCAGGACACGCACCGGTGGCCGGATGGTCGTACCGTCACCGGGTGACCGAGACGGCCAACGCACGGAAGATCGCCTTCGCCACCTTCGTTCGGAGGGCGCTCGACGAGGCCCGGGCCACCCGGGCGTGGAGCGGCACCGAGGTGTCCCGTCGCACCGGCGTCTCCCGGCAGACCATCAACCGCTGGGTCCGGGGCGACTGGGCGAGCGACCCGGAGGCCGAACGCGTGGTGGCGTTCTGCGAGGGCCTCGGCCTCAGCCCGGCGACCGCCTTCGCCGCGCTGGGCTGGGAACGCGCGACCGCCCCGCGCAGCACCCCGGCCACGCCGCCGATGGACCCGGACGTGGAGGCGCTGCTGCGGCGGCTCGTGGACCCCGACGTCTCCGACGCGGAGAAGTTCCACATCCGGGAAACCATCAGATATCTCGCGTATCGCCCCACCCTCCCGGTCCATGTCCGAAAACGAGGTAAACAGGCCGGCTAGTTCCTCAGATGGCGAAAGAACGGCAGGTCAGACTCATTCGTTTCGCTCCGGGGCCGGAACGGGCGCGCTAGCGTCCGTACTCGTACTGCTTGGGCTCGTCGTCGGCGGGGGGACGGGACAAGGCCGAACCCAGCCCTGCGGGACAGAAGGAGGGGTCTGTCCATGACCCTGAAGTGGATGGCAGTCGTGATCGCCACCGTGTCGCTGACACTGGGCGTGACCGGAAACGTGGTGACCCTGGCGGTCAACGGCGGGCAGCTTCCCCTGCTCGTCAACCTCGTCGCGCTCACCTGCGCCGGCACCGCGGTGATCCTGGCCGTGGTCGCCGAGCTGCACGACCGGCTCGACAACAAGGTCAGCGCCCTGACCGACTTCCTCGTCGGCCGGCTCCAGGAGATCGAGGAGCGCACCGGCGACCGCAACAGCGGGTTCGTCGAGGGTTACCTGCTCAACCACGGCCAGGAGGCCGCCGTCGTGCCGTTCGGCCGGCGGGGACGGGGAGCCGCCGAACGCTGACCGTCGGGCCCGTCGCACCTCGACCGCGCGCCCCCCGAGGCGCCGGCCGGAGGCCACCTCTCGGCCGGGGATTGAGCCGCCCCGCCCGGGGTACGCTGTCGCGCGTGCCGCCGTTGAATCTGGGCAACCAGCAGCCGAGGAACCCGTTGGACGCCGACCAGGCCTGGCGGACGACCGCCGGGAGGGCGGCCGGGACCGTCCTCTTCTTCGATTTCGACGGCACCCTGGCGCCTGTCGACGATGATCCCACCGCCGTGCGTCCCGCCCCGAAGGTGCTGGCGGCGATCGAGGCGCTCGCCCCGGTCGTACGGCGGATCGCGATCGTCTCCGCGCGTCCGGTCGACTTCCTCCGCGACCACCTCGGCGGGCTCACCGGCGTCGACCTGTACGGCCTCTACGGCCTGGAACACAGCCACTCCGGCGGCGAGACCGTGACGGAGCCGGCGGCCCTGCCCTGGGTGCCCACCATGGCCGAGCTGGCCGACCTGGCCCGGGCCGAGCTGCCCGAGGGCGCGCTGGTGGAATACAAGCGGCTCTCCGTGGCGCTGCACTGGCGCACCGCGCCGCAGCTCGGCGCGGCCGTGGAGCGGTGGGGCCAGGCCCAGGCCGAGCGGCTCGGGCTCAAGGTCCAGGCCGGGCGGATGGTGCTGGAGCTCAAGCCCCCGGTCGACCGCGACAAGGGCATGGTGATCGACGAGATCGTCCGGGACGCCGAGGGCGCCTGGTACTTCGGCGACGACGTCTCCGACATCAAGGCGTTCGCCGCGCTGCGGGCCCGGGCCGCCGCCGATCCGGACTTCTTCGGCGTCTGCGTCGCCGTCGCCAACCCGGAGACGGGCCACGAGGTCGCGGAGGCCGCCGACCTGACCCTGGACTCCCCCGCCGCCCTCGGCACGTTCCTCACCGACGCCACCCGACACCTCACCTGACGCCCTCGGGGCCGGCGAGGTGCTCCGGGTCGGTCAGGCGCCGTAGCGGCGCTGGCGGTTGGCGTACGAGCGCAGGGCGCGCAGGAAGTCGATGTGCCGGAAGTCCGGCCAGTTGAGCTCGCAGAAGTAGAACTCCGAGTGCGCCGACTGCCACAGCATGAAGCCGGAGAGGCGCTGCTCGCCGCTGGTGCGGATGACCAGGTCGGGGTCGGGCTGGCCCCGGGTGTAGAGGTGCTCGGCGATATGCTCGACGTCCAGCACCTCGGCCAGTTCCTCGAGGGTGCCGCCGTTGGCGGCGTACTCCAGCAGCAGCGACCGCACCGCGTCGGTGATCTCCCGCCGGCCGCCGTAGCCGACCGCGATGTTGACCTCGGTCCCGCCGCTGCGGTCCCGGGTGCGTTCCTCGGCGGCCTTCAGCGCGGCGGCGGTCGAGGCCGGGAGCAGGTCGAGCGCGCCGACCATGCGCAGCCGCCAGGGATTGCCCTCCTCGGCCAGCTCGACCACCAGGTCCTCGATGATCTGGAGCAGCGGGTCGAGCTCCTTGGCCGGTCGGCGCAGGTTGTCGGTGGCCAGGAGGTAGAGCGTCACGTGCTCGATGCCGGCCTGGTTGCACCAGCCCAGCATGTGCTTGATCTTGACGGCGCCCATCCGGTGACCGTCGTTCGGGTCGACGTAGCCCATCTCCCGGGCCCACCTGCGGTTGCCGTCGCACATCACGCCGACGTGCCGGGGCACCGGCTTGCCCGCGAGCTTCGCCGTGAGGCGACGCTCGTACACGGAATAGATCAGGTCCCGCAGAGTCATCACCTTGCAGCGTAGCGACCTGCGCGCCGAATCACCGCCTCGGAGTCCGCTCCCACGCCGGCAGACCGATGCCGATCATGCCCAGCGTGCGGGCGTCGAGCCGCCCGTCGCCCAGCCCCAGCTCCACCACCGTCCGGTAGACGCGGTCGTCCCGACCCGCCGCGCGGACCGCCGCGTCGACCACGCGCCGGCGCCGGGCCAGCCACGCCGCGAGCGAGCTGTGCCGCAGGTGGGTGCCGAGGCGGCGGCGCAGCGTCGCCGCGTACCGCCGGGCGGCCTGCTCGGGCGAGCCCGCCGCCGCCGCGCCGGCGAGCGCGCCGGAGAGCAGCGCGTAGAAGATGCCCTCGCCGGTGAACGGGTTGATCAGGGAGAGCGCGTCGCCGGCGAGCAGCAACCGGCCGCGCCCGGGGGCGGGACGGTGCGTCGACAGCGGCAGGTGATGGGCCCGCAGGTCGGTGACCGTGGCCGGGTCCGTGCCGGGCAGCAGCGCGCCGAGCCGGTCGACCAGGTGCGCCCGGGTCAACGGCTCGCCCCGCAGCACCTCCCCGTACCCGACGTTCGCCCGGCCGTCCCCGATCGGAAACGACCAGGCGTACGCCGGCCAGCGCGGCGCCGAGGTGACGATGAGCTGTTCGGGCGGGCCGGGCAGCGCCGGGGCGTACCCCCGGATGGCGAGCGCCAGGTGACGGTCGGGGTTCGGCCGGTGCCCGAGCGTCCGCCGGAGGACGGACCCGGCGCCGTCCGCCCCGACCACCGCCCGCGCCGCCAGCACGCCGTCGAGCACCACCCGGTCGGCCCGCACCTCGACGTGCCGCACCGCGTGCCGGCGCAGCCGCGCGCCGGCACCGACCGCCGCAGCCACCAGCCGCGCGTCGAAGACCCTGCGGGGCACGGTGTACGCCGGCCGGGGCAGCGCCCGGGCCACGGCGCCGCCGCCCGGCCCGACCAGCCGCAGCGCCGGCAGTGGCGCGTACCCGGTCACCGCGTCGGGCACCCCCAGCTCGTCGAGCACGTCCAGCGCGTGCGCGGCGATGCCGTCCCCGCACGCCTTGTCGCGGGGAAAGTCGGACCGGTCCAGCAGCAGTACGCTCGCCCCCGCTCGCCGGGCCGCCAGCGCGGCGGCCGACCCCGCCGGACCGGCCCCCACCACCACCACGTCGAACTCGTCGCCCACGGACTCGTCGCCCACGCGTCGCCTCCCACCGCCGGTCCGGCTCCTGCGGGTCATCCTCCCGCCGCGGGTGCACACCGCGCCGAAACCCGCCCGGCACGTCAACGAGGACCCCCGAACTCCCCGGCGTCCTCCCGAGACCCTCCCGAAGCCCTCGCGGGACCCTCCCGGGACCCTCCCGGAGTCTCCTCCCGGGGGCCTCCCGGCGTCCTCCCGGGGCCCTCCCGAAGCCCTCGCGGGGCCCTCCCGAAGCCCTCGCGGGGCCCTCCCGGCGGCCCACGAACCAGACGCCGAGGTCCGGCCGGGGTCCCCCGGACCCTCCCCGGCAGCGACGGCGCCTCCCCACGCATCGCGGGATGACGGCGCGCGCAGGAGATCTTGGTAGTTACGTGCCCCTGGAGGGGCATGTTCCTACCAAGATCGGCGAAGGGCTAGGCGTGACGGGCCCGCGGACGCTTGCGTGGGCGGGGGGACGAGGGGCGGAGCGGGGCGGGCCCGCGGGCGGTCTCGTGGGCGGGGCAGGTCGACAGCGCGAAGGCACCGTCCCCGGGCGGGTGGGGAACAGGCCCCGTGGCCCTGCTCGGGCTGGGCGTCCTACGCCGGGCGGGTGGCGCGTTCGGCGCGGGTGGCGCGCCAGAGGCCGTAGATCGTTAGGCCGGCGGCGGCCACCAGCGGGCCGCCGTCGCGGACCAGCCCGTCCGGGCCGAGCAGCCACCAGCACAGCGGCAGGTCGACGGCGAGCACGATCGCGGTGACGGCCACCAGCAGCGTGCGCGCCCAGCCCTTGCCGCGCATCAGGAAGGCGGTGCAGAAGAGCACCGCGTAGCTGGTCACGATCCCGGCGGCGAACCAGAGCAGCACGGCGGGCACGGCGGCGAGCCGGTCGTCCAGCACCGCGCCGCCGGCGACCAGCGCCGGGACCAGCATGAGCGGGCTGTACGTGAACGCCGCGACCCGGCTGGTGAGCAGCCAACCGCTGACCTCCGGCCGGCGGGGCGGGGTCTCCCGCCAGGAGATGCCCTCCCGGTCGATGACCAGGCGGGGCCGGTGGCGGACCAGGTGCCCGGACACCGCGGACGAGCGGTAGAGCAGCCAGACCACGGCGGCGCAGAGCACGGTGAGCAGGGCGAACCCGAGCAGCCCCGGCAGCGGCGGCACTCCCTGCCGGGGCACGATCAGCCGGCCGACCGCGAAGACCGTGGTCACCGCCAGGATCAGCCCGAACGGCCGGGCCACCGTCCGGCCCCGACGGACGTGCCCGATCAGCAGCAGGAAGCCGAGCGAACGGAGCATCGCCCAGCCCGTCCGCACCGCCAGCCCGAAGCCCTGCTCCGGGGCGTACCACCAGTTGAGCAGCTCGACCACGACGGTGGCCGCCGCGGTCAGCGCGAGCAGTGCGGTCAGCGCCCGGACGGCGGACGGCCGCCGGACCTCGGTCGCGGCGGCCGTCCTCATGGGATCCGGTGATGCCCCGTCGGGGCGTCGGTCACACCTGTCCTCAGCGCTGCGGCGCCGCGTCGAGCCGGGCACGCAGCGCGTCCAGCTCGGCCCAGAGCACGCCCGGCAGCTTGTCGCCGAACTTCTCGAACCACTCGGTGACCATCGGGAGCTCCTTGCGCCACTCCTCCGGGTCGACCTTCAGCGCGATCCGGACGTCCTCCGGGGTCATGTCGAGGCCCTCGACGTCGAGCGCGTCCTGGGCCGGGACCATGCCGATCGGCGTCTCCACCGCCTCGGCGCGCCCCTCGATCCGCTCGATGACCCACTTGAGCACGCGGGAGTTCTCGCCGAAGCCGGGCCAGAGGAAGTTGCCCTCCGGGTCCTTGCGGAACCAGTTGACGTAGTAGATCTTCGGCAGCTTGGACTCGTCGCCGTCGGTGCCCTTGCCCATCTCGATCCAGTGCCGGAAGTAGTCGCCGGCGTGGTAGCCGATGAACGGGAGCATCGCCATCGGGTCGCGCCGGACGACGCCGACCGCACCGGAGGCGGCGGCGGTGGTCTCCGAGGAGAGCGTCGCGCCCATGTAGACCCCGTGCACCCAGTCGCGGGCCTCGGTCACCAGCGGGATGGTGTCCCGGCGGCGACCACCGAAGAGGATCGCGTCGATCGGCACGCCGTTCGGGTCGAAGTAGTCCTCGGCCAGGATCGGGCACTGGGTGATCGGGGTGCAGAACCGGCTGTTCGCGTGCGAGGAGAGGCTGTCGCTCTCCGGCGTCCAGTCGTTGCCCTTCCAGTCGACCAGGTGCGCCGGCGGCTCGCCCATGCCCTCCCACCAGATGTCCCCGTCGTCGGTCAGGGCGACGTTGGTGAAGACGGAGTTGCCGCGGTCCAGCGTCCGCATCGCGTTGGCGTTGGTCTTCCAGTCGGTGCCGGGCGCAACGCCGAAGAGGCCGTACTCGGGGTTGACCGCGTAGAGGCGGCCGTCCGGGCCGAAGCGCATCCAGGCGATGTCGTCGCCGATGGTCTCGACCTTCCAGCCCGGGACGGTCGGCTCCAGCATGGCCAGGTTGGTCTTGCCGCAGGCCGACGGGAAGGCCCCGGCGACGTGGTAGACCTTGCCCTCCGGCGAGGTGATCTTGAGGATGAGCATGTGCTCGGCGAGCCAGCCCTCGTCGCGGCCCATCACGCTGGCGATCCGCAGCGAGTAGCACTTCTTGCCGAGCAGCGAGTTGCCGCCGTAGCCGGAGCCGAAGGACCAGATTTCCCGGGTCTCCGGGAAGTGGGAGATGTACTTGGTCTCGTTGCACGGCCACGCCACGTCCTGCTGGCCGGGGTTGAGCGGGGCGCCGATGGAGTGCAGCGCGTGGACGAAGTCCGCGTCGTCGCCCATGGCCTCCAAGACCTTGGCCCCCATCCGGGTCATGATGCGCATCGACGCGACCACGTACGGGCTGTCGGTGATCTCGACGCCGAACATGGGGCTCTCGGCCTCGACCGGGCCCATGCAGAACGGGATGACGTACATGGTGCGCCCGCGCATGCAACCGCGGTAGAGCTCCGTCATCGTCCGCTTCATCTCGGCCGGCGCCATCCAGTTGTTGGTGGGGCCGGCGTCCGCCTCGTCGACGGAGCAGATGTAGGTGCGCTCCTCGACCCGGGCGACGTCCGTCGGGTCGGTGCGCGCGTAGAACGAGTTGGGCTTCTTCTCGGGGTTGAGCCGGATCAGGGTGCCGGCCTCGACCAGCTCGTCGGTGAGGCGCCGCCACTCCTCGTCGGACCCGTCCACCCAGACGACGCGGTCGGGGGTGGTCAGTTCAGCGACCTCACGGACCCAGGCGAGCAGTTTCGGGTGGGACGTCGGGGCCTGATCGATACCCCGAACGGTAGCCGGAGCAACCATGACACATCTCCTTGTGGTCGACGCTGACCGATCTATGGGATGCACGAGTCTTGACGGCGCTATGCGTCGTCTTCGTGGAAACCTGGGATTGGCCTCAGCGTAAACCGGGCGAGGTCACCAGTCAGTGGGACTGGTTGTGAAGAACTGCACAAGGTACGGGCACGCTGCGGCATCACGAGCTAATACCCGCTTTCACGCGCAGTTTCACGCAAATCCTGTGGGGAACCGTCACCGGCCGGGCCGGCGGCGCCCCGGACGGCGGAACCCGCGAACCGCTCCGCAGGCGGTCCGATCTCGTTACGCTCTGTCCACAGGCGCACACCCGGGTGAGCGGTCCGCCGTTGCTACCCGTGCGGGATGACCCCAGCCGGTAGGCTCGCGTCGTGGCCGCGACGACGACCGGGGAGCCCGGCTCTCCGCAGACCCGCCCGGGTCTGGTCCGCGCGCTGGTGGACCGCTTCGGCCACCTGGTCCGCGAGCTGAGCAAGTTCGCCACCGTGGGCGGGATCGCCTTCCTGATCGACTTCGCCCTCTTCAACTACCTGACGAGCGTGCGGGGCGTCGAGCAGGTCACCGCGAAGACCATCTCGACGGTGATCGCGGCGTCCGTGGCGTTCGTCGGCAACCGGTTCTGGACGTGGCGGCACCGCAAGCGCTCCAACCCGGCCCGCGAGTACGCACTGTTCTTCTTCTTCAACGGCGTCGGCCTGGGGATCGCCGTGGCCTGCCTGGCGGTCAGCCGCTACGGCCTGGGCAGCATCTGGCCGGAGGTGTTCCAGACCCCGCTGGCCGACAACATCGCCAGCTTCATCGTCGGGACCGGGCTCGGGACGCTGTTCCGGTTCTGGTCCTACCGACGGTTCGTCTTCGTCGAAGCGGGAACCCCCTCCGTTCCGGAAGAGAAGCACGACCGAGACCACCGGGCGTGACCAACCGCCCACCTTCGTCCCGGCCGGAGCCTGCCGGCCCCGCCCACTGCCCTAAGGTGTTCCGCATGCGTCTTGTCCGTCTGCTGCCTGAGCGCTGGCAGAAGTTCATCCACGAGGCGCTCAAGTTCGGAATCGTCGGCGGCGTCAACACCGTAATCAATTACGCCGTGTTCAATGTGCTCGCACTGACCGTTTTCGTGGACGGTCAACTGAAGGCGACGGTCATCGCGACCGTGGTGGCGACGATCACGTCTTATCTGATGAATCGTCACTGGACGTACCGGGATCGCCCCAAATCGGCCATGCGGCGCGAGTACGTCCTCTTCTTCCTCTTCAACGGGGCGGGCCTGCTCATCGAACTGGGCGTCCTGGCCGCCGCCAAGTACGGGCTGGGCCTGACCAGCCTGCTGGCCCTCAACGTGGCCAAGACCGGTGGCGTGCTGCTCGCGACGCTGTTCCGCTTCTGGTCCTACCGCACGTTCGTCTTCCAACCGGCGCCCGCCCACGCGGCCGAGACGTGGCACAGCATCCCGCGCGACGAGTGGGACACCATGGCCGAGATGGACCCGGTGGCCGAGTTGGCCGAGTCGATCTCCGAGCTGGAGGAGTCCGAACCACCGCCCGGCGCCGCGCGGCGTGCCCCACGCGGCAAGCCCGGCCCCGAACCCGCGTCGGCGGCGGGCCCGGCGGCCCCGGTCCAGGGGCGCCCCGTCCCGCTCGACGCCGGCCTCGGCGGCTCCCTCGACCGGGAGCTGGAGGCGGAACTGGCCGCCGAACTCCAGGCCACCACCCGCCGCCCGCCCCGCCGCTGACCCACCCGCCGTCCCGGCCCACCCGCCCGTCCTGACCCATGCGCCGTCCCGGCCCGACCGGTTCCGGCCCGCTCCCGGGCCGCGCCGGTCGGGCCGTACCGATTCAGGCCGTCGGGCCGTGCCAGTTCAGGCGGTCGGGCCGTGCCGGTTCAGGCGGTCGAGGCGCGCAGGTTCAGGCGGTCGGGTCGCGCAGCGGCTTGCCCTCGTGCAGGTCCGCCAGGATGTCGCGCATCTCGTCGTCGCCGAGGGAGTGCTTGTCGTGGTGGGCCTCCACCAGCTCGTAGAGCTTGGTCTGCACGCGGCCGACCCCCGGCACGTCGTGCAAAACGGACTGGCCGCGCTCGCCGGCGGACTCGATGGTGAGCGTCCCGCAGCCGAGCAGACGTTCCACGAACCGCTGGTTCATCGCGTGGTCGTTGATCCGGGTCAGCGGGATGTCCCGCCGGTCGCGCGAGAGCACCCCCTGCTGGAGCAGCACCCGCTCGTTCGTGAAGAGGTAGTGGGTGCTCCGCCAGACCAGGAACGGCCACAGGGCCAGCCACAGCACCGCCAGCAGGGCCAGGCCGCCGATGACGGCGAGCGCGATCGAGCCGCCCCCGCCGGACGGCAGCAGGACCAGTCCGGCCACCACCGCCGCGACGGCGAGCACGAGCACCGCGACCGGCCGGATCAGCGCCTTCCAGTGCGGGTGCAGGTGCAGCACGACGTGCTCGTCCTCGGTGAGCACGTCATCGGGGAACGCCACGGGAACCTCCTCGCAGAAACGGACGCGCTGACCGTAGCCGCTCCCCTCCCGCCGGGGGATCAGCCGCGCGGCGGGAGTCCGCGATCAGCGGAGATGCAGGACGTCGCCGGCCGCCAGGGCGCGGGTGCCGGCGGGGGTGGCGACCAGGAGCTGGCCGTCGGCGTCCACGCCGGTCGCGGTGCCGGTCACCTCGTCGCCGCCGGGCAGCAGCACGCGTACCTGCCGGTCGATCGTCGCGCAGCTCGCCAGGTAGGCGTCGCGCAGGCCGCTGGCGACCGCGTCCCCGCCGGCCGCGCGCCACTCGCCGTACCAGTCGGCGATCCCGCGCAGCAGCGCCCGCAGCAGCGGATCCCGGTCGGTGGCCGCCGCGCCGGCCAGTTGCAGGGAGGTCGCCGGCAGCCCCGTCGGGTTCTCCGGTAGCTCGTCGGCGCGCAGCGTGACGTTGAGGCCGACACCGAGCACGATCGCGGGCGGCCGGGCCGGCGAGGGCCCCGGCACCGCCTCGGCGAGGATGCCGGCGCACTTCGCGTCTCCGACGAGCAGGTCGTTCGGCCACTTCAGGCCCGCGTCCAGCTCGGCCAGCCGGGTCACCGTCTCGACCAGGGCGACGCCAGCGAGCAGCGGCAGCCAGCCGTACCCCGTCTGGGGCGCCGACGGCCAGCCACGGTCGGCGACGGCCTCCCCGGGGCGGAGCAGCACGCTGGTGGCGATGCCGGCCCGGGCCGGCGACTGCCAGGCCCGGCCGCGCCGACCGCGCCCGGCGGTCTGCCGCTCCGCGACCACCACCAGGCCCTCGGGCTCGCCGGCCCGGGCCGCCTCGGCGACGTCCGCGTTGGTCGAGCCGGTCTCGACGCGCAACTCCAGGCGGGTCCAGGGCCCGTGCGGGGCGACCAGCGCCCGCCGCAGCCGCGCCGCCGACAGCGGCGGGCGGTCCAGATCGGTGTACGGCGAGCCCGGCATCCCGTCAGCCTACGGCCGCCCCCGTCCGGCCGACCGGGGACGTCGCGGCCCGGCTGAGGCGAACTGCACAGCGGCGACGGCCTGAACCATCGTTATATTCCCAGGGTGACTACCGAGACCGGGATCAACATCCACAGCACCGCGGGCAAGCTGGCCGACCTGGATCGGCGGGTCGACGAGGCGGTGCACGCCGGGTCGGCGCGCGCGGTCGAGAAGCAGCACGCGAGGGGCAAGAAGACCGCCCGCGAGCGGATCGAGATGCTGCTCGACGAGGGTTCCTTCGTCGAGCTGGACGAGCTGGCCCGGCACCGGTCCACCAACTTCGGGCTGGCGAAGACCCGCCCGTACGGCGACGGCGTCATCACCGGCTACGGCACCATCGACGGCCGGCAGGTCTGCGTCTTCGCCCAGGACTTCACCGTCTTCGGCGGCTCCCTCGGCGAGGTCTTCGGCGAGAAGATCGTCAAGGTCATGGACCTGGCCATGAAGATCGGCTGCCCGGTCGTCGGCATCAACGACTCCGGGGGCGCGCGCATCCAGGAGGGCGTCGCCTCGCTCGGCCTCTACGGCGAGATCTTCTTCCGCAACGTACGGGCCAGCGGCGTCATCCCGCAGGTCTCCCTGATCATGGGCCCGTGCGCCGGCGGCGCGGTCTACTCCCCGGCGGTCACGGACTTCACGGTGATGGTCGACCAGACCTCGCACATGTTCATCACCGGCCCGGACGTCATCAAGACGGTCACCGGCGAGGACGTGGGCATGGAGGAGCTGGGCGGCGCCCGTACGCACAACTCGCGCAGCGGCAACGCGCACTACCTCGCCACGGACGAGCAGGACGCGATCGACTACGTCAAGGCGCTGCTGTCGTACCTGCCGTCGAACAACCTGGACGAGCCGGTGGTCTTCGACGCGCCCGCCGACCTCGACGTGACCGACGAGGATCGGGAGCTGGACACGCTGATCCCCGACTCGGCGAACCAGCCGTACGACATGCACCGGGTGCTCGAGCACGTCCTCGACGACGGCGAGTTCCTGGAGGTCCAGCCGCTCTACGCGCAGAACATGGTCATCGGCTACGGCCGGGTGGAGGGCCGGCCGGTCGGCGTGGTCGCCAACCAGCCGATGCACTTCGCCGGCACCCTGGACATCGCCGCCTCCGAGAAGGCCGCCCGGTTCGTGCGCACCTGCGACGCGTTCAACATCCCCGTGCTGACCTTCGTCGACGTCCCCGGCTTCCTGCCCGGCACCGGCCAGGAGTGGGACGGCATCATCCGCCGGGGCGCGAAGCTCATCTACGCGTACGCCGAGGCCACCGTCCCGAAGGTCACCGTCATCACCCGCAAGGCGTACGGCGGGGCGTACGACGTGATGGGCTCCAAGCACCTCGGCGCGGACCTGAACTTCGCCTGGCCGACCGCGCAGATCGCGGTGATGGGGGCGCAGGGCGCGGTGAACATCCTCTACCGCTCGGAACTGGCCGCCGCCGAGGACCCGGCCGCCGTGCGGGCCGAGAAGATCGCCGAGTACGAGGACACCCTCGCCAACCCGTACATCGCGGCGGAGCGCGGCTACGTGGACAGCGTCATCCCGCCGCACGAGACGCGGACCCAGATCGTCCGCGCGCTGCGGGTGCTGCGCACCAAGCGCGAGACCCTGCCGCCGAAGAAGCACGGCAACATCCCGCTGTGACGCCCCTCCCCCGCGGGATCCGCGCGGTGTCCCCCGTCGACCGTGGCAGGCCACGGCTGCCCTGACATCGCGCGGACCCGGGGGCGGGGCGGCCGATCGGTGGGCGGCGGTCAGCAGGACGGGTTGGCGGCGGCGCACATGCGCCGCGCGGCCAGCCCGGCGAGGCGGACCAGGTCGGCTTCGGCGGTCGGTTCCAGGATCAACACGCTCACCAGGTCGCCGACCCGCACCACCACGGTCGCGTCCGGCGTGGACGGGTGGCCGGGCGCCTTTGCGTCGGCCGGGTCGAGGGTCGCGGCGACGGAGTGGCGCAGCAATAGGGACTCGTCACCGGCGAAGTCGCGGCGCGGCACGTCCCAGCGATGCACGTCCTCGACGGTGACAGACTCGCCGCCCCACTCGATCGACCGCACCTCCCGCCACTCCCGGCAGACGGTGAGTTGCCGGCGCAGTCCGTCGAAGAACCGGGCGGCCCCGTCGTCCCGCATCCGGTGCAGGTCCTGGACGACCAGGACGTCGCCGAGCCGCCCCCCGCCGGTCGCCGGTCGCAGCACCGTCTGGGACCGGCTCACCCAGGTCTCCTGCGCCGGCACACCGCTGTCGTGCCTCGTGGCGCACCGGCGGAGGGCCATGCCCACGTCGACGCTCCCGCCCAGGCCGGCCTCGCTAAGTTGCAGACCGCTGCGCGCCGTCAGGTCGTCCTGTTGCAGCAGGGCCGCCGGGGGGATCTCGACCTTCCCCGGCGCCGCCGGTCGCGAGGGGGACGCCGCCGGGGCCAGCCCCCGCCGCCCGGACCGGTCCCCGACCGCCACGGCCGAGGCGGAGACGACGACGAGCACCGCGACCGCCGCCAGCACCGCCGTACGCCTGCTGCGCCTGCGGGCCCGGGCGCGGATCTCCGCCGGCTCCGGCCAGCGGACCTCGCGCAGGTCCCGGTGCAGTTGCTCGACGAACGTCGTCTCGTCACGCATCGGCGGCCTCCTCCAGGTCAGAGACGGCGAGCAGCCCGGCGAGCGCGGCGCGCCCCCGGAAGAGTCGGGCCTTGACGGTGCCCACCGGGGCGGCCGTCTGCCGGGCCACCTCGGCGACCGGCATGCCGACGAGGTAGTAGAGGGCGATCGCGGTGCGCTGCTCCTCGGGGAGCCGGCGCAGGGCGGTGACCACCTCGACGGTGGCGGTGTCCGGGCCGGGCACGCTCTCGCCTGGGCCGTGCCGCAGGTAGGCGCGGGCCCGGCTGCGCAGGCTGCGCCACCGGCTGACCGCGATCCGGCTCGCCACCACCCGCACCCACGCCTCCGGCTCCTCGTACGCGCTCACCGTCGACCAGCGCTGCCAGGCCCGGATGTACGCCTCCTGCACGGCGTCCTGCGCCTCGGCGAGGTCGCCCGTCAGCGCGTAGACGTAGCCGAGCAGCCGTTGGCGGCTGCCCCGGTAGAACTCGTCGAATCCGTCGACGTCCGGCACCTGCTACCTCCCCGTGACGGTCGCAGGGGACACGCGTCGGACGGTGCCGCCGGTTGCCCGGTCGACCGGTCAATTTCCGGGCATCAGGCCGGCGTCGGTGAGGATCGGGCCGGCCAGCAGCAGCGCGCCGGCGCCGAGGGCGGCCAGGTTGACCAGGGCGAAGACGGTGACCCAGAAGAGGGCCGGCAGCGGGGTGAGGCCGGCGAGCTGGTCGGCGTCGGAGGCGGGCATCCGACCCCGCGAGCGCAGCCGTTGCAGCTCCACCACCGGCCGCACGCCGCCGAGCAGCAGGAACCACACCCCGGCGTACGCGAACGCCGCCTGCACCTGCGGCTCGGCGTACCAGGAGACGGCGAGGACCACTCCGCCGGTGACCAGCAGCGAGAGCACGCCGAAGACGTTGCGGATCATGATCAGCATGGCCAGCAGCAGCGCCACGGCGACCCAGAGCAGCAGGGTGATCCGGTTGCCGCCGAGCAGCCACGCGCCGGCCAACCCGACCAGCGGCGGGGCGACGTAGCCGGCGAGCAGGGTGAGGATCATTCCGGGGCCGGTGGGCCGGCCGGCGGAGAGGGTCAGCCCCGAGGTGTCCGAGTGCAGCCGGATGCCGTGCAGCCGGCGGCCGGTGAGCAGGGCGGCCAGCGCGTGCCCGCCCTCGTGGGCGATGGTGATGGCGTTGCGGGCGATCCGCCAGGGCAGTTGGGTGGAGACGACCACCAGGGCGACGGCGGCGGTCAGCAGCACCAGCAGGGGCGGTGGGTCCGGCTGCGCCGCGAACAGCTTGTCCCAGAGACCGCCGAGCCCGTCGATCGACACCATGGGGCGCGAGCCTACCGGCCCCGACCTGTGTCACTGCGTCCTCTCCGGCCCGTATCGTGGAAGGCTGATCCGGTGGCGACAGGAGCGGGAGGTGGACGCCGGTGACTGCGGCACCCCTGGAACCCCACGTCGGCCTGTGGACCGAGGCCGAGTACCTCGCCATGAGCGAGACGTCGAACCGGATCGAGTTGCTCGACGGGAGCCTGATCGTGAGCCCTGCCCCGAGCAAGCGGCACCAGTTGGTGTCGTGGAGCCTGACGAACAGCCTGCGGCCAGCAGCGCTGCCGCAGGGCCTACTGGTCTTCGAGGCGGTGAACGTCCGGCTCGGCGTCGACCGCATTGTCATCCCCGACGTGGTGGTGGCTGACACCGACGACGAGGGCACCGTCGTCGAGGCAGGCGAGGTGGTCCTCGTCTGCGAGATCGTCTCGCCGGGGAACGCGGCAGCCGACCGGTTGGTCAAGATGCAGCTCTACGCGATCGCCGGGATTCCGTGGTACCTGCTGGTGGAGCAGGACGGCGCCGGCCACTCGCTGCGGCTGCACCGGCTCGACGGCGCGCACTACGTCGAGGACCAGGTGGCGAAGCCGGGCGAGGAGTTCCGCCTGGCCGAGCCGATCCGCTGGCGCGTCGACCCGGCCACGCTGCGCTGAGGCGGAGAGCGCCTCACCCGGTCCGCTCGCCAGCGGCGGAGACACCTGCCGTCAGGGCGGCCAGTTTCGCCGTTCCTGAAGATTTCCTTAGCTCCCCTTGCCATTCGGGGCACTTACCTCCAAAGATGAACGTCTATTCAGTCCGGCGTCCTTGGAGGCATCCATGACCCGTACCGGAACATCCCTGCGGCAGCTGTTGGCCGCCACCCTCGCGGCCCTCGCCACCGCGGCGGCGGGGCTCGTCGCGACCGCGACCCCCGCGGCGGCCGCCACCACGCCCGGCATCGACGTGTCCCACTACCAGGGCGCCATCAACTGGACCAGCGTCCGCAACGCGGGCATCCAGTTCGCCTTCATCAAGGCGACCGAGGGCACCAGCTACAAGGACCCGCGGTTCAACACGAACTACGTGGCCGCCTACAACGCCGGCGTCATCCGGGGCGCGTACCACTTCGCCCGGCCCAACATCTCCTCCGGCGCGGTCCAGGCGAACTACCTGGCCTCCAACGGTGGCGCCTGGTCGGCCGACAGCCGCACCCTCCCGGCCGCGCTGGACCTCGAAGCCAACCCGTACGCGGGCGGCTACTGCTACGGCCTGAGCACGACGGGCATGCGGAACTGGGTCCAGGACTTCCTCAACACCTACCGCGCCCGCACCGGCCGCTACGCCGTCATCTACACCACCACGAGCTGGTGGAACCAGTGCACCGGCAGCTGGAGCGCCCCGTGGGCGAACCATCCGCTCTGGGTCGCCCGCTGGTCGAGCACGGTCGGCGCGCTGCCGGCCGGGGCGCCGTTCTGGAGCTTCTGGCAGTACACCGACCGGGGCAGCGTCGCCGGAATCAGCGGCGGGGTCGACCGCAACCACTGGAACGGTGACCGGAGCCGGCTGATCGCCCTGGCCAACAACACCTGAGCCTGACTCGCCTGGGGAGGCGGTTGGCGGCAGCGGGATCGGTTGTCACCGTACGGTCGACAACTGATCCGGCTGCCGCCAGGCCGCTCTCGCGGGCGTCAGACCTGCCGTCGGGCCGCCACGGGCACGGCCGCCGCGTTCTCGCGGGCGAGCGCGTTCCGCCGGGCGAAGCGCCGGACGCCCACCCCGGCGAGGGTGACGGTCACGACGCTGAGCAGCGCGAACAGCAGCGGCAGGCCGGCGGCGGCGAGCAGCAGGACGATGTCGCCGAGGGCCACGAGCATCCACAGTGCCACTCGGGGCCGGGCGTCCCTCCGTCGGTAACCCATGTCGTACCCTCCCTTCCGTCGTGAAGGTCAGATACCCCGTACGGCGGAAGGTCATGCGAGTCGATCTCGCAACGGGCGCGAATCCCGCGGATCAGTCCTTGCGGTCGGGCACGAAGCCCTTGGCAATCCGGTCGAAGTTGGCCAGGTTGGCCTGCCAGTCCTTCGCGGCGACCTCCCAGCGCAGGGCGTAACCGCGGTTCTTGGCCGTGACGAAGCCCCGGTTGCGGACGTGGATCCGCGTGCCGTCGCGGGTCTCCAGCCACTCCCAGTCCGCGCAGGTCTTCCAGTAGTCGCAGCGCTTGATGCTCAGGTACTGGTAGTTCTTCACGTAGTTCTTGCGGGCCGGTTCGGCCCCCTTCCAGTCGGCGTAGGCGTCCGACTTCGGGCTGGACGTCCACTGCACCAGCAGTTCGCCCGGCCCGCCGGGCTCGTCGAAGACGACGGTGTTCGCTCCGGCGTTGCGGCGCACCCAGTTCGCCGGGATCGGCACCGTGAAGCCGCCCGGGTCCTTGTGCAGCTTCCAGCCCGCCGGCAGCGCGTCCGGGGTCGGCGACGGGGTGGCCGAGGGCGTCGGGCTCGGCGCGGCGCTCGTGGGCGGGGCCGGCGCGGAGGACTGCGGCGGCTGCCCCTGCGAGGTCGCCGCGCCGGTCGGGTCGGCCTGCGGGGTGCCGCCGCCGTCCCCACCGTCGCCGCTGGTCAGCATCGGCACGATCACCACCAGGCCGATCAGCAGCAGCGCCACCAGCGCCCCGATCAGCACGTTGCGCCGGGTGTTGTTCGGCTTCGTACCGCTGGACGCCACGACCGTCGCCCGGCCGGACGGCGGGCTGACCGGCGCGGGCATCACCGAGGTGGGGTTCGCCGGCCTGCCGGGCGCCGGGACCGCCGGCTCGGCCTTCGTGTCGTCGAGCGCGGGCTTCGGCGGGTCGACCTTCGCCGTCGGGGCCGCGTCCGAGGTGGAGGATCCAACCTTGGCGGTCGGCACGGAGTCCGAGGAGAGCGCCGCCGTCGCGTCCTCGGCGGTGGACGCCGCGGCGGCACCGGCGGCGGCCGCCAGCGGCGCGCGCGGCGCCGGCGGGCTGACCGGCTTGTCGGTTCCACCCTCGGCCGGTCGCGGCGCCGGCACCAGCGGCGGGCGGGGCTCACGCGGACCGTTCGGCCCCGGCCGGCGTACGCCGTCGAGCAGCGGAATCGTGCGGGTGCGCTTGCCGCCGGCCCGGCGCAGCAACTTCTCCGCCACCTCGGCGGTGATCCGCTCGTTCGGGTCCTTGCGCAGCAGGCCGTTGAGCACCGGCTTGAGCGGCCCGGCGTTCTTCGGTGGCGGCATCGGCTCGGTGGCGAGCGCCGCCAGGGTGGCGATCGCCGACGGTCGCGCGTACGGCGACTTGCCCTCGACCGCCGCGTAGAGGGTGGCGCCCAGCGACCAGAGGTCGGCCTCCGGCCCGGCGGTGCCCTCGCGGGCCCGCTCAGGCGAGATGTACGCGGGCGACCCGAGCACCATTCCCGTGCGGGTCACGTTCGGGTCGCCGGGAATCGTGGCGAGGCCGAAATCGGTCAGCACCACCCGGCCATCGTCGCCGAGCAGCACGTTGCCGGGCTTGACGTCGCGGTGCATCACGCCGGCCTTGTGCGCCGACTTGAGCGCGGCCAGCACGCCCAGGCCGATCTCCACGGCACGCGCCGGCGTCACCGGGCCGTCCTCGGCGAGCGTGTCCTGCAACGACTTCGACGCCACGTACTCCATGACGATCCACGGGTCGCCGTCGGTGCGCAGCACGTCGAAGATGCGGACCACGTTGATGTGGTTGAGCCGGGCGATGGCCCGGGCCTCACGCAGCGAGCGTTCCCGCATCTCGCGGCGTTCCTCGTCGGTGAGGCTGGGCGGCGGGACGAGTTCCTTGATCGCCACGTCCCGGTGCAGCACCTCGTCGCGCGCCTTCCACACCCGACCCATGCCGCCCTGACCGAGCGGCGAGAGGAGCCGGTATCGGTCAGCGACGAGTTGGGGCAGCGCGTTCGACATCGCCCAGACGGTACCCGGAGCCGACGACGCTCACACCGCCGGCACGCCACTGTGCGGTCAAGGTCAACCTCTCCGCCGCGTACGCTGACGCCATGTCTGCCGAAGAGCCGCTGTTCCGGGTCGTCCGCGGGGTCCCCACCGCCGAGGAACTGGCCGCGCTGGTGGGCGCGATCGTCGTACGGTCCCGCCCGGCCCCCGCGACCCCTCCGGTCGCCGCGTCCGCCTGGGCGCGCTCCGGCCGGCCCGTCGCAGCGACGGTCGCCGGCCCCGGCGCCTGGCGGGCGTCCGGCCTGCCCCGCTGACCTTTTCCGCACGGATCACCGCAGCTCGGCGCCCCTGCGCACCCGCAGGGTGGCCGGTGTGTGCCGGGGCGGGGCTGCCGACACCCCCGGGGACCTATTAACCTCACTCAGGGAAACGACGCAGTGACGGGCAGGGAGGGCCGATGATCCCCGAGGAGGACGGTCCAGCGTCCTGGCTCCGCGGCTACGGCGGCATCGAGGCCGACATCCGCCAGCTCCGCGAGTTCGCCGACAAGCTCCAGGCCGAAGTGGAACGCAACTACGCCCCACACCTGTCGTACATCGCCGCGGACCTGACAGCACCGGTGCCCAACCCGGCCGACGCGTTCATCGAGCTGGTCGACTTCCTGCGCGCGCACCACGAGACCCAGCAGGCCACCGCCGACATGGTCTGGGGCGTCCGCGACGTCACCGGCCACCTGGCCGTCGCCGCCGGCACCGTCGCCACCCGCTACACCGGGTCCGACGCCTTCGCCGCCGCGCGCGTGACCGACATCGAGCGGGCCCTCGCCAACCCGGCCCCCACGGCGCCTCGCGGCGCGCCGCCGATGCTGCCCGATCCCACCGGGCCGGAACCCGCACCGGGTCAGGGACGGGGACGGGGTCCGGTGGTGCTGCCATGATCGAACGGGGCACCGGCGGCCGCACGTCCGCCCTCACCGACTGGCGACTGATGGATGTCGCCAGCATGTGGGCCTGCCTCCAGGACCACGACACCACCAACCACTGGAAGCAGGTCGCCGGCTGGCGCAAGATCTGCGACCTCGCCCGGATGCACCTGAGCCGGCTCCAGGAATACCGCAAGGGGCTCGCCGAGGCATGGCCCCCGGAGACCAACGAGGCGGCCCGGGCCTACGTCCGCGAGCTGGACGAGCTCATCGACAAGGTGCAGCGCACGCACGACGCGGCCAGCGCCAACTACACCGCGCTCTCCGCCGCCACACAGGCCATCAGCGCCACCCGCACGGAACTGAAGAAGATCTACGAGACGTACGCCGTCAAGGTCCAGGAGAAGCAGACGTACGACGCGACGCTCGCCGACCCGAAGGCGGCCATGGGCAGCCGGGTCCCCGACCGCCCCGTGACGGACGCGGACCTCGAACGCCTCAACGTCCAGGCGCGCGGCATCATGTACGGCCTCAGCGGCGAACTCCAACACGCCCGAGTAATGCTCCGCCAACCACCACCCAGGCCTAAGCCTCTGCCTGAGGCGGACCAGCACAACTCCGATATCTACGGAGGCGCCGTTTCGGCCGCTCCGGTAATTCCTCCCGTCGTTCCCGTGCCGTTGTCAAGTTCGACTACTTCGTCCGTTGCACGGCCGACCACTAACGCGCGACAAATCTCCGCACCAACCACCCGTAACGTCGGGCCTGTCCTCGGCGGGGTGAAACCTGGTGTAGCGCCTTCTCCAATCAATCCCGCAATGCCAGGTCCAACTCCACCCGGCCTCCCCGCTGGCTCCGGCAGTGGACCGATGCCTGCGATGCCGCCAGGCGTGCGGCCTGGGCACGGGATCTCTGGGTTGCCGATCGGTCAGCCTGGCCCTAGCAGCCGGCCGGTCAACGGAGCCATTCCGGGGCTCCCGCCTGCCACGCCACCGGCATCACCCCGGCCCATGCCACCAGGTGGTCTGATCGGCGGAACCCCCGGAATGGGATTTGGACCCTCTAGTGGCAGCGGCGCACAGCAACGTCGAGTTAACCCGATTGGTGGAGTAATCGGCGGCGGGGGCGCGGGCACCGCTCCGACCGGGGGCGCAGGCTCCCGTCCTGGGGTTGGCCGCAACCTCAGCGCGGTGCAGGGTATACCGCCAATCGGCGGAGCACCTGGCATGGGCACTGCCCGTTCAGGCGGGATGGCGGGTCGGTCGGGACGGTACGACGGCAGCGACAAGGAGTCGCGGCACTGGGATCCGGACCACCCATGGGAAGTGGACCGAGGCGTAAGCCCGGTAGTCCGCCCTCCGGACGAAGATGGCCCCATCGACCCAGGTCCGGCTATTGGCTTCAACCGTTGAGGACTCGGACCATCCAGGCCGCCTTGGCGCTGTTCACTCTTACGGCAGCACTCCTGCCGCCGACTGCCTCGCATGCTTGGTCTAACCGTGGCGCCGCAAGTCCGCAGGGAGTTGACCGGATCCGAGGGGACCAGTGGCACCTGAGCTTTCTCAGGGTCGCCGAAGCACACAAGATCACTCAAGGCGAAGATGTGACGGTTGCGGTGCCAGACACCGGCGTTCATCCGCATCCCGACCTTGCGCACAATCTGCGCCGAGGCACAGATATTGTTGCTGGAGGTAGTGGCGACGGCCGACAAGACCGAGATAGCCACGGAACCGGCATGGCAGGTCTAATCGCCGCCCACGGGCGAGCTGGCCAGCAAGGCGCCCTTGGCATCGCACCGAAGGCGAAGATCCTTCCCATACGCGTAAAGAATAACGGCCAAGGGGGAACCAGTCACCAATTGAAAGATGCGATCAACTACGCGATCACGCAAAATGCCAAAGTAATCAGCATTTCAGCAGCAGGAGCGGCAGATAGCCGATTACATACGGCAGTCGAGGCCGCAATTCGCGCGGACATAGTTATTGTCGCTGCAGCAGGCAACAAGCCCCTTAGCCGACACGTCGGATTCCCTGCCGCCTACCCTGGCGTAATTGCCGTAGGTGGGGTTGATCGGCTCGGCCAGCGAGCCTCAGTGTCAGTCACCGGACCAGAGATCGACGTGGTCGCCCCGGCAGTTGACATCTTCAGCACAAGCATCGACGGCAAGTATCGCAAGGGCACCGGCACCTCGGACTCCACAGCCATCGTCGCTGGGGCCGTCGCCTTGATCCGGTCCAAGTACCCGTACCTGCCCGCCGCCGAGGTGGCGCACAGGCTCACCGCCACAGCGATCGACAAGGGCCCGCCGGGACGGGACGACGAGTACGGCCACGGGGTCATCGATCTGGTGGCGGCGTTGACGGCTGACGTACCGCCGCTGGGTTTCGGATCGGCGACGGCGAGCGTGCCGGCCCGCACCCCCTCGACCACGACGGCGGTAGCGGAGCCAGCGGGCGACGGGAATGGTGCGGCGATGGCCCGTGGCCTGGTCACCCTCGGCGTGATCGTGGCGGCCGGCGGCGCGTGGACGTTCATCGCCCGTCGGCGTCGTCGTGGCGGCGACCCGCCGCCCCGCGTCAGTCGCTGAGCGACCCAAAAGACGGAGACGGGCGAGGAAGGGTCGACACGTCCTACCCGACACGTCGTCGTCCGGGTCAGCCGGTAACGTCGGCGACGTGCCGAAGTCCTTGCCGCTCCGCCTCGTGCTCGCCTCCGCCAGCCCTGCCCGCCGCAAGATTCTCCAGGCCGCCGGGATCGAGACGGATGTGCTGGTCAGCGGCGTCGACGAGTCCCTCGTGGTCACGGAGCGGGCCGAGGAGCTCTGCCTGGAACTGGCCCGGATGAAGGCGCAGGCGGTACTCACCCGGCTGCGGCCGGCCGACGACCAGCGGACGTTGGTGATCGGGTGCGACTCGGTGCTGGCCTTCGACGGGGAGATCTTCGGCAAGCCGACCGACGCGGCCGACGCCACCCGGCGCTGGGAGCGGATGCGCGGGCGCAGCGGCGTGCTGCACAGCGGGCACTGCCTGATCGACGTCGAGGCCGGGCGGCGGGCCGAGGCGGTCGCCTCCACCGTCGTGCACTTCGCCGACATCGGCGACGACGAGATCGCCACGTACGTGGGTACGGGCGAGCCGCTGGCCGTGGCGGGTGCCTTCACGATCGACGGCCTGGGCGGGCCCTTCGTGGAGCGGATCGAGGGTGATCCGAGCACGGTGATCGGGCTCAGCCTGCCGCTGCTGCGCCGCCTCCTCGCCGAGTTGGACCTGCGGCTCACAGATTTGTGGACGAAGGTCGCGCCCGGCAACCAGACGGTCGAGCCGCTCGGTTAGCGTCCGTTCTTGACTTCCTTCCCACGCCTAGAGGCGGGGGATTCCAGCGGTCGCCCGCTGGGTTTCCTGCTTCACCGACGGCCGCCCCGTCCGGACGTTCGTCCGTTGGGGTCTTACACCGCCTCCACAGGCAATCACGGAGAGCCCCTCCGCGAGAATGTTGCGGGCCGCGTTGACGTCGCGGTCGTGGGTCTGCCCGCATCGGCAGGTCCACGACCGCATGTTCAGCGGCATCCGCTGCGCGAGCGCACCGCACACCGAGCACAGTTTGGACGACGGGAACCAGCGGTCCACAACAACGAGGTTGCGGCCGTGCCAGTCGGCCTTGTATTCGAGCAGGGTGCGGAACTGCCGCCAAGCCGCGTCGCTGACGGCGCGAGCCAGGCTGTGGTTTGTGACCATGTTGCGCACGGTCAGGTCCTCGACGACGATCGTTTGGTTCTCACGAACAAGCCGAGTGGTCAACTTGTGCAGATGGTCCCGCCTGCGGTCGGTGATCCGGGCGTGCACGCGGGCGACCTTGATTCGGGCCTTGGCCCGGTTCGCGGAGCCCTTCTCCTTCTTGGACAGGTTCCGCTGCGCCTTGGCGAGTGCGGCTCGGTCGCGGCGTTCGTGCTTCGGGTTGACGACTTTCTCGCCGGTGGACAGCGTGAGCAGGCTGTCCAGGCCGGCATCGATCCCGACGGCCGGGCTCGGTGCCGGAGCCTGCTCGATCCGGTCGTCGCACAGCAGCGACACGAACCAGCGCCCGGCCGCGTCCTGCGACACGGTCACCGTGGACGGCTTCGCGCCCTCGGGAAGCGGCCGGGACCACACAATGTTCAGCGGTTCGGCCATCTTCGCCAAAGTGAGCTGGCCGTCGCGGTAGCGGAACCCGCTGGTGGTGTACTCCGCCGACCGGCGCGACTTCTTCTTGCTCTTGAAGCTCGGGTACCGGGCTCGTTTGGCGAAGAAGTTGGTGAACGCGACTTGCAGGTGCCGCAGCGTCTGCTGCAACGGCACGGACGACACCTCGTTGAGGAACGCCAGGTCGTCGGTCTTCTTCCACGCGGTCAACATCGCCGACGTCGCGTTGTAGTTCACCCGTTCTTGACGCAGGGCCCACGCCTCGGTGCGGGCCTGCAACGCCATGTTGTAGACCAGCCGGACACACCCGAACGTGCGGGCAAGCTCGCAAACCTGCCCGGGGCTCGGGTAGAAGCGGAACCTGAACGCCCGCTTCACAGCCCTGGCCATGGCTCACAGCCTAGCAAGATAGCCAGTAAGCTTTACGGTGACATGCGGGTGGACACCCATCCTCCTTGGCCGCGGATCGGCCTTTCCTGTCCCGCTCTGCAAGAGTTCCGTTTCCTCCCCACGGCTAAAGCCAGGGGTTCCACGGAGGTTTTCGATGACCACCAAGTCGATCCCGCTCACGTCGGAACTGCACGCGTACCTGGTCGGGCACGGTGCGCCGCCGGACGAGATCATGCGGGACCTGGCCGAGGAGACCCGCGCGGCCCTGCCGAACGACGCGCAGATGCAGGTCGCACCGGAGCAGGCCGCCTTCCTGACCTTCCTCACCCGGCTGCTCGGAGTGCGGCAGGCCGTCGAGGTGGGCACGTTCACCGGCCTCTCGTCGCTGGCGATCGCCCGTGGGCTGCCCGAGGGCGGGCGGCTGACCTGCTTCGACATCTCTGAGGAGTTCACCGGCATCGCCCGGCGGTACTGGGCCCGCGCCGGCGTGGACGACCGGATCGAGCTGCGGATCGGTCCGGCCGGCGACACGCTGCGCGAGCTGCCCCACGAGCGCCACCTGGACTTCGCGTTCATCGACGCCGACAAGACCGGCTACCCGGTCTACTGGGCGGAGCTGGTGCCCCGGATGCGTCCCGGCGGGGTGATCGCGGTCGACAACGTGCTGCGCGGTGGCCGGGTGATCGCCCCGCAGAACGCCGACGACCGGGCCATCGCGGCGTTCAACGACGAGGTGCTCGCCGACGTCCGCGTCGACGCGGTGATGCTCCCGATCGCCGACGGCCTCACCCTGGCCCGAGTGCACTGACGCCCCACCTCATCGCGATCTTGGTAGGAAACGGCCCTTGGAGGGGCCGTTTCCTACCAAGATCCAGCGCGGGACCCAAGGTCCACCCGGAAGCAAGATCCACGGGGGACGCAAGAACCGTCGGAGGACGCAGGATCCACGGGAGACGCAGGATCCACGGGAGACGCAAGGTCCGCCGGAGGACCCAAGGTCCGCGGGGGCGCTTGGCGTCAGACGGGGGTCGGGGATCGGAGGTCGGCGGGGGCCGGGCGCAGGGCGCGGCCCAGGCGGGCGGCGAGCAGCGCAGCCGCCGCGATGAAGGCCGGCAGCAGCAGGAAGGCCAGGTGCGGTCCGACGCCGTCGGCCACCCAGCCGAGCGCGACCGGCGCGATCCCGAAGCCCACCCCCATCGAGTACGACGCATAGCCGGCCGCCCGGTCCGCGGCCGGCCCGGCGACGGCGAGCGCGATCGAGATCGCCAGCGGGTAGTGCAGGGCGTTGCCGAGGCCGAGGACGACCAGGCCGGTGACGGCGAGCCAGCCGACCGGCGCGATCCAGAAGAGCGCGAACCCGGCCAGCGAGACGCCCAGCGCGGCCAGCAGCAGCGGCACGGGCCGGTACCGCAGGGCGAGCCGACCCCCGGCGAGCCGGCCCACGAACATGCCGCAGACGATCGCGGCGACGGCGGCCGAGGCGCCGCCGGCCGCCATCCCGGCGTGCGAGCGGAGCACGTCGGCCGTCCAGAGCGACAGGCAGACCTCGATCGAGCCGGTGACCGCCATCAGCACCCAGGCGATCCAGTACGCCACCGGCAGGCGCCGGCCGGATCCATGGGCGCCGGCCACCGAGGCGACCCCGCCGGAACCCGAAGAGCCGGAACCCGAAGAGCCGGAAGCGGAAGAGCCGGAAGCCGAAGAGTCGAGAGCCGGAGAGCCAGGAGCCGGAGAGCCAGGAGCCGGAGAGCCAGGAGCCGCGGCAGCGGGGGCGGGCTGCGGCAGGCGTACGCGGAAGGTCACGGCGGCGAGCGCGACCAGCGCGATCAGGCCGACCTCGACGGCCATCGCCGGTCGCCAGCCCCACCCGGCGTCGACGCTGGCGCCGATGACCAGCGGGGCGAGGATGCCGGCGCCGGCGCAGGCGGCGTTGGCCTCGGTCAGCGCGGCGGGCGCGCCGGTGCCGTGCCGGTCGGTGAGTACCACGGACACACCGCTGATCACCAGCATGCCGAAGGTGGCGATCACGGCGACGGCGGTGATCGTGGCGGGCAGGGCGCGGACGACGCCCAGGGCGGCGACGCCGGCCGCCACGCCCGCCAGCCCGACCCAGATCGCCTGGCCCCGGCCGAGGCGGCGGGCCAGGGGCGCGAAGAGCGCCCCGCCGGCCAGCGCGCCGACGGCGATGCCGGTGCTGTGCAGGCTTGCGACGGCGGCCGAGGTGCCCTGTTCGTCGCGCAGCAGCGGCACGACCGGCCCGAAGCCGTAGAGGAAGAAGCCCCACAGCCCGAGCTGGGCGTAGGTCAGCCAGGTGAGCCGGTCACGGGTGAGGCGGGGCACCGGCCTCACGCTACAAGCGTCGGGCCGGTGCCCCGCCCCTGGTGAGAGGCAACTCTCCCCGGCGTCAGGAAGGGCCTCTTCCGCTACCGCAGGCGTCAGGAAGGTGCCCTTCCTTTCACCTCACCGGACGCTGCTGGCGAACTGCCGGGCCGCCCAGACGACGCCGGCGGCGGCGAGGAGCGCGATGATGCCGAGGCCCTGCCAGACCTTGTCGTCGCCGAGCTGGCCGGCGAAGAGGGCCCGGGTGCCGTCGACCGCCCAGGAGAACGGGTTCCACTCGGCGATGCCCTGGAGCCAGCCGGGGGCGAAGGTCAGCGGCAGCAGGATGCCGGAGAGCAGCAGCACCGGCTGGGCCACGGTGTTCATCAGGGGGGCCAGCGCGTCCTCGCTCTTGACCTTGAGCGCGATGCCGTAGGAGACGGCCGAGGTCATCAGCGCGATCAGGGCGAGCATCAGGTACGCCAGCAGCAGGTCGACGAGGGAGACGCGCAGGTCGAACAGGAGCGCGAGCAGGGTGATGATGACCGCCTGCACGATGAGCGACACCACGTCGCGCAGCGAGCGGCCGAGCAGCAGGGCGAGGCGGCTGACCGGGGTGACCCGGGAGCGTTCGATGACCCCGGCGCGCAGCTCGGCGATCAGGCCGAAGCCCTGGAAGAGGCCGCCGAAGATGGCCAGCAGCACCAGCAGGCCGGGTACGAAGATCTTGTAGGCCTCCGCCTGGGTGGGCGCGTTCAGCGCGGGCTTGAGCAGCGGGGCGAAGAGCAGCAGGTACATCACCGGCTGGAAGACGCCGACGAAGACCCAGACGGGGTTGCGCAGCAGTAGCTGAAGCTGGCGCTGGAAGATCAGCCAGGTGTCACGGGCGAGTTTCATGGGATCTCTCCGGTCGGGATCAGGACTCGCGCAGCGAGCGGCCGGTCTTGGTGAGGAAGACGTCGTCGAGGCTGGGCCGGTGCAGCTCGATGGACCTGAGCCCGAGGCCGGCGGTGTCGACGCGGCGCAGGATCTGCGGGATGGCGGTGGCGCCCTCGTCGACGTAGAGGCGTAGCCCGCCCTCCTCGGCGGTCTCCAGCTTGTTGACGTACGGCTCGCCGTCGAGCAGCTGCGCGGCCTGCGGGGTGGCCGCCGCGTCGAGCCCGACCAGCACGACGTCGCCGGAGATCTCGCGCTTCAGCTCCGTCGGGGTGCCCTCCGCGACCACCTCGCCGTGATCCATGATCGCGATCCGGTCGCAGAGCGCGTCGGCCTCCTCCAGGTAGTGGGTGGTGATGAAGACGGTCATGCCGTCGCCCCGCAGCCGGCGGATCTCGTCCCACATGTGCGCCCGGCTCTGCGGGTCGAGGCCGGTCGTCGGCTCGTCGAGGAAGACGATGCTCGGCTCGTGGATGATGCCGAGGGCGATCTCCACCCGCCGGCGCTGACCGCCGGAGTAGGTCTTGCACTTGCGGTCGGCGTACTCGGTGAGCTGGAAGGCGTCGAGGGCGCGGGCGGCCCGCCGGTGCGCGTCGGCCTTGCCGATGCCGTACATCCGGGCGTGCAGGACGAGTTCCTCCCGGGCGGTGGACTCGTCCCAGGTGCTGCCGCCCTGGGCGACGTAGCCGATGCGGCGGCGCACCTCGGCCGGGTCCTTGCGCAGGTCGACCCCGGCGACGGTCGCCTCGCCGCCGTCCGGCTCGATGAGCGTGGCCAGCATCCGCAGGGTGGTGGTCTTGCCGGCGCCGTTGGGGCCGAGGAAGCCGAAGATCTCCCCCTCGGTGACCTTCAGGTCGACGCCCCGCACCGCGTCGACGGTCTTCTTCTGGCGACCCTCTCGGGAGCGGAACGACTTCCGCAACCCTCTGGTCTCGATCATCTCTGCTCCTGGTCGTCCGGGCCGGTGCCACCGGCCACCTGTCTGTCCCTCGGAGACGACGCCGGACGGCATGCTTCCCCCGTGGCGCCCCGGGCAGGCTAACGCGATATAGCTCTTTTAGTCAACGTTGATTATTCGCCCTCCGTCGGCCGGGGCGGCAGCTGCTCCTCCCAGCCCTCCCAGCCCTGCGCCCGCTCCAGCCCCTCGGGCAGGTACGACACCCCCGACTCGATCCGTTCCGCGATCCGCTCGCACCAGGAGATCTCCGCCTCGGAGCGGGCGGTCCACAGCTCGAACATCCACCCCACGTGCACCGGCTTGGTCGAACGCATCCAGCCAGAACTCAACGACGTACGCATCCACTCGACACCGGCGCGCAGCAGGTTCGCCCGGTTGCGCAGGGCGGCCGCCGCCTCCTCGCGCGGCATCGCGGGCAGGAAGGAGAACGCCGCCGCGAACGGGTCCGGCGGCTCGTGCAGCTGCCACCACAGGCCGCGCAGCAGCGACTCGAACTCCTCCTCGCCCTTCGGCGTCACCTCGTACGTGGTGCGGGCCGGACGGGCGCCCACCTGCTCGGTGGCCACCTCGCGCAGAAGCCCTTCCTGGGTCAGCTTGCGCAGGGCGTGGTAGATCGACCCAGGCTGCACGTTCGCCCACCTGTCGGCGCTCCAACTGAGCAGCTCACGGCGCACGTCGTAGCCGTGCACCGGCTGCATCCAGCGCACCAGGCCGAGGATCATCATTCGCGTGGCAGACACCGGATGAGCGTAATAAGCAAATTTGACTAGGGCGCGGTGAACAGTGCGGCATCCCACACTGAGCGATCGTTAGGGTCGCCACGGTGGCCGATACACTCCCGGTCAGTGACCCTCCGGGAGGAGCCAGCAAGGTGCGCAAGGTACTCATCGCCAACCGCGGCGAGATCGCCGTCCGCGTCATCCGTGCCTGTCGCGACGCCGGCCTCGGCAGCGTCGCCGTCTACGCGGACTCCGACCGGGACGCTCTGCACGCCACGCTTGCCGACGAGGCGTACGCGCTCAGCGGGGACACCGCCACCGACACGTACCTGCGGATCGACAAGCTGCTGGAGGTCGCCGCGAAGGCCGACGCCGACGCGGTCCACCCCGGCTACGGCTTCCTCTCCGAGAACGCCGACTTCGCCCAGGCCGTCATCGACGCCGGGCTGACCTGGATCGGCCCCACCCCGCAGGCGATCCGGGACCTCGGCGACAAGGTCACCGCCCGGCACATCGCCCAGCGCGCCGGCGCTCCCCTGGTGCCCGGCACCCCCGACCCGGTCGGCGGCCCCGACGAGGTGTTGGCGTTCGCCGTCGACCACGGCCTGCCGGTCGCCATCAAGGCCGCCTTCGGCGGCGGCGGGCGCGGGCTCAAGGTGGCCCGCACGATGGAGGAGATCCCGCACCTGTTCGAGTCGGCCACCCGCGAGGCGGTCGCCGCGTTCGGCCGGGGCGAGTGCTTCGTCGAGCGCTACCTGGACAAGCCCCGCCACGTCGAGGCGCAGGTGCTGGCCGACCGGCACGGCAACGTGATCGTGGTCGGCACCCGGGACTGCTCGCTCCAGCGCCGGCACCAGAAGCTGGTCGAGGAGGCTCCCGCGCCGTTCCTCACCGACGCGCAGCGCGCCCAGATCCACGACAGCGCCAAGGCCATCTGCCGCGAGGCGGGCTACCACGGCGCCGGCACGGTGGAATACCTGGTCGGCGCCGACGGCACCATCTCCTTCCTGGAGGTCAACACCCGCCTCCAGGTCGAGCACCCGGTCACCGAGGAGACCGCCGGCATCGACCTGGTCCGCGAGCAGTTCCGGATCGCCGACGGCGAGAAGCTGCGGTTCACCGAGGACCCGACGCCGCGCGGGCACTCGATCGAGTTCCGGATCAACGGCGAGGACCCGGGCCGCAACTTCCTGCCCGCCCCCGGCACGGTCACCGCGCTGCGGCTGCCCACCGGCCCCGGCGTCCGGGTCGACACCGGCATCTCCGCCGGCGACGTGATCGGCGGCAACTTCGACTCGCTGCTGGCCAAGGTGATCATCACCGGCGAGACGCGTACCGAGGCGCTGGAGCGCGCCCGCCGCGCCCTGGACGAGATGGTCGTCGAGGGCATGGCCACCGCGCTGCCGTTCCACCGGCTGGTCGTCCGGGACGAGGCCTTCACCGCCGAGCCCTTCACCGTGCACACCCGGTGGATCGAGACCGAGTTCGACAACACCGTCGCGCCGTTCACCGCCGCCGCCGGGCCCGCCGACGCGCCGGCCGAGCGCGAGACCGTCGTGGTCGAGGTCGGGGGCAAGCGGCTGGAGGTCAGCCTCCCCACCGGCTTCGGCGGGGGTACGGCCACCGCCGCGCCCGCCGCGCGCAAGCCGGCCCGCCGGGGCGGCGGGACCAAGGCCGGCGTCGCGGTCAGCGGCGACGCGCTCACCTCCCCGATGCAGGGCACCATCGTCAAGATCGCGGTCGCCGACGGCGACACCGTGGCCGAGGGTGACCTGGTCGTGGTGCTGGAGGCGATGAAGATGGAGCAGCCGCTACACGCCCACAAGGCGGGCACGGTCAGCGGCCTCGCGGCCGAGGTCGGCGCCGTCATCACCGCCGGCGCGGCGATCTGCACCATCGCCTGAGGGTGTAAGGAAGGGCACCTTCCTGATGTTTCGGTACAGGTGCCCTTCCTAACGGCGCAGCGCGGCACGGCCGGCCGGGGTGCGCCGCGGCGTGGCACCAGCCCGCCGGACAGGGCGCGGCAAGCAGCCCGGGCGGTCAGCGCAGTTCGGCGCCCGCCACCGTTCGGACGGCGGCCGTCAGCGCGTCCAGGGTGGCGGAGTCCACCCGCCAGTGCTGCCAGTACAACGGGCGGTCCAGGTGACGCCCGGCGCCGAGGTCGACGCAGCGTCCGGCGGCGACGTCGGCGCGGGCGATCCGCTCCGGGACCATCCCCCAGCCGAGCCCGAGCCGCACCGCCTCGTTGAAGCCGTCGAAGGACGGGACGTAGTGGACCGGCGGGTCGAGCCGACGCCGGGTGACGGTGCGGGCGAACCGCTGCTGGAGCTGGTCCTTGCGGTCGAACGCCATCATCGGCGCCGACGCCAGGGCGGCCTCGGTGAGACCGTCGGGGAAGTGGCGGGCGGCGAACCCGGTCTCGGCCAAGGCGACGTACCGCATGGCGCCCAGCCGCTCCACCCGGCAGCCCTGCACGGCCTCGCGCTGCGCGGTCACAGCCGCCATCGCCGTGCCGTCGCGGATCAGCTCCGCCGTGTGGTCCTCGTCGTCCCGGCGGACGTCGAACAGCAGCGCCAGCTCGGTGGGCAGTCGCGCCAGCGCGCCGACGAACCAGGTGCCCAGCGAGTCCCCGTTCGCCACGACCGTCACCCGGGTGGGCGCGGGCCCGCCGAGGGCGGGCCGGGCGGCGTCCAGCGCCTCCCGTTCCAGCAGGGCCACCTGCCCGGCGAGCCGCAGCAGCGGCCGGCCCGCGTCGGTGGCCCGGCACGGCTTCGTCCGCTGGACGAGCACCTGACCGACGGACTGCTCCAGCGCCTTGAGGCGCTGGCTGACGGCCGAGGGGGTGACGTGCAGGGACCGCGCCGCCGCCTCGAAGCTGCCCTCGCGGACCACCGCGGCGAAGGTCCGGAGCTGCGTGGTGTCCAGCATGATGAAGCAGAGCTTATCCGCCATGAGAATCTTTAGCTGGGCTGCATGACGCGGGGCTCGTAGCCTCGGCTCGTGCCCGACATCCTCAGCAGCTCCGTGGCCGGCTCCGCCGCCGCCGGCTTCTCCCTCGCCATCGCGCTGATCGCCGCCATCGGCGCGCAGAACGCCTTCGTCCTGCGGCAGGGCCTGCGCCGCGAGCACGTCCTGCCGGTCGTCGCCGTCTGCGCCGCGTCCGACGCGCTGCTCATCGCGCTCGGCATCGCCGGCATGGGCGGCGCGACGGCGGAGCACCCCACCGCCCTCACCGCCGTCCGGTGGCTCGGCGCCGCGTTCCTGCTCGGGTACGCCGCGCTGGCCGCCCGCCGCGCGCTGCGTCCCGGCGCGCTCTCCCCCGCCGACCGGCCGCCGGCCACGCTCGGGGCGACGCTGCTGGCCTGCCTCGCGTTCACCTACCTCAACCCGCACGTGTACCTCGACACCGTCCTCCTGCTCGGCGGGGTGGCCCGCCAGCACCCGCACCACTGGGTCTTCGGCGCGGGCGCCGTGCTGGCCAGCGCGGTCTGGTTCACGGTCCTCGGCGCCGCCGCCCACCGGCTCGCGCCCGTGCTGGCCCGCCCCGTGGCCTGGCGGGTGATCGACGGGACGGTGGCCGTCGTGATGGTGGCGGTCGCGGCCACCCTGCTGTTCGACTGAGCGCGCCGGTGGTGGCGTTGGTGGTGCGGGCGTTGGTGTTCCGGGCGTGGTCGGGGTGTTTTCGGCTACCACCCGGGGCGCGGGCGCCGGCGGGCGTGAATGATGGCGACGTGCGGTTCCTTCACGGCGCGGTCCCCGCGCACGACCTGACCTACAACGACGTCTTCATGGCGCCCGTCCGTTCCGAGGTGGGTTCGCGGCTCGACGTCGACCTGGCCACCCCCGACGGCACGGGCACCACCATCCCGCTGGTCGTGTCGAACATGACGGCGGTGTCCGGCCGCCGGATGGCCGAGACGGTCGCCCGGCGCGGCGCGATCGCGGTCATCCCGCAGGACATCCCCATCGAGGTGGTGGCGAACGTCGTCGCCTGGGTCAAGCAGCGGCACCTGGTGCACGACACGGCGATCACGCTGGGCCCGACCGACACCGTCGGCGACGCGATCCACCTGCTGCCGAAGCGGTCGCACGGCGCCGTGGTGGTCATCGACGAGGAGAGCCGGCCGGTGGGCGTGGTGACCGAGGCGGACACGGTCAGCGTGGACCGCTTCGCCCAGCTCCGGCACGTGATGTCCACGGAGCTGCACACCGTGCCGGCGGACGCGGACCCGCGTACCGGCTTCGAGCGGCTCTCGGCGGGGCGACGCCGGTTGGCCCCGGTGGTCGACGCCGAGGGGCGCCTGGTCGGGGTGCTGACCCGGCAGGGTGCGCTGCGGGCCACCCTCTACCGGCCGGCGGTGGACGACCGGGGCCGGTTGCGGATCGCCGCCGCCGTGGGCATCAACGGCGACGTGACCGGCAAGGCGGCGGCGCTGCTGGAGGCCGGGGTGGACACGCTGGTGGTGGACACCGCGCACGGGCACCAGGAACGCATGATCACCGCCCTGCGGGCGGTCCGCGCGCTGGACCCGGCGGTCCCGGTCGCGGCGGGCAACGTGGTGACCGCCGAGGGCGTACGCGACCTCGTGCGGGCGGGGGCCGACATCGTCAAGGTCGGCGTCGGTCCGGGCGCGATGTGCACCACCCGGATGATGACCGGGGTGGGCCGGCCGCAGTTCTCCGCCGTGCTCGACTGCGCCGCGGCGGCCCGGCAGCTCGGCCGGCACGTCTGGGCCGACGGCGGCGTGCGACACCCGCGCGACGTGGCGCTGGCGCTGGCCGCCGGAGCCTCGAACGTGATGATCGGCTCCTGGTTCGCCGGCACCTACGAGTCGCCCGGCGACCTCTACACCGACGCCGACGGCCGGCGTTACAAGGAGAGCTTCGGCATGGCCTCGGCGCGGGCGGTCAGCGCGCGGACTGCCGACGACAGCGCGTACGACCGGGCCCGCAAGGCGGTCTTCGAGGAGGGCATCTCCTCGGCGCGGATGTACCTGGACCCGGCCCGTCCGGGCGTGGAGGACCTGATCGACGAGATCATCGCGGGGGTACGGAGCGCCTTCACCTACGCGGGTGCGCGCGACCTCGCGGAGTTCCACGAGCGGGCCCTGGTCGGCGTGCAGAGCACGGCCGGCTACACCGAGGGGATGCCGCTGCCCACCAGCTGGTGACACCGCCGCCACCAGCGGGCCGCGCCGCAGCCGGCTGGCGGTGCCTGTCGGTGAGCGGTGCCCGTCGAGAGCGGTGCCTGTCGGGCTGAATCGGCTACGACATCAGCTCGACAGGACCGGCACGAGCACTGCCACCTGGCCGTCCCGCGCCCGTCAGGGCTGCGGGAAGAGGCGGTGGATCACCTCGCGGGCCGCCTTCCGGGGGTCGTCGCCGACGCGCGGCGGCAGCGCGCCCGAGATCCAGAGCGTGGCGAAGCCGTGCACGATGGACCAGGCCGCGAGCGCGTCGCCCTGCGGATCCTCCGCCGTCAGGCGTCGCTCGGACAGCCCCGCGACGCCCGAGTGCAGCGCGGCCCCGGCGCGCTGGCGGGCCGCCACCAACTCCGTCGCGTCGGCCCGGTAGAGGTCCGGACGGAACATCACCTCGAAGTGCGCGCGGTGGCGGACCGCGAAGTCGACGTACGCGACGCCCCGGTCGAGCAGTTCGCCGCCGGCGCCGTGCAGCGCCTCGGCCAGCAGGTGGAAGCCCTCGGTGGCGAGGGCGGTCAGCAGCCCGGCCTTGTCGCCGAAGTGGTGGGCCGGGGCGGCGTGCGAGACGCCCGCCCGGCGGGCCAGGTCGCGCAGGCTCAGCGCCGCCGGGCCCGACTCCTCGATCACCTGCACCGCCGCCGCGAGCAGGGCGCGACGCAGGTCGCCGTGGTGGTAGCCGCGCGTTCCGGTCATGCCGCCATCATATCTTGCCATTGACAAGATGACACCTCCGACGGCAATCTTGTCGGCGACAAGTTGCTACCGAGGAGGTACCGATGGCTCCGTTGATCGCACTCGTGGCCGGCACCGCGCTCGCCCGGCTGGCCGGGCTGGCCGGAGTGGCCGCCCTCGACGGCTGGCATCCGGCGCTGCGGGTGGGCCTGGCGCTGATGTTCGTGGTGACCGGTGTCGCGCACTTCGCCCCCGCCTACCGGGCCGACATGATCGCGATGGTGCCGCCGCGCCTGCCCCGGCCCGACCTGCTGGTCACCGTCACCGGCGTGCTGGAGCTGGTGGGCGCGGTCGGGCTGCTGGTGCCGGCGACCGCCCGCTGGACCGCGGCCGGGCTGGCCCTGCTGATGCTGGCCATGTTCCCGGCGAACGTCTCGGCGGTGCGGCGCGGCCTGACCCTGGCCGGCCGCCCGGCGACCCCCCTCGGCCCGCGTACGGCGGAGCAGATCCTCTTCGTCGGAGTGGCCGTCGCTATTTCGTTTGGGGCCTGACGTTCAGGGCGCTAATCTGCCGTCCATGGAACTGTTGACGCTGCGGGACGTGCCGATAGCGCGACTGCTCGTGGTCGCCGGGCACGTCACCGGACAGCGGTGGAATCGTTACCTGGCCGAGGCGCACGGCCTCACCCAGGCCGGGATGGTCGCTCTGATGACTCTCGCCGAGCACGGCGAACTGGCGCACCGCGCGGTCGCCGAGCACTGTTTCGTCCGGCCGGCCACCCTGACCGGCATCGTCGACACCCTCGAACGTGACGGCCTCGTCGAGCGGCAGCGCGACGAGGCCGACCGGCGCAGCGTCAAGATCGCGATCACCCCGGCCGGCCGCGCCCGGATCGACGCGCTGACCGCCATGATCCGCTCCGGGCAGCCGCTGACCTCGGTCGACGCCGACCCGGCGAAGGCGGCGGTGATCCGCGAGTTCCTCCTCGAGGTCATCGGCAACGGCGACCACGGCACCCCGGAAGGGAGCCCGGCATGCTGACCCGGCTGCTGCGTACGCACCTTCGCCCGTACCACCGGCCGCTGGCCGCCGTGGTGCTGCTCCAGTTCGTCGGCACCATGGCGTCGCTCTACCTGCCCAGCCTCAACGCCGACATCATCGACCTGGGCGTGGCCCGGGGCGACACCGGCTACATCATGCGCACCGGCGGCTGGATGCTCGCGGTCAGCCTCATCCAGATCGTCTGCTCGGTCGCGGCCGTCTACCTCGGCGCGCGCACGGCGATGGCCTTCGGCCGGGACGTCCGGTCGTCAATCTTCGGGCACGTCAACCGCTTCTCCGCCCGCGAGGTCGCCCGGTTCGGCGCGCCCTCGCTGATCACCCGCAACACCAACGACGTGCAGCAGGTGCAGATGCTCGTGCTGATGAGCTGCACGATGCTCGTCGCCGTGCCCATCATGAGCGTCGGCGGCGTGGTGATGGCGCTGCGCGAGGACGTCGGGCTCTCCTGGCTGATGCTCGTCAGCGTGCCCGTGCTGGCCGTCGCCCTGTGGCTGATCATCCGGCGGATGGTGCCGGGCTTCCGGCTCATGCAGACCCGCATCGACACGGTCAACCGGGTGCTGCGCGAGCAGATCACCGGCATCCGGGTGGTGCGGGCGTTCGTCCGGGAGCCGTACGAGACGGACCGCTTCGCCACGGCGAACGCCGACCTCACCGCGACCGCCCTGCGGATCGGCCGCCTGATGGCGTTGATCTTCCCGGTGGTGATGCTGGTGCTCAACGTCTCCAGCGTCGCGGTGCTCTGGTTCGGCGCCGAGCGGGTGGACGCCGGGGCGATCCAGGTCGGCGCCCTCACCGCCTTCCTCCAGTACCTGATGCAGATCCTGATGGCCGTCATGATGGCCACCTTCATGCTGATGATGGTGCCGCGGGCGGCGGTCTGCGCCGAACGGATCGTCGAGGTGCTCGACACCGACTCCTCCGTGGTGCCCGCCGCCCGCCCCGTGACCGAGGTGACGAGCCACGGCGAGCTGGAACTGCGCGACGTCGCGTTCCAGTACCCGGGGGCGGCCGAGCCGGTGCTGCGCGACGTGTCGTTCCGGGTGACACCGGGGACGACCACGGCGGTCATCGGCAGCACCGGCGCGGGCAAGACCACCCTGCTGTCGCTCGTACCCCGGCTGGTCGACACGACCGCCGGCGCGGTGCTGGTCGACGGCGTCGACGTGCGGAAGCTGGCGCCGGACGAGCTGTGGCGCCGCATCGGGCTGGTGCCGCAGCGGCCGTACCTGTTCACCGGGACCGTGGCGAGCAACCTGCGCTACGGCAACCCGGACGCGACCGACGCGGAACTCTGGGGGGCGCTGGAGATCGCCCAGGCGCGGGACTTCGTCGAGGCGATGCCCGAGGGGCTGGCGGCGCCGATCGCGCAGGGCGGCACGAACGTCTCGGGCGGGCAACGGCAGCGGCTGGCCATCGCGCGCGCCCTGGTCCGGCGGCCGGAGATCTACCTCTTCGACGACTCGTTCTCCGCGCTCGACCTCGGCACGGACGCGCGGCTGCGGGCGGCGCTGCGCCCCGTCACCGCGGACGCCGCCGTGGTGATCGTGGCGCAGCGGGTCAGCACCATCGTCGGCGCCGACCAGATCGTCGTGCTCGAGAACGGGGGCGTGGTCGGGATCGGCCGGCACGACGAGCTACTACTCACCTGCCCGACGTACGCCGAGATCGTGGCGTCGCAGAACACCACGGAGGTGGTCGCGTGAGCGAGCGGAGCGAGCCAACCGTCAGGCACAGCAGCGCGGGCGCGAGCGCCGTACCGCAGCAGAAGCCGGCCGCCGACGCCGCGACGCCGAAGCGGCTGCCGCCCGGCGGGCAGCGCGGCGGTCCGCACGCGGGCGTCGGGATGCCCGCCGAGCGGTCGATGAACTTCGGGCCCTCGGCCCGGCGGCTGCTGGGCCGGCTGCGCCCGCAGCGCCTCCAGCTCGTCGCCGTGATCGCGCTGGCCGTGCTCAGCGTCGGGCTCAGCGTGGTCGGGCCGAAGGTGCTCGGCTGGGCCACCGACCTGATCTTCACCGGGGTGATCGGCCGGCAGCTGCCGGCGGGCACCACCGCCGACCAGGCGGTGGCCGCCGCGCGGGCGGCCGGCAACGACAACTTCGCCGACATGCTCGCCCGGATGGACGTGGTGCCCGGCGAGGGCATCGACTTCACCGCGCTGGCGCGGGTGCTGCTGCTGGCACTCGGGCTCTACCTGGTGGCCAGCCTGCTGATGTGGTGGCAGGGCTGGCTGCTCAACGGGGTGGTGCAGCGCACCGTGCTGCGGCTGCGCGCCGAGGTGGAGGAGAAGCTGAACCGGCTGCCGCTGCCCTACTTCGACCGGCAGCCCCGGGGCGAGCTGCTCAGCCGGGTCACCAACGACATCGACAACATCTCGACGAGCCTCCAGCAGACGCTGAGCCAGCTGCTCACCTCGCTGCTCACCGTCGTCGGCGTGCTCGCCATGATGTTCTGGATCTCGCCGCTGCTGGCCCTGGTGGCCCTGGTCGCGGTCCCGGTCTCGGTGGTCGTCACCACCGCCATCGCCAAGCGGTCGCAGCGGCAGTTCATCGCCCAGTGGGAGCACACCGGCGAGCTGAACGGCCAGATCGAGGAGGCGTTCACCGGCCACGAGCTGGTGAAGGTCTTCGGCCGGCAGCGCGAGGTGGAGGCCGCCTTCACCGCCAAGAACGACGAGCTGTTCCGGGCTAGCTTCGGCGCCCAGTTCATCAGCGGGATCATCATGCCGGCGATGATGTTCGTCGGGAACCTCAGCTACGTGGCGATCGCCGTGGTCGGTGGCCTGCGGGTGGCGTCGGGGTCGATGAGCCTCGGCGACGTGCAGGCGTTCATCCAGTACTCGCGGCAGTTCACCCAGCCGCTCACCCAGGTCGCTTCGATGGCGAACCTGCTCCAGTCCGGGGTGGCCTCCGCCGAACGGGTCTTCGCCGTGCTCGACGCCGAGGAGCAGAGCCCCGACCCGGCCGAGCCGGCCCGGGTACGCGACCCGCACGGCCGGGTCGAGTTCGCGAACGTCTCCTTCCGGTACGCCCCCGACAAGCCGCTGATCGAGGACCTCTCCCTGGTCGCCGAGCCCGGCCACACGGTCGCCATCGTCGGGCCGACCGGGGCCGGCAAGACCACGCTGGTCAACCTGGTCATGCGCTTCTACGAGCTGGACGCCGGCCGGATCACGCTCGACGGGGTGGACGTGACCACGATGCGCCGCGACGACCTGCGCGGCCGGATCGGCATGGTGCTCCAGGAGACCTGGCTCTTCGGGGGCACCATCCGCGACAACATCGCGTACGGCCGCCCCGGGGCGAGCGAGGAGGAGATCCTGGCCGCGGCCCGGGCCACGTTCGTGGACCGGTTCGTGCGCAGCCTGCCCGACGGCTACGACACGGTGATCGACGAGGAGGGCAGCAACGTCAGCGCCGGCGAGAAGCAGCTCATCACGATCGCCCGGGCCTTCCTCGCCGAGCCGTCGCTGCTGATCCTGGACGAGGCGACCAGCTCGGTGGACACCCGCACCGAGGTGCTGCTCCAGCGGGCGATGGCCGCGCTGCGGTCGGACCGGACGAGCTTCGTCATCGCGCACCGGCTCTCCACCATCCGCGACGCCGACCTGATCCTGATGATGGAGGACGGCCGGATCGTGGAGCAGGGCACGCACGAGGAACTGCTCGCCGCGCGGGGCGCGTACCACCGCCTGTACCGGTCGCAGTTCACCGCCGCCCTCCAGCCCGACCCCGACCCCGACCCCCAGCCCGGCCTCGACCTCCAGGCCGGCCCCGAGCCCGCGCCGCTCGAAGGGTCGTCCCGGTGACGGGGAGACCGCCGGCGGCGACGGGCGGGCGGTCGACGGGGTCGGGGCCGGGCGGGGGCTCAGCGGGTCGGCAGCAGCGCCGGGCCGCGGTCGGCCACCACCGCGCCGATCAGCCGCAGGGCGTCGGCGGCGGGCATCGGGTCCAGGGCCCGGCCGCCGCGCAACCGCAGGGAGACCGCGCCCTCGGCCGCCTCGCGGGGTCCGACGACGGCGGCGTACGGGACCCGGGCGCGGGCCGCGTCGCGGATGCGGGAGCCCAGCGAACCGGCCCCGTCGACCTCGACGCGCAGCCCGGCGGCCAGCGCGTCGCGGGCGAGCCGGGCCGCCGCCCCGGCCTGGTCGTCGCCGACGGGCAGCACCACCAGCTGCACCGGGGCGTACCAGGCGGGGAAGGCGCCCTCGTGCACCTCGATCAGGTACGCGAAGAGCCGCTCCATGCTGCCCACGAGGCTGCGGTGCACCATCACCGGTCGACGCCGCGCCCCGGACGCGTCGGTGTACGACAGGTCGAACCGCTCCGGCTTGTCGAAGTCGAGCTGGACGGTGGAGAGGGTGAACTCCCGGCCGGCGGCGTCCCGCACCTGGATGTCGATCTTCGGGCCGTAGAACGCGGCCTCCCCCGGGGCCTCGGTGAACTCCACCCCGTCGAGCGCGGCGCGCAGCAGTTCCTCCGCCCGCGCCCACTGGGCGTCGTCCCCGACGTACTTCTCCCCCGGCCCGCGCAGCGACAGCCGGAACCCCGCCGCCCGTACGCCGAGCGCGGCGTGCGCCTCGCGGATCAGCCGGAGGATCTCGGCGACCTCCTCGCCCACCTGCTCCAGGGCGCAGAAGTTGTGCGCGTCGTTGAGCGAGATGGCGCGCACCCGGGACAGCCCGCCGAGCACCCCCGAGCGCTCGGCGCGGTACATGCCGCCCAGCTCGGCGATCCGCAGCGGCAGCTCCCGGTAGGAGCGGCCCCGGGCCCGGAACACCAGGGCGTGGTGCGGGCAGAGCGCCGGCCGCAGCACGAACTCGTCGTCGGCGGAGAGCCGCATCGGCGGGAACATGTCGTCGGCGAAGTAGCCGAGATGGCCGGAGAGCTCGAAGAGTTCCCGCCTGCCCAGCGGCGGGGTGGACACGTGCCGGTAGCCGGCGCGGCGTTCCAGCTCGCGGACGTACTCCTCGACGGCGTGCCGGGCGGCGGCACCGGCCGGCAGCCAGAGCGGCAGCCCGGCGCCAGCCAGCGGGTCGGAGGCGAACAGCTCCAGCTCCCGGCCGAGCCTGCGGTGGTCGATCATGTCGCGCTCCTTGATCGGGTACGACCCGGAGTCGACCCGGTCACCGGACGCCGCGAGGCCCCGGGGCGGATCGCCCCGGGGCCTCGTCGACGGTCAGGTCAGTACGGCGCGCCGGGGTCTCCCGGCGTCGTGGTGGATACCGCACTGCGCATGCCGCGACGGTACGGCCCTGCCCGCGGGGACCGCAGCCGGTTTTTCCGGGCGCTCCGGCACGGGGGCGGAAGCGCGGACGGGCACAGGGGCGGGCCGCCGGCACGGGACCTGCCGACGGCCCGCGGCGGCCGCACCGTCAGGAACGGGGGACCCGACGGTCGTGGGGCCGCGCCCCGACAACGGTACGCCGGGGTGCCCCGGTCCGCCGACCCTCGCCGCCGCGCCCATCCGTCACCTGCGGCGGTCTCCGCTCGTTGTGTCCGGTGGCCCTGCCGTGTCGGTGGTCACCACGCGCCAGGGTCCCGCCCCGTGACGCCGGGCGACCCGTCAGGCTCGGTACCCGCAATCGGCCCCGTCCGGCGAGGTGGCAGTCGTGCCCGAACTACTCACTGAGGTCGCAACGCCGGCCTGGGCGTACCTCGCACTGCTCGCACTGCTGGTGGCCGACGCCTTCGTCCCCGTGATCCCCACCCAGGTCGTGATGATCACCGGGGGCGCCCTCACCGTGTACGGCGGGCTGAACCTGCCGGTGACCATCGCCGTCGGCGCGCTCGGCGTCTTCGTCGGGGACCTGGCCTGCTACCTGCTCGGGCGGGGCGCGCCGGACCGCCGGGCGCCGCGCGACGCCCAACGGGGCCGGGCCCGGCGCGTCGCCAGCCGGGTCACCCAGGGGCTGCGCCGACCCGGGCCGCTCGTGATCCTGCTCTGCCGCTTCGTGCCCGGCGGACGGATGGCCGCCTGCTTCTCGGCCGGCCGCAGCCGGTACCCGTACCGCCTCTTCCTGCTCTACGAGGGCCTGGCGGCGCTGGCCTGGGCGACGTACGGCGGGCTGGTCGGGCACCTCGGCGGGACGGCCCTCACCGAGTCCGCGTGGCGGCTGGCGCTGATCGCGGGGGTCGCGGCGGCCGGCTTCGCGGCGGCGGGCTGGGCCATGACCGCCGTCGGGGCCCGGCGGGCGGCCGAGTCGGTCGCGGTGCCGGTCGTCGTCGCGGCGAGGCGGGACGCGCCCGGGGCGGAGTGACCGGCCGCCCCGGCGCCGCCTAGGGGTGGTCCCGGGGACCGATCTCGGTGGGCGGCCCGGATCCGTCTGGGGTCCCTCGCGGGACAGGCTGAGCCATGCGCGGAACCCGGAACAGTGGACTGCTGGCCCTCGGCGGGATCGCCCTGGCGACGCTGCTCGCCGTGATCGGCCACGTCGAGGTGAGCGAGAACCTGGACCCGTGGACGCTGACCGTCAGCGACTACGCCGTCTCCGACCGGGGCGGCGTCATCGACGTCGCCATGCTGGTGCTCGCGGCGGCCACCGCCGTGCTCCTGCCCGCCCTGTGGCGCGGCCACCGGCCGGCCGCCGCCGGAGCGGGGCGGGCGGCGGAGGCGTTCCTGGCCGCCTGGGTCGGCGGGCTGCTGCTGGCCGCGGTGGTGCCGACGAACGAGCCCGGCCTGCCCATGGACACCGCCGCCTACGTCCACCGGTACGCCTCGGTGGTCGCCTTCCTGGCGCTGCCGGCCGCCGGTTGGCTGCTCGCCCGACGCCTGCCGGCAGCCGCGGGCCGCCGGGTACGCGGTCTCGCCACGGCCAGCGTGGTCCTGGCGGCGGCGATGGTCTGGTCCGCCTACCCCGGCGACCGGCTGCTGCTCGGCCTGGTCGAGCGCCTGCTGATCCTCACCGAGGTCGCCGTGCTCGTCGTCGTCGCGGTCGCCCTGCTCCGGCGGATCACTCCAGCTCGTGCAGCATGAGCTGGCGGGCGGCCTCGGTGATGGAGCCGGACAGGCTCGGGTAGATCGTGATCGTCTGGGCCAGCTCGTTGACCGTGAGGTTGTTCTCCACCGCCATGGTGATCGGCAGGATCAGCTCGCTCGCCTTCGGCGCCACCACCACGCCGCCGATCACCTGCCCGCTGGCCGGGCGGCAGAAGAGCTTGACGAAGCCGTCGGCGAGGCCATCCATCTTCGCGCGGGCGTTGCCGTCCAGCGGCAGCATGACCTGCCGGGCCGGCACCTTGCCCGAGTCGACCTCGTCCTGCGAGACGCCCACGGTGGCCAGCTCCGGGTCGGTGAACACGTTCGCCGCGACGGTACGCAGCCGCAGCGGCCGGACCGCCTCGCCGAGCGCGTGCCACATCGCGATCCGGCCCTGCATGGCGGCGACGCTGGCCAGCGGCAGCACCCCGGTGCAGTCGCCGGCCGCGTAGATGCCGGGCACGTTGGTCCGGGAGACCCGGTCGACGGTGACGTAGCCGCCCCGGGCCAGCGCGACGCCGTACTCGGCGAGGCCCAGGTCGGCGGTGTTGGGGATGGAGCCGACCGCAATCAGCGCGTGCGAGCCGGCCACCTTCCGGCCGTCGGAGAGCTCGACCTCCACCCCGTCGGCGGTACGCCGGACCGCGTCGGCCCGGGAGTTGTTGAGGATGCTCATGCCCCGGGTGCGGAAGACCCGCTCGATGGCCATGGCCGCGTCGGCGTCCTCGTGCGGCATCACCCGGTCGCGGCTCGACACCAGCGTCACCTGCACGCCCATCGCCAGGTAGGCGCTGGCGAACTCCGCGCCGGTGACACCGGAGCCGACCACGATCAGGTGCTCGGGCAGCTCCGGCAGGTCGTACACCTGGCGCCAGGTCAGGATGCGCTCGCCGTCCGGTACGGCGGTGGGCAGCTGGCGCGGCGTGGCGCCGGTGGCGACCAGCACGGTCGACGCGGCGATGGACTGCTCGCCGCCGCCGTCGGTCGGGGTGACGAGCACCCGGTGGGTGTGCCCGAGGGTGTCCTCGCCGAGCCGGGCGGTGCCCGACACGAAGGTCACCCCGGCCTTGACCAGCTTGGCGTGGATGTCGGCGGACTGGGCGAGCGCGAGGCGCTTGACCCGCTCGTGCACCGCGCCGGCGTCGACCGTGACCGCCTCCAGGCCGTCGGAGTCCACCCCGAACTCCTCGGTGTCCCGGTAGCCGGTCACCACCTCCGAGCTGGCGATGAAGGTCTTCGACGGTACGCAGTCGGACAGCACGCAGGCCCCGCCGGCGCCCTCGGCCTCCACGACGGTGACATCAGCGTCCAGCTGCGCGGCGACCAGGGCCGCCTCGTAGCCGGCCGGTCCACCGCCGATGATCACGATCCGGCTCACAGGGCCATCCTTTCGTTCGCGGCTGCGGGGGTCCGCTCCGCTGCACTCCTCGCGCTCACCGTGCCCGCCCCCGACCGATGCTCACAGTGACTTTCTTTTCCCGAACGCGTCCGACACGCTCAGTCGTATTCTCCCCCACCCTGCGGGCGGGCTATCGTCATCGCCGTGCGTCATCACGCCGCCTACGGCTCTAACCTCGACCCTGCCCGCATGCGCGCCTACTGTCCGCATTCGCCGATGGTGGGCACCGGCTGGCTGGAAGGCTGGCGGCTCACCTTCGCGGGCGAGGACGTGATCGGCTGGGAGGGCGCGGTCAGCACGGTCGTCGAGTCGCCCGGTGACCGGGTCTTCGTGGCGATCTACGACATCCACCCCTACGACGCCGCCCAGCTCGACGAGCTGGAGGGGGTGACCGCCGGCACGTACCGCAAGCTGCACGTGCGGATCTCCACCCTCGACGGCGACGTGACCGCGTGGATCTACGTCTTCGACGGGTACGAGGGCGGGCTGCCCACGGCGTGGTACCTCTCGGAGATCGCGAACGCCGCCGAGAAGGCGGGCGCGCCGGACGACTACGTCACCGAGCTGCGGTCCCGCCCCACCGGCACCGCGTCGGCCTAGCCCGTACGGTCGGCCCCGCGCGTATCCCACGGCCCCCAGTCTGCTCCGGCACCGGGCGGGGCCCCCATCCGGCCCCGCCCGGCGTCGTCAATCACACACCGGTGGCCGGCACGACCAGCTCGTACATGTCGACCCAGCGCACCTCGCGCAGCCCCACCGACCGGTAGAGCGAGAGCGGGGCGGTCGGGTTGGCCAGGTCGACCCCGAGGCCGACGGTCTCCCGGCCCTTCTCCGCGTACCGGGCGAACGCGTGGTTCAGCAGTGCCGCGCCCACCCCGCGACGCCGGTGACCGGGCAGCACCGCGAGGTTCCTGACCCATCCCTCGTTCCGGTCGAGCGCCTGGTCGGACGACCGGAGTACGCCGGCGGGCTGCCCGTCCACCTCGGCGACGAACCACTCGTCCCAGGCCGTCCCGGGCCTGATGAGGGCCCGCCACCGGTCGTAGCCCGACGGCTCGTAGTCGGGGGTGTCGCGGAAGGCGGTGTCGAAGATCCGGTGGAAGTCGCGCAGCTCCGACTCGTCGCCGGGACGCACCGGCCGGACCGTCACCCCGGGCGGCGGTGGCGGCGGCTCGCCGGGCACCCCCGCCAACGAACGGCGCAGGAGCTGGTACCGCTTGACGAAGTCGAACCCCGCCTCGGTCAGCTCGGCTGCCCACCGGCGCTCGGGCTCGCAGGCGGGGCAGCGCACGGTCAGGTCCGGCAGGCCGCGCTCGGCGGCCCGCGCGGCCACCCGGTCCAGCTGCCGGGCCAGCAGCGGCCCCCGCACCTCCGCGCCCCGGGCCGGGTCGACGAACACGTCGACGAACTCCCGGCCCATCCCGGTCTCGTTCTGCAGGATCGCCCAGGCCACCAGAGCGCCCTCCGGATCGGTCACCACCCAGGAGTCCCGCTCCGGGTCGACGTGCGGCGCGGTGAGCGCGTCGCGCACGTCGTCGGCGTCGAAGTCCGGATAGCCGATGGCGAAGGTGTCGGCGGCGTGCACCACCGCCAGGATCGCCGGTACGTCGTCCAGGGTGGGTCGGCGGGCGTGCCAGCCGGCGGGAAGAGTCACGGGGGCGATCCTGACAGGCGGGCCGGCGGGTCGCCGCCGATTTTCCGGCCCGCCCCGGCGGCCGGGGTCCGGCGCGGGCCGGGGTCCGGCGCGGGCCGGGGTCCGGCGCGGGCCGGGGTCCGGCGCGGCGGCTCAGCCCGGGTCGGTCAGGTGGGCCCGGGTCGCGGTGAGCAGCTCCACCAGTTCGGTGCCGTCGGCCGGGCCGAGCGCCGCGAAGGCCGGTGAGGCCAGCCGGTCGGTCACCGCCTCGGCCCAGAGCCGCCTGCGCACCAACGGCCCGACCGGCGGGTACGGCGGCGGCCAGCCGCAGGCGACCGCGCCCGCCTCCCCGTCCGGGCCGGCGAGCACGGCCTCCAGCGGGGTCATCCCGCTGGCCCGGACCGCGATCAGGTGGGCCCCGGCGAAGTGCTCCCGGAGCAGGCGCAGGCCGACGGCCGCCCGGGCGCCGGCCGTCCGGACCGGCACCGGCATGGCGCGCCAGGCCGCGAAGAGCGGCATGCCGCTGGCGTCCGCGGCGTCGACCGCGCGGCTGAGCAGGGCGGCGAGCCGGCTCACCCCGGCGAGGGCGTCGAGCCGCTCCTCGCCCCACCGGCAGCACTCGACCATGGTGGCGGCGGCCACCTCGACCGGCGGGACGACCCGGCGGGCCGCGTCCCAGCCGTCGGCGACCGCTTCGGGGGCCAGGAAGCCGAGGGCGGCGGCGACCGTCTCGGCGCGCACGTCCCCGAGGGCGCCGGCCCGCCCGGTGACGTAGAACGCCCAGCCGGGGATGCCGAGCAGCCGGGCCCGACGCAGGGTGGTCGGGCAGCGGGTGAAGACGTCGCCGAGGTCCAGCACGATCGGCTTGCTGGCCGCGGCGACCTGTTCCGGCGTCATCCGCCCGCTCCCCGTCCGTCCACAGGGGTCAGTCTGCCGCGCCGCCGCCCGACTCGGCATCCCCCTCTTCGGCGTCGAGTGCCTCCACCGCCGCCTCGACCTCGCCGGCGCGGCGGCGCGCGGCCGTCACCGTGCGTTCCGCCCCGCGCCGGGCCAGCCTCGCCCGGCTCAGGTCCTGCTCGGCGACGGCCCGGCGCCGCTCCAGCTCGGCCAGTTCCGCCTCGATCGCGTCCAGCGCGCCGACGCCGTCGCGCTCGGCCGCCGTCGCGCCGGCCAGCTCCGCCTCGGCGCGTTCCTGGTCGGTACGCGCCCTGGCCAGCTCCTTCTCCAGCGCCCGTCGGCGGCGCGCCCGCTCCGCCCGGGCGGCCCGTTCCGCCTGCTCGGCGCGGAGCGCGGCCCGGTCGACGCCGCCCCGCTGCTTCCCGGTCGGCTCGGGCCGGGGCTCCGGCTCCGGCTCCTCCCCGCCGGTCACCAGCCGCAACTGGGGGCGGGGCACCTCGCCGAAGCCGGCGTACGTGGCGGCCCGCAGCAGCCGGCCGGAGCGGACCTGTTCGGCGACGTCGGTGTCGGCCAGCGCGGCGTTGAGGGTGGCCTCCACCTCGCCCAGCGGCAGCTTCCCGGCCGGCGGGGCCTCCTCCGCCCCGGCCGCCAGCTTGCGTACCTCGGCGACGAGCGCGCCGACCACCGCCCGCCGCTGGGTGGAGAGTTCCCGCAGCCGGGGCCCGCGCAGTTCGCGTTGGGCGGTGCGCAGGGCCTCGGCGAGCTGGGCCAGGTCGGCGACCAGCTCGGGGCGGCGGATGGCGAGCAGGTTGACCAGCCAGGCGGCCACGGTGGGCCGGCGCAGCCGGGCGATCTCCCGGGCGGCCTTCGGGTCGCCGGCGCGGCGGGCCTCGGCGACGGCCTCGTCGCGGATCGCGACGAACCGGTCCGGCGGGGTGGTGTAGAGCCGGTGCACCAGCTCTCGGGGCGGGCCGGGCATCGCCGTCAGGCGTCGATCCGGGTGCCCGGTTCGAGCCGGCGGTACTCCACGTCGGACAGCCGGGTGAAGTTGCCGTTGAGCACGTTGAGCCCGTTGTCGTTGAGCAGCCCGTCGTGCAGCGCGTACGCCCGGCGCGGGGCGACCGCCCGGAGGAAGTCCAGCGACTCGGAGAACTTCGTCCACGGCGCGTGGATCGGCAGAAAGAGCGTGTCGACCTGCGCGTCCTCGGGGACGACCAGGCTGTCCCCGGGGTGGTACACCGTGTCGTTCAGCAGGTACGCCAGGTTGTCGATCACCGGGATGTCGGGGTGGATCACGGCGTGCCGGCCGCCGTGGGCGCGTACCGGCACGCCGGCGGCCGTGAACGCCTGTCCGGGCCGGACCGCGTCGAGCGCCTCGGCGGCGTCGCCCAGGGTGTCGGCCAGTGACGCCGGCCCGTGGATGACGAAGCGCCGTCGGTCGAGCTGCCGGGTGACCGCCTCGACGTCGAGGTGGTCGGGATGCTCGTGGGTGATGAGCACCGCGTCGGCCCCGTCGAGCGCAGCCGGATCGCTGAACACGCCCGGGTCGATGACCAGCACTCCCCCGTCGTGTTCCACCCGCAGGCAGGAGTGGGCGTACTTGGTGAGCTGCATCGTGACTCCAAGATTATCGAATCGTGATGTCCTGAGCGCAGTCTGCCGGAACCGACGTGGGGACGCGTCACGTCTGAGGTATCGCCCCGCACGGGGGCGAGGACGATGGAGGCGGAATGGACGGACGGGATCGGCGACGTCGAGGCGTACGGCTGACGGCCGCCGCGCTGGTGGCGCTGTTCGCGCTCGCGGGTTGCGGCAGCGACGCGCGGGACAACGCCGACAGCGGACCGGCGGCGGCCCCAGCGGAGCGGGACCGGGCCGGTGGCGCGGCGGACCAGGCCGGTGGCGCTGCGGACCCGGCGGGTGGCGCGGCGGAGCGGGGCGGCGGCAAGGCCGAGCAGGGCAGCGGCGCCGGCGCACCGGACCTGCGGGTCGACCAGCGCTCCATCATCTACACGGGCACGATGCGCGTGCAGGTGGACGATGTGGACGAGGCGGCGCGGAGCGCGATCGCCACGGTCACGGCGGCCGGCGGTTTCATCGGCGGCGACCAGCGGCGCAGCGCCGACGCGGACGCGCGGGCCGAGCTGGAGCTGCGGGTGCCGGCGGCGAAGTTCCACGGCGTCGTCGACGAGCTGGCGAAGCTCGGCCGGCAGCAGCGGCGGGAGATCCGCACGGAGGACGTCACCGAGCAGATGGTCGACCTGGACGCGCGGATCACCACGCAGCGCGCCCGGGTGGAGAGCGCCCGCAAGCTGCTGGCCCGGGCCACCTCGATCAGCGATCTGGTGTCGCTGGAGAACGAGCTGTCGCGCCGGGAGGCCGACCTCGCCTCGCTGGAGGCGAAGAAGGAGCGGCTGGCGGACCTGACCAGCCTGTCGACGATCACCGTGTCGCTGGTCGGCCCCGACGCGAGCACCGCCGACGAGGAGACCGAGGTCGGCTTCCTGGTGGGGCTCAAGGGCGGCTGGAAGGTCTTCCTGACCTCGATGACCATCCTGCTGACGGTGCTGGGCGCGGTGCTGCCGTGGCTGCTGGCGATCGGCGTACCGGTGGCGGTGCTGCTGGTGGTGCTGCGCCGGCGGCGGCGTACGGCCCCGCCGGCGATGACGCCGACCGGACCGGCCGCGCCGCTGCCGCCTACCGCGCCGCCGCCAGTGCCCGCAGCGCGGTCTGGACCATGAGTCGTACGCCGACCGGGATGGCCCGTTCGTCCGCGTCGAACGAGGCCCGGTGCAGGTCCACGTTCGGGCCGGAGCGGCCGACGCCCAGCCGGGCGAGCGCGCCAGGGACGTACTCCAGGTACCAGGAGAAGTCCTCGCCGCCCATGCTCTGCGGGGTCTCGGCGACGCCCTCCGGCCCGAGCGCGGCGACGGTGGCGCCGGTCAGGACCTGGATGGCCCGGGAGTCGTTGCACACGGGCGGGCGGCCCCGCAGGTATTCCAGGTCGACGGTGGCACCGGTCGGCGCGACGACGTCGCGGACCACCTGACCCACGATCTTGGGGGCCAGCTCCCAGGTGTCGCGGTCCATCACCCGCAGGGTGCCGGAGGCGCACGCCTCGGAGGGGATGACGTTGTAACGGGTGCCGGCCGAGGCGTGGCCGAAGACCAGCAGCAGCCCGCTGTTGGCCGGCACCCGGCGGCTGACCAGGGCCGGCACCTCGGTGATCAGGCGGCCCAGCGCGTCGACCAGGTCGACGGTCAGGTGCGGGCGGGCGGTGTGCCCGCCCGGGCCGGTGAGCCGGACGGTGACGTTGTCGGCGGCGGCGGTGATCGGGCCGACCCGCAGGCCGATCTGCCCGACCGGCAGGTTGGGGTCGCAGTGCAGCGCGAAGATCTGCACCACGTCGTCCAGGCCGCCGGCCTCGATGACCTCCAGCGAGCCGCAGGGCAGGATCTCCTCGGCGGGCTGGAAGATCAGCCGGACCCGGCCGGGCAGCTCGCCGAGGTCGGCGAGCTGGGCCAGCAGCATGCCGACGCCGAGCATCACGGTGGTGTGCACGTCGTGGCCGCAGGCGTGGCAGACGCCGTCCACCGTGGAGCGGTACGGCACGTCCTTCGAGTCGGTCAGCGGCAGGGCGTCGATGTCGGCGCGCAGCGCGACCACCGGGCCGTCGGGGCGGCCGTCGATGTCGCAGATGACCCCGTTGCCCTTCGGCAGCAGCCGCGGCCTCAGCCCGGCCAGGGTGAGCTCCCGGGCGATCAGGGCGGCCGTCTCGAACTCCTCGCCGGAGAGCTCCGGGTGGGAGTGGAGGTGGCGACGGGTGGCGATCAGCCCGGGCACCCGGAGGGCGAGCAGGTGGTCCAGCTCGAACGGCAGGGGCTGGGAGCCGGCCGGCGCCTCCGGCCAGGACGACGCCAGCTGGTTGCCGGTGGGCAGCGTCAACGCACTCGTCACGTCGAAATCTCGTTCGCTAGAGATGGATGGATCATCAGGAACAGCAGACAGCCTAGACCTCCGACGGTGACGCTGCGCAACGTCGTTCCGGTAGCCGTCGGACCGCACAGCGTCACGTATGCCCTGCTCGGAGCGCTCGTAGATCTGCGGGACAGCAGGTAGATCGCGGTCGAACGCCGTCATCCGCCCCCCACCTCCTACAACGCGTAATCGGCCCGGCCGCCGCGAAATCGATGCCGATCGCAGAGGCCGCTTTTCCGAATTGTCGCATTAGTCGGTCACACCGACGGACACTCCGACAATTACCCGACCATCGCCCGAGCGAGGGCACCCGAGACGGTCACACACCCCGTCGCCGACCAACCGCACACCGTGTGCGTCCACGTCCACCCGGTCGGGTTACCCCCGAACCCGTCCGGCACACGCCGTGGCCGGTCGGCCACGTCGCCCCGCACCGCGCGCGGCCCTCCGGCGGCGTCGCCGGGACTGCTCCACGCGCCCGCGCCGCCGATGGGCGGCCAGCGTCTGCTCCGACTGTAGCGCTCCGCCCCGCACGCCCGCGACCAGCAGGAACGCGCCGTGGGCGGGTCGTTACCCGGACGTGCACCGGCCGGTTACGGCGCACGGGTGAAGCGGTGCCGCACCGGACGCCGACGGCCGCCCGCCCCCGACGCGGCGGGAGGTCGGACGGCCGTCGGCCGACGTGATCAGAACCGGTCGCTCGGGCGGTACAGCCCCCACACCTGGCGCAGGGTGCCGCAGACCTCGCCCACCGTGGCGCGGGCCCGCAGCGCATCCCGCATCGGGTAGAGCACGTTCTCCGTGCCCTCGGCGGCGGCCCGCAGCTCAGCCAGTCCCCGCTCGACCGCCCCGGCGTCGCGCTCGGCGCGCAGCCGCGCCAGCCGCTCGGCCTGCGCCGCCTCGATCGTCGGGTCGACCCGCAGCGGCTCGTACGGCTCCTCCTCGTCGACGGTGAACCGGTTGAGGCCCACCACCACCCGCTCGCCGGAGTCGATCTCCTGCGCGATCCGGTACGCGGACTGCTCGATCTCCCGCTTCTGGAAGCCCGCCTCGATGGCGTCGACCGCCGAGCCGTGGTCGGCCACCCGCTCCATCAGCTCGGTCGCCGCCGCCTCGATCTCGGCGGTCATCGCCTCCACCACGTACGAGCCGGCGAACGGGTCGACGGTGGCGGTCAGGTCCGTCTCGTACGCCAGCACCTGCTGGGTCCGCAGCGCCAGCCGGGCCGCCTTCTCGGTGGGCAGCGCGATCGCCTCGTCGAAGCTGTTGGTGTGCAGCGACTGGGTGCCGCCGAGCACCGCGCCGAGGCCCTGCACCGCCACCCGGACCAGGTTGACCTCCGGCTGCTGGGCGGTGAGCTGCACGCCCGCGGTCTGGGTGTGGAAGCGCAGCATCATCGACTTCGGGTTCTTGGCGCCGAAGTCGTCGCGCATCAGCCGGGCCCAGATCCGGCGGGCGGCCCGGAACTTCGCCACCTCCTCCAGCAGGGTGGTGCGGGCGACGAAGAAGAACGACAGCCGGGGCGCGAAGTCGTCCACGGCCAGGCCGGCCTCCAGCGCGGCCCGGACGTACTCGACGCCGTTGGCCAGGGTGAACGCGATCTCCTGCGCGGGCGACGCGCCGGCCTCGGCCATGTGGTAGCCGGAGATGGAGATGGTGTTCCACTTCGGCACCTCCTTGCGGCAGTAGCCGAAGGTGTCGGCGACCAGCCGCAGCGAGGGCTTCGGCGGGAAGATGTACGTCCCGCGGGCGATGTACTCCTTCAGGATGTCGTTCTGGATCGTGCCGTTGAGGGCCGAGCCGGCGACCCCGTTCTCCTCGGCCACGAGCTGGTAGAGCAGGAGCAGCACCGAGCCGGGCGCGTTGATGGTCATCGAGGTCGAGACCTTGTCGAGCGGGATGCCGTCGAAGAGCAGCCGCATGTCGTCGATCGAGTCGATGGCCACCCCGACCTTGCCCACCTCGCCGTGCGCGATCGGGTCGTCGGAGTCGTAGCCCATCTGCGTCGGCAGGTCGAAGGCCACGGAGAGACCCATCGTGCCGGCCCGCAACAACTGGTGGTAGCGCGCGTTGGACTCGGTGGCGGTGCCGAAGCCGGCGTACTGGCGCATCGTCCAGGGGCGGGAGGTGTACATGGTGGGGTAGACCCCGCGCGCGTACGGAAACTCGCCCGGGCCGCCGAGCCGGGAATCCAGGTCCTCCGGAAGGTCCGCGGCCGTGTAGACGCCCTTGATCGGAAAACCGGACTCGCTTGACCGCGGTTCGCTCATTAGCGGATGGTAGGACGCGCGACGGCGTCGGCGGGTGAGGGATACCGCACACCGGGCGACACGTCGACGGGCATCGACGAGAGGTGAACGCTCGGACACGTACCGTCCAGTTCGACAAACGTCCGCCGCGTCGGGTTTCGCATCGGGCGTCGGAACCAGCAAGATAGGGGGGTTGTGTCCCAGCCCCCCTCGAATTCCCCCGGTGGCTTTTCTGTGACTCAGATCCCGACGTGGAGCGGCGGACCAGTCAGTTCCCCCAACGGACGCGCGACGCCCGGCACGACCATCGGCGAGCGCTACTCGCTGCGCTCGGCGGTGGGCAACGGCGGCATGGGCACGGTCTGGCGTGCCACGGACACACTCCTGCGGCGGGACGTGGCCGTCAAGGAGGTCGTCCTGCCCCCGGGGCTGGCCCCCAGCGACCGCGACGCCATGTACGAGCGCACCCTTCGCGAGGCCCGCGCGGCGGCGGCCATCCAGCACCCGGCCGTCGTCCAGGTCTACGACGTGGTCACCGAGGGCGGCCGGCCGTGGATCGTGATGGAGCTGCTCGACGCCCGCAGCCTCGCCGACATGGTGATCGAGGACGGGCCGGTCGCGCAGCGGGTGGTCGCCAAGATCGGCATCGCCCTGCTCGGCGCGCTGGAGGTGGCGCACGCGATCGGCGTGCTGCACCGCGACGTCAAGCCGGCCAACGTGCTGATCTGCGCCGACGGGCGCTGCGTGCTGACCGACTTCGGCGTGGCCCGGATGCCCACCGACGTGCAGCTCACCACCCCCGGGATGGTGCTCGGCTCGCCGCACTTCATCTCCCCCGAGCGGGCGATGGGCCAGGAGTTCGGCCCGCCGAGCGACCTATTCTCGCTGGGCGTCACGCTCTACACGGCGGTGGAGGGGCGGCCCCCGTTCGACAAGGGCGACCCGATCGAGACCATGCACGCCGTGGTCGAGGACCCGCCCGCCCCGCCGCAGCGCAGCGGGCCGCTGGCCCGGGTGCTGATGGGCCTGTTGGAGAAGGACCCGGCCCGCCGCCTCGACGTGCACACCGCCCGGGCCATGCTGCGCGAGCTGCTCGCCGGCCCGCTGACCAGCAACGCCGCCGCCGTGAACTCGGTGACCGACCCCTACTCGGTGGTCCCGGTGCAGCGGCCCGTGCCGACCCCGCCGGCCGCCGAGCCGGAGCAGCCGAAGCCGAGCGGGCAGATCGGCGGCCGGGCGATGCTCAACCCCGGCGAGTCGCTCACCGACCGGCTGGCGGCGCTGCGCCGGGGCGAGCGCCCCGCGCAGGCCGCCCTCGCCGCGAGCCCCGCCGCGATGGACGACACCAGCGCCGACGCCCTGGCCGGGCCGCTGCACACCCCCACCGGCGCGATGCCCGCGCCGAGCGGGTCCACGCCGGCCGGCCGCACCTACGGCGGCGCCGAGGCGACCCAGCGGATGACGTCCGGCGGGTCGGACGCCACCCAGCAGCTGCGCACCAACGCCGCCGGCCTGGTCGGCTTCAGCGGCCCGACCGAGGCGACCCAGCGGGTGAAGGCGGGCACGCCCACCTTCGGCACCCCGCCGGAGGCCACCCAGCGGGTGGGCGTCGGAGCGCCCGTCTTCGGCGCACCGCCGCCGGAGGCCACCCAGCACCTCGGCGGCACCTACGGCGGCGGCCAGTGGTCGGTGCCGGGCACCGGGCAGCCGTGGGCGACCCCCGCCACCGCGCCCGCCACGAGCGACTCGGGCGGTGGCTTCGGCGGCCGGGTCGGCGCCGTCGGCAACCAGCTCGTCGGCACCGTCAAGGGCTGGCCGCGCAAGGTGCAGCTCGCCGCCGCCGGCGGCCTCGCCGCACTGCTGCTGATCGGGGCGGTCGTCCTCTTCACCGGCGGCGACGACCCGGCGCCGACCGTCCCGCAGGCCGCCCCGACGTCGCAGGCCCCGGCCGCCGGCGTGCCCGAGATGAAGGAGCACACCGGCAAGGGCGTACGGGTCATGGTGCCGCAGGGCTGGGAGATCAAGAGCGCCGGCAACTGGGTGGACTACGTCGACCCGGAGGACGAGGGCCGCAAGGTCCGGATCCTGGTGGAGGACTTCCGCACCAACTCGATGCGCTGGGCCGAGGTCGCCGAGGACGGTCTGAAGAACCGCTCCAAGTCCTGCGCCAAGCCGTACGCCCAGCTCGCCATGAACGAGGTGCAGTGGGTCGGCAAGGCGGCGGCCGAGTTCGAGTACACCTGCGGCGAGGGTGAGGCCAAGCGGCACGGCGTGTGGCGCGGCGTGGTCCACGAGGGCAAGGTCTACTCGTTCTACCTCACCTCGACCGACACGAAGTTCGCCGACAGCCGGCCGATCTTCGACGAGATGGTGAAGTCGTTCCAGCTCACCGAGGCCGGCTGAGCCCGGGGGAAGCGCGGTGGTGATCCGCCGGCGTGCTATCAAGAGACATGCCGGCGGAAACCACTGACATCGACGACATTCGCGAGCAAGCACGGCGCTGGCTCGACGACGATCCCGACCCGGCCAGCCGGGAGGAGTTGCGGGCGGTGCTCGACCGCCTGCCGGCGAGCGCCCCGGAGCTGGCCGACCGCTTCGCCGGCCCGCTGACCTTCGGCACCGCCGGGCTGCGCGGCCCGCTGCGCGCCGGCCCCAACGGGATGAACCTCGCGGTGGTCACGCGGGCCGCCGCCGGGCTGGTCGGCTGGCTCGCCGCCCAGGGCGGCTCCGGCCCGCTGGTGATCGGGTACGACGCCCGGCACGGTTCCCGCGAGTTCGCCGAGCGGACCGCCCAGGTCGCCACCGGCGTCGGACGCCCGGCGCTACTGCTGCCCCGCCCGCTGCCCACCCCCGTGCTCGCGTACGCGGTGCGCCACCTCGGGGCGGTCGCCGGGGTGATGGTGACCGCCAGCCACAACCCACCGCAGGACAACGGCTACAAGGTCTACCTCGGCGCGGAACTGGGCGGGACGCTCGGCGACGGCGCCCAGATCGTGCCCCCGGCCGACGCCGGCATCGAGGCCGCGATCCGGTCGGTCGGGTCGCTGGCCGAGGTGCCCCTCGGGCCGGCCGGTCAGGTGCTCGGCGACGACCTGGTGGCCTCCTACGTGGAGCGGGCCGCCGCCGTCATCGACCCGGACGGGTCGCGCGACCTGGCGGTGGCGTACACGCCGCTGCACGGGGTGGGCGCGGCGGTGCTCACCGCGGCGTTCGCCCGCGCGGGCTTCCCCGTGCCCGGTGTGGTGCCCGAGCAGGCCGAGCCCGATCCGGCGTTCCCGACCGTCTCCTTCCCCAACCCGGAGGAGCCGGGGGCGGTGGACCGGCTGGTCGCGCTGGCCGAGGCGACGGGCGCGGACATCGCCATCGCCAACGACCCCGACGCGGACCGCTGCGCGGTGGCCGTCCGGGACACCGGTCCCGCGGTGAGCACGCAGGCAGCGGTCGCCGGCCCGGATCAGGCGGTGGGGAACCCGCCCGGCTGGCGGATGCTGCGCGGCGACGAGGTGGGTGTGCTGCTGGCCGACCACCTCATGCGGCGCGGCGTGACCGGCCTGTACGCCACCACGATCGTGTCGTCGTCGCTGCTGCGGGCGATGTGTGCCGCCCGGGGCCTGCCGTACGACGAGACGCTGACCGGGTTCAAGTGGATCGTCCGGGCCGGCGGCGGGACCCAGCCGCTGGTCTTCGGCTACGAGGAGGCGCTCGGCTACTGCGTCGCCCCGGAGCACGTACGCGACAAGGACGGCATCACCGCCGCGCTGACCGTGGCGGAGCTGGCCGCCGGGCTCAAGGCGCAGGGGCGCACCCTGACCGACCGGCTGGACGAGCTGGCCGCCGAGTTCGGCGTGCACCACACGGACCAACTCTCCGTACGGGTGGACGACCTACGGCTGATCGCCGACGCGATGGCCCGGATCCGGGCCCCCACCCCGACGACGCTGCTCGGGCAGCCGGTCACCGAGGCGCAGGACCTGCTCCCCGAGGCGGACGTGGTGATCCTGCGTACCGGCACCGCCCGGGTGGTGATCCGCCCCTCGGGCACCGAGCCGAAGCTCAAGGCGTACCTGGAGGTGGTGGAGCCGGTGGCGGACGGCGACGTCGCCGCAGCCCGCGCCCGCGCCACCGCCGCGGTAGCCACCCTCCGCAAGGAAATGGCCACCACCCTGGGCCTCTGACGCTGCCCCCACCCCCACCCACGGGACCGCGCCGCCGCGCAGCCAGGCGCCCCGGGCGAGGCCCGGTGATCAAGAAGTTTGCGTCAGGGAACGCGCCTGTCCAGGACGCAAACTTCTTGATCGACAAGGGCCGGCGACGGGGGCCGCCGGTCGAGGGTGGTGGGTGGTGGGTGGGGCGGGGCGGGGCGGGGCGGGTGGTCCAGGTCGGGTGGTTAGCGGCGGGGGCCCAGGGCGGCGTCCACGGCGCTGCCCAGGGCGGCCACGACGAGGCCGACGGAGGGGCGGACCACGGAGTCGTCCAGGCTGACGGTGCCGGAGAAGCCGGCGCCGCCGGCGATCTCCTCCAGCCGCTGCCGGGCCTCCCGGGCCGCGTCACCGCTCAGGCCGAGCGCCGGCTCCATCCGCAGCACCGCGACCAGGGTGGCCAGGGCCGCCGTCCGCTCGTCGGGCAGCTCGCCGCTGGCCAGCGCCTCGGCGAGCCGGCGTCGGGTGTCCGCCTCGACGGCCGGGTCCACCGTCGGGTAGCGGTGCACGTGGATGAAGCCCAGCTCGGTCTCGTCGACGTCGCGCACCACGCCCTGGGCGCACAGGTCACCCAGGATCTTGTCGCGCAGGCCGTGCCGCAGCCGCTGCACCCAGGACGAGGGGCTGTGGGGCGTGTCGGCGGCCATGCGGGCGAGGACCCCGTCGACGAGCGGCTCGCCGGTGGGCGTCGGGTCGACCACCGTCAGGGACCCCTCGGAGTACACGATCCGCCCGGCCAGGGCCAGTTCGATCAGCACCGCGGCGGCCATCCCCAGGTCGAGGCTGATCCGCGGCATGGTCGCCTTGCCGGTCTCGTCGTCGTACGCGAGGAGAAGCAGCTCTTCGGCGAGCGCAACACCAGTCATGGCCGGAGACGGTAGCGGCTGCGCGCATCCCGCGCACGGACTCGCGCACGGATTCACGCGCAGCCGCGCGACGGACCTCAGAAGCGGGGCATGCCACCGAACTGGCGGTCGCCCGCGTCGCCGAGCCCCGGCACGATGAACATGCGGTCGTTGAGCCCCTCGTCGATCGAGGCGGTGACCAGGCGCAGCGGCAGGCCGGAGCGCTCCAGCCGCTCGATGCCGACGGGCGCGGCGAGCACGCAGAGCACGGTGATGTCGGTGCAGCCCCGGTCGGCCAGCAGCCGGCAGCAGTGCTCCAGCGAGCCGCCGGTGGCGAGCATCGGGTCGAGCACCAGCACCGGCAGGCCGCTCAGGTCGCGCGGCAGCGACTCCATGTAGGCGCGCGGCTCGTACGTCTCCTCGTCCCGGGCCAGGCCGACGAAGCCCATCGAGGACTCCGGCAGCAGGCCGAGCGCGGCGTCGGCCATGCCCAGGCCGGCCCGCAGCACCGGTACGAGCAGCGGCGGGTTTGCCAGCCGGGTGCCCTCGGTGCCGGTGACGGGGGTCTGCACCGGGTACTTCTCGACGGGGAAGGAGCGCGCGGCCTCGTACACCAGCATGGTGGTGAGTTCGTGCAGCGCCGCCCGGAACGAGGAGGAGTCGGTGCGCGCGTCCCGCATGGCGGTCAGCCGCGACTGGGCGAGCGGATGGTCAATGACGTGTACGTCCACGATCGCTCAACCTACCGGTCCACCCGTCCCGGCACTGCGGGTGCGGCCGGACCGGCGACCTCGCTCACCACCGCGCCGGCGACAGCACGGTGACCAAGATCACTGTCCGGTCGGGTGCGTAGACTTCGGGGCATGACGGCGACAGCGACGTCGGCCCGGTCGGAGCTCTCCGAGTTGGGACGATCCGAGACCGCTCTGCGGACCTTCCTGCACGGCCTGCCCGGCGTGGACCAGGTCGGCGCGGAGCAGCGGGCGGCACAACTCGGCACCCGCTCCATCAAGACCACCGCCAAGGCCCAGGCCATCGACCTGGCGATCCGGATGGTCGACCTGACCACCCTCGAAGGGGCGGACACCCCGGGCAAGGTGCGGGCCCTCGCGGCCAAGGCGCTGCGCCCCGACCCGGCCGACCCGTCCTGCCCGCACGTGGGCGCGGTCTGCGTCTACCCGGCGATGGTCCCGCACGTGGCCGAGGTGCTGCGCGGCTCCGGCGTGCACCTGGCCAGCGTGGCGACCGCCTTCCCGTCGGGCCAGGCCCCGCTGGAGGTCAAGCTCGCCGACACCCGGGCCGCCGTGACGGCCGGCGCCGACGAGATCGACATGGTGATCAACCGGGGCGCCTTCCTCGCCGGCCGCTACCAGGAGGTCTACGACGAGATCGTGGCCACCAAGGAGGCCTGCGGCGACGCGCACCTCAAGGTCATCCTGGAGACCGGCGAGCTGGCCACGTACGACAACGTGCGGCGCGCCTCCTGGCTGGCGATGCTGGCCGGCGGCGACTTCATCAAGACCTCCACCGGCAAGGTCCCGGTGGCGGCCACCCCGCCGGTGACCCTGGTGATGCTGGAGGCCGTCCGCGACTTCCGGGCCGCCACCGGCCGGCAGGTCGGCGTGAAGCCGGCCGGCGGCATCAAGACCACCAAGGACGCCATCAAGTACCTGGTGATGGTCAACGAGACCGTCGGCGCGGACTGGCTGGACCCGGACTGGTTCCGGTTCGGCGCCTCCAGCCTGCTCAACGACCTGCTCATGCAGCGCACCAAGCTGACGACCGGCACCTACTCCGGTCCCGACTACTTCACCCTGGACTGAGAGCCGATGTTCGAATACGCACCCGCCCCCGAGTCCCGCTCGGTGGTGGACCTGAAAGCCTCCTACGGGCTCTTCGTCGACGGGGAGTTCGTGGACCCCACCGACGGCGGCACGTTCAAGACGGTCAACCCGGCCTCCGAGGAGGTGCTCGCCGAGGTCGCCGAGGCCGGCGCGCAGGACGTGGACCGCGCCGTCCGCGCCGCCCGCCAGGCGTACGAGAAGGTCTGGGGCCCGATGCCGGGCCGGGACCGGGCGAAGTACCTCTTCCGGATCGCCCGGATCCTCCAGGAGCGCTCCCGCGAGCTGGCCGTGCTGGAGTCCCTGGACAACGGCAAGCCGATCAAGGAGTCGCGCGACGTCGACCTGCCCCTGGTCGCGGCGCACTTCTTCTACTACGCCGGCTGGGCCGACAAGCTGGAGCACGCCGGCTTCGGCGCGAACCCGCGCCCCCTCGGCGTGGCCGCGCAGGTCATCCCGTGGAACTTCCCGCTGCTGATGCTGGCGTGGAAGATCGCCCCGGCGCTGGCCGCCGGCAACACGGTGGTGCTGAAGCCGGCCGAGACGACGCCGCTGACGGCACTGCTCTTCGCCGAGATCTGCCAGCAGGCCGATCTGCCCGCCGGCGTGGTCAACATCGTCACGGGCGCCGGCGAGACCGGCCGGGCGCTGGTCGAGCACCAGGGCGTGGACAAGGTCGCCTTCACCGGTTCGACCGAGGTCGGCCGGGCCATCGCCCGCTCGGTCGCCGGCACCCGCAAGAAGCTCACCCTGGAGCTGGGCGGCAAGGCCGCCAACATCGTCTTCGACGACGCCCCCGTCGACCAGGCCGTCGAGGGGATCGTCAACGGGATCTTCTTCAACCAGGGGCACGTCTGCTGCGCCGGCTCGCGGCTGCTGATCCAGGAGAACGTCGCCGACCGGGTGCTGGAGTCGCTGAAGCGGCGGATGGCCCAGCTGCGCGTCGGCGACCCGCTGGACAAGAACACCGACATCGGCGCGATCAACTCGGCCGCGCAGCTGGCGCGGATCCGGGAGCTCTCCGACGCCGGGTCCGCCGAGGGCGCGGAGCGCTGGTCGCCGCCGTGCGAGCTGCCGGACCGCGGCTTCTGGTTCGCGCCGACGATCTTCACCGGGGTCACCCAGGCGCACCGGATCGCCCGCGAGGAGATCTTCGGCCCGGTGCTCTCCGTGCTGACGTTCCGCACCCCGGCCGAGGCCGTCGAGAAGGCCAACAACACGCCGTACGGGCTGTCGGCCGGGATCTGGACCGACAAGGGTTCCCGGATCCTGTGGATGGCGGACCGGCTGCGCGCCGGCGTCGTCTGGGCCAACACGTTCAACAAGTTCGACCCCACCTCGCCCTTCGGCGGCTACAAGGAGTCGGGCTACGGTCGCGAGGGCGGCCGGCACGGGCTGGAGGGCTACCTCAATGTCTGAGCGGGTCGCGGTACGCAAGACGTACAAGCTCTTCATCGGCGGGAAGTTCCCGCGCAGCGAGTCGGGACGGTCGTATCTCGTGCAGGACGCCAACGTTTCCCTCGCCTCCCGCAAGGACGCGCGGGACGCCGTGGTCGCCGCCCGCGCCGCCGTGAAGGGCTGGGCCGGGGCGACGGCGTACAACCGGGGTCAGATCCTCTACCGGGTCGCCGAGATGCTGGAGGGCCGGCGCGAGCAGTTCGTCGCCCTCGGCGTGCCCGGCGACGAGGTCGACGCGGCCGTGGACCGCTGGGTCTGGTACGCCGGCTGGTCCGACAAGCTCCCCCAGGTCTACGGCGGCGCCAACCCGGTCGCCGGGCCGTACTTCAACCTGTCGGCGCCCGAGCCGACCGGCGTCGTGGCCGTGGTGGCCCCGGAGTCCCCGGCGCTGCTCGGCCTGGTCAGCGTGATCGCCCCGGCGATCGTCACCGGCAACACGGTGGTGGTGGCGACCTCGCCGACGCAGCCCCTGGCGGCCGTGACCCTGGCGGAGGTGCTCGCCACCTCCGACCTGCCCGGCGGGGTGGTGAACCTGCTCACCGGCCGGATCGCCGAGACCGTGCCGGCGCTGGCCGCCCACATGGACGTCAACGCCATCGACCTGACCGGGGTGGCCGACGCCGAGCTGGCGACGGAACTGGAGGTCAAGGCGGCGCAGAACCTCAAACGGGTGCTCCGGCCGGCCCCGGCCGACCACGACTGGTCCGCCGACCCCGGCATCACCCGGATGACCACGCTGCTGGAGACGAAGACGGTCTGGCACCCCAAGGGGGTGTGACTGTTCTGTCCTGGGTTTTCCGGGGAGCCCCGCCCGCTCCGGGCGGTCAGGCTTGATCCCTGCGCGGGCGGGGCTCCCCGGAAAACCGTTCGTGGACAGGTTCGTGGGAGAGCTCGGCTCAGGTGTGCTGCCTCGGGAGGAGTCGGCTCTGGGGTGCTGCCTTGGTGGGGTGGTCGGGTGTGCGGGGCGGGGCGGGTCTACTACGGGGGGTAGGATTGCGGCGTGACTCGGCTTGGTGATCTCGAACGTGCGGTGATGGACGTCTTGTGGGACTCGGTCCCGGGCACGTCGGACGGGATCACCGTGCGCGAGGTCGCCGACGCGCTGGACGGCCGCGAGCTGGCGTACACGACGGTGATGACCGTGCTCGACCGGCTCGCCGGCAAGGACATGGTGCAGCGCGAGCGGGAGGGGCGGGCCTGGCGATACCGGGCCGCCGCCAGCCGCGAGGCGTACATCGCCCAGCTCATGCTCGACGCCCTCGACCTCGGCGGCAGCCGGGACGCCGCGCTGGTGCGCTTCGCCCGCTCGGTGACCGGCACCGAGGCCGAGGTGCTGCGCGCCGCCCTCGGGGCCGAGGCCGAAGGGGCCGGGCACGGTGGGGACGCGCTGACCGACCGGGTCGAGGCGCCGTCGGTCGACGGCCAACCGCCCCGGGCCGACAGGGCAGCGGACAGGTAGGGCGGCGGTCGTGGCGTACGCCCTGCACTTCGCCGCGTCGATGCTGGCCTGCTGGCTGACCGCGCAGGTGCTGTCCCGCTCCACCTGGACGTGGCGCAGTCCCCGGGTCGCGATCGTCTGCTGGCAGGCGGTCGGGCTGGCCCTCGGGCTCTCCGCCATGGGTGTGCCGATGGCGCTGGGCCTGTCCGCCTACGACCGCCCGACCGGCAGCGCGCTGGTCGCCCTCGCCACCGACCTCGCCCACGGCACCCTGCCCGTCGGGCTGGGCGCGCCGCACCTGGCCGCCGTCGGGGTGGGCTTCGGCATCGGCGCGGTGCTGCTGACGACGACCGTCCGCAGCATCCACGGCACCGTACGCGCCCAGCGCCGGCACCGGGACCTGCTCGCCCTGGTCGCCCGCCGGGACCCGACGGTGCCCGGGGCGCTGGTGCTGGACCATCCGAGCGCGGCGGCGTACTGCCTGCCCGGGATGAAGCCCCGGGTGGTGGTCAGCGCGGGCACGCTCGACCTGCTGGACAGCGCCGAGTTGGCGGCCGTGCTCGCCCACGAGCGGGCGCACGCCCAGGAACGGCACGACCTGGTGCTGCTGCCGTTCACCGCGCTCAGCCGGGCGCTGCCCTGGTTCGCCTGGGTCCGCGAGGCGCACGACCGGGTCGCCCTGCTGGTCGAGATGCGGGCCGACGACAAGGCCCGGGAGGCGCACGCCGACGCCCCGCTGGCCGGTGCGCTGCGCCGGTTCGCCGCGGCCGGCAACCGGGTGACTCCGGCCGGCACGCTCGGCCTGGGCGACCGGGACCTCGACGTCCGGGTGCAGCGGCTCCTGGTCGCCGACCGGCCGCCCCGGCTGCTCGGGGCCGCCGCGCTGACCGTGGCGACCAACGTGGCCGCCCTGCCGGTCTCCCTCTTCCTGAGCTGACCGGGCGCCGGCCCGCCCCCGTGCCGCCCGCCGGCACTCGGGGACCGCCGGCGTGCTCCCGCGCCCGGTGGAGTTACCGCCGCGTGGATCGCCGCCGGACATGCTGGGACCGGACCGCCCGCGTACGCGAACCGCCCGGCGCCCCCACCCTCCCCCACGGCTACTACAAAACGTCGTAGCATCGTCTACGACGGGCCATAGTAGTTATGCGTAGGGAATCTACGTGTAGGCTCGCTACGACAAGTGAGCCAACCGTACGGAGAGCCGGCCATGGACACCCTGCTCCTCGCCCGCCTGCAGTTCGCGACCACCACCTCGATCCACTTCCTCTTCGTGGCGGTGACCCTCGGCCTCGTGACCCTGCTGGTCGGTCTCCAGACCGCCTGGGTGATCACCAACAAGCCGGTCTACGAACGGCTGACCCGCTTCTGGGGCCAGCTCTACGTGATCAACTACGTGCTCGGCATCGCCACCGGCATCGTGATGGAGTTCCAGTTCGGGCTGAACTGGAGCGGACTGTCGCGCTACGTCGGCAACGTCTTCGGCGCGCCGCTGGCCATCGAGACGCTTGTCGCGTTCTTCCTGGAGTCGACGTTCCTCGGCATGTGGATCTTCGGCTGGCACCGGCTGCGTCGGGGCGTCCACCTCGCCCTGCTCTGGGGCGTCGCGATCACCGCGTACGCCTCGGCGTTCTGGATCATGGTGGCGAACTCCTGGTTGCAGAACCCGGTCGGCTACGAGGTACGCGACGGGGTCGCGCACCTCACCGACTTCTCCGCGCTGCTGGACAACCCCACCTTCCGCGTGGCCTTCGGGCACGTCGTCACGGCGGCGCTGCTCGTCGGCGGAATGCTGATGGCGGCGGTCAGCGCGTGGCACCTGGTCCGGCGCACCGACGACTTCGCCCTGCACCGCAAGGGGCTACGCATCGGCCTGATCACCTCGGCGGTGGCGATCTTCTTCGTGCAGGGCTTCGGCTTCGCCCAGTTCTTCGCGATCAGCGACGTGCAGCCCACCAAGTTCGGCGACGACGCCGCCGCCGCGCCGCTGATCGCCGACTGGACCGCCCGGTTCGGCCCCGGCGACTACACCCCGCCGGCCCTCGCCGACGTCGGCCTCGGTTTCATGATCCTGATCGGTTTCACCCTCGGCCTGCTCTGGCTGATGCTCCCGCTGCTCTGGCGGGACTGGGTGATCCGGCTGCGCGTCCCGCTGTGGATCCTCCAGTTCGCCCTGCCGCTGCCGTTCGTCGCGATGATCCTCGGCTGGATCGCCCGCGAGGTCGGCCGCCAGCCCTGGGCCGCGTACGGGCTCCTGCCCGTGGACCAGGCGGTGTCGCCGGTCAGCCCCTGGCTGATGCTCACCTCGCTGATCGGCTTCAGCCTGCTGCTCGGCGCGCTCGCCGTCACGAACTGGGTGCTGCTGGCCCGGCACGCCGCCCGGGGCGCGCACGACCCGGCCCTGGGCCGGCAACCGGACCAGCCGCCGGCCGACCCCCACCCCGAGCCCGCCTTCGCCTGAGGAGACGACCGTGGAACTCGCCTGGTACGCCCTGCTCGGGCTCTTCTTCGCCGTCTACCTGGTGCTCGGCGGCTACGACTACGGCGTCGGCCTGCTGCTCGCCCGGGGCACCGACCCTGCCCGCCGCCGCGCCGCGCTCAACGCGGTCGGCCCGTTCTTCCTCGGCAACGAGGTCTGGCTGGTGGCCGCCGTCGGCATCCTGTTCGGCGCCTTCCCCGTGTTGGAGGGGGAACTGCTCTCCGGCTTCTACCCGGCGGTGCTCGCCGCGTTGACCGGGGTCATCCTGGTGACCGCCGGCGTGCAGCTGCGCAGCCGCCCCGACGGGCAGCGGGCCCGCGCCTGGTGGGACCGGATCGTGGTCGTCGGCAGCGTGCTCGCCGCGCTCGGCTGGGGTGCCGTGCTGGCCGGGCTGCTCCAGGGCGTACCGCTGCACGCCGACGGCCACGTCGCCGGGGTGACCCACCTCTTCACCCCGTTCGTGGCCGCCGCCGGGCTCGCCGTCGTCGCGCTGGTCGCGCTGCACGGTGCGACCTTCCTCACGCTCCGGCTGCCCGCCGCCGACGCCGCGCCGGTCGGGCGACTGGCCGGCCGGCTCGTCCCGGTCGCGCTCACCACAGTCGGCGCGGCCACCGTCCTCGGCCTGCTCTCCGCCGACGTACGCGCCGCCGCACGGCAGCCGGTGGTGGGCGTACTGCTGCTGTCGTTGCTGGTCGCGGCGCTGCTGACGGCCCGGGCGGCGCTCGCGCGGCGGCGGCCGGGGCTGGCCTTCGCCGCCACATGCGCGTCCCTGGCGCTGCCGGTGGCGCTGGCCGGTGCGACCATCTGGCCCTACGCGCTCGTCTCCACGGTCGACCCGGGCGCGTCGCTGACCGTGGCCGACGCGGCGGCGAGCACCCCCACGCTGCGGCTGCTGAGCTGGCTGACGCTGCCGCTCCTGCCGGCCCTACTAGGCTTTCAGGCGATGTGCTGGTGGGTGTTCCGGGGACGGACCGACGGCAGGGCACCGGTGTACTGGTGAACCGCCGTCCCTTCGACCCGCGTCTGCTGCGCCGGGTCCCGGGGGCCCGGCGCGACCTCGCCGTGCTCGCGCTGCTCGGCGTGCTGGCCGCGGGGCTGGTCGTCGCGCAGGCCACGGCGCTGGCCGCGCTGCTGGCGACCGCGTTCGAAGGGCGGCTCGACCGGCCCGCGCTGGCCGGCTTCGCCACCGCGGTGGCCGCCCGCTCACTGCTGCTCTGGGCGCAGGGCACGGTGTCGGCGCGGGTCGCGGCGACGGTCAAGGCGACGCTGCGGGCCGACCTGCTCGGGGCGGTCGGGCGGCACGGCCCCGGCTGGGTCGCGGGACAGCGCGCCGGGCAGCTCGCCACGCTGACCGGGCGCGGGCTGGACGCGCTCGACGCGTACTTCACCGGCTACCTGCCGCAGCTGGTGCTCAGCGTCACCGTGCCGGTCGCCGTACTGGCCCGGATCTTCCTCGCCGACTGGAGCTCGGCGCTGATCATCGCGGTCACCCTGCCACTGATCCCGATCTTCGGCGCGCTGCTCGGCTGGCAGGCGCAGGCCGCCACCGAGCGGCAGTGGCGGCGGCTCTCCCTGCTCGGCGGGCACTTCCTCGACATGGTCGCCGGCCTGCCCACCCTGCGCGCGTTCGGCCGGGCCCGGGCGCAGACCGACGTGGTCCGCCGGATGGCCGACGGCCACCGGGTCGCGACCATGAAGACGCTGCGGATCGCGTTCCTGTCCGCCCTGGTGCTGGAGCTGGTGGCCACCCTCTCGGTGGCGCTGGTCGCCGTGCCGGTCGGCGTGCGGCTGCTCGGCGGCGGGCTGACCCTCCAGACCGCGCTGCTGGTGCTGCTGCTCACCCCGGAGGCGTACCTCCCGCTGCGGGCCGCCGGCGCCCGGTTCCACGCCAGCATGGAGGGGCTCACCGCGCTGGACGAGGCGCTGACCCTGTCGGCCGCCGCCCCCGCGCCGGCGCGCGGCGCGGGCGCGGCCGTCCCCGACGGCCGCGGCGAGATCCGGTTCGAGGCGGTGACCGTGGCGTACGAGCGGACCACCGCCCTGCGCGACGTCACGCTGACCATCCGGCCGGGCGAGCGCGTCGCCGTGATCGGCCCCAGCGGCGCCGGCAAGAGCACGCTGCTCGGCCTGCTGCTCGGCTTCGTCACCCCGACCGCCGGCCAGGTCACCGTGGGCGGGGTCGACCTAGCCGACGCCGATGCCGACGGCTGGCGCCGCCAGGTGGCCTGGGTGCCCCAGCGGGCCCACCTCTTCGCCGCCCCGCTGGCCGACAACATCCGGCTCGGCGCGCCGGACACCCCCGACGCGGCGCTCGCCACGGCGGTCCACGACGCCGCCCTGGACGACGTGGTCGCCGGGCTGCCCGACGGGCTCGCCACCGTCCTCGGCGAACGCGGGCACGGCCTGTCCAGCGGGCAGCGGCAACGGGTCGCGCTGGCCCGCGCGTTCCTGCGGGACGCGCCCGTGGTGCTGCTCGACGAGCCGACCGCCCGGCTGGACACCGCCGCCGAGGCCGTCGTCCTCGACGCCACCCGCCGGCTGGTGGCCGGGCGGACGGCGCTGCTGGTGGCGCACCGGCCGGCGCTGCTCGCCGACGCGGACCGGATCCTGCGCATCGAGGACGGCCGGGTCACCGAGCTGACGCCCACGGCGGCCGGGGAGGCCACCCGATGACCGACGACCGTCCTCCCGCCGACGCCCGACCCACCCACGCGCCCGGTGCCGCCGCCGACGCCCGACCCGGCACGCAGAGCACCCACGCCCCCGGGGACGCTGCCGACGCCCGGACCGGGCCGGGGCGGGCCGGCTCCGCCGAGCGGGCCGTGCTGCGGCTGGCCAGGCCGTACCTGAACCGGCTGCTCGGCGCGGGACTGCTCGCCGCCGCCACCGAGTTCGCCGGCCTCGCCCTGATGGCCACCGCGACCTGGCTGCTGATGAGCGCCGCCGGCCAGCCCCCGCTGGACCGCCTCACCGTGGCGATCGTGGCGGTCCGGGCGCTGGCGATCAGCCGGGGCGTGCTCCGCTACACCGAACGGCTCGCCGGGCACGACGCCGTGCTGCGGCTGATCACCGACGTCCGGGCCCGGGTCTTCGGCACCCTCGCCGCCCGCCCGACGGCCCGGCAGCGCTCCGGCGACGCGCTGAGCCGGCTCGTCTCCGACGTGGAGGCCGTCCAGGACCTGCTGCTGCGGGTGCTGGTGCCGGCCTCGGCGGCGGCGCTGGTCAGCGTGCTCGCGGTCGGCGGGGCGGCGCTGATGTCGCCGGCCGCCGCCGGGGTGCTCGCGGTCGGGCTGCTGGTCGCCGGGGTGGCGCTGCCCGCCCTGGCCACCGCGCTGACCCGGCGCGCCGCCGCCGAGCTGGCGCCGCTGCGCGGCGCCCTCGCCACCGACGCGGTCGACCTCACCCACGGCGCCGCCGACCTGGCCGCGTTCGGCGCCACCGGGCACGCGCTGGAGGCGGCCGGGGCACGGACCCACCGGCTGGCCCGGTTGGAGCGGCGGCTCGCCGCCACGGGCTTCGCCGTCGACGCGACGGGGGTGCTCGTGGCCGGGCTGACCGCCGGCGCGGTGGTGCTCGCCGCACTCGCCGACGACGTGGACGGGGTGCTGGTCGGCGTCCTGGCGGTCGGCACGCTCGCCGCCGTCGAGATCGCGCTGGCGCTGGTCGGGGCCGCCCGGCAGTGGACCCAGCTGCGGACCGGCCTGACCCGGGTCGCCGCCCTGCTGGACGCCCCGGCCGGTCCGGCCACCTCCGACGGCGCGGAGGTCGGCCCCGGGCCGTACGACGTCCGGTTCGAGGAGGTCACCGTCCGGTACCGGGAGGGCGCCCCGCCCGCCCTGGACGGGTTCAGCCTGGACCTGCCGCCCGGTCGCCGGGTCGCGGTGGTCGGGCCCAGCGGCGCCGGCAAGAGCACCCTGGCCGCCGTCCTCACCGGCGCGGTGCGCCCCGCACACGGCCGGGTCACCCTCGACGGGCGCGGGCTGTCGGCGTACCGGGCCGAGGAACTGCCCCGCGCGGTCGGCGGACTGCTCGCCGAGGCGTACGTCTTCCACGCCTCCGTGCGGGAGAACCTGCTGCTCGGGCGGCCCGCGGCCGGCGAGGAGGAGCTGGCGGCGGCGACCGCGGCGGCCGGGCTGCTGGACTGGGTGCACGAGCAGCCCGACGGCTGGGACACCGTGGTCGGCGAGGAGGGCGGCCAGCTCTCCGGCGGCCAGCGGCAGCGGCTCGCGCTGGCCCGGGCGCTGCTCGCGGCGCCGGGTGTGCTGGTGCTCGACGAGCCGACCGAGGGGCTCGATCCCGCCGCCGCCGACGCGGTGCTCGCCTCCGCGCTGGCGGCCACCCCGGCCGGGCACTCCGTGCTGTTGATCAGCCACCGGCTCAGCGGGCTCGCCGAGCTGGACGAGATCGTGGTGCTGGACGCCGGGCGGGTGGCCCAGCGCGGCCGGCACGCCGAACTGGTCGCCGCCCCCGGCTGGTACCGGGACCAGTGGCTGATCCAGGAGGCGGCCGAACGCGGGTACCTGGCGCTGCGCCCCTGATCTCCGCCCGGCCCGACCGCCCGTCGGCTCCGGGTCGGGCCAGGGTTTGTCCCCGACGACGTCCGGCGGCGACCCGTGACAGGGTGGGGCCATGCGGGGCGAGGACGACGCGACGACGGTGGAGGAACGGCTGCGGGAGCTGGGCGCGCACCTGCGGGGGCCGCGCCGGCTCAAGTCCGACCTGCTGACCGAGGCACGGCACGGGCTGCTGGACGCCGTCGACGCGTACCGGGCGGACGGGCTGCCGGCGACGGAGGCGCAGCACCGGGCGGTGGCCGATTTCGGCTCGCCGGCGGAGCTCGCCCCGGCCTACCAGGCGGAGCTGGCGGCGGGCGCGCTGCGCGGGCTGTCGCTGCGGGTCATCGCGCTCGCCACTGTCGCGTTCGTCGCCGGCGACCTCACCTGGCAGGGGTCGAGCTGGGGCGGCTCCCCGCCGCCGGCCGCCTACCAGCTGCTGTCGGCGTCGGTGGGCTGGATCTGGGCGGCGGCGTTCGCGCTGGCCGCGACAGGGCTGCTGCGGGCCGGCCGGGCGGCGCTGCGCGGCGGCGCCGACCGGGCGGTGGGGGCGGCCCTCGTCGGGGTCCTCGCCCTCGGCGTACTGACCGGCTCGGCACTCTTCGCGTGGTCGATCGGCCTCTGGGACGACGCGCTCACCTGGCCGCCCATGATCATCGGCGCGGCGGTGGCCGCCGCCGGCTACCTCTGGCTCGGCCGGGCCGCCCGCACCTGGCTGCTCGCGGCCCGCTGATCCCGGCCACGGATCGGGCGCCTCGCCCGGGTCGAGGGCTGCCGCCCGTCCCGCACGACGGAGGACGGACGAGGGACACCGGTCTGTCGCGCTGGCCGGTGCCCGTCAGGCCGGCGCCGCCGGCGTGGTGTCGGTGTCGAGGAACCGGCCGACGGTGGAGCGGAACTCGCGCCACCCGGACCGCTCGCCGGCCAGCGCCCGCCGGCCCTCGTCGGTGAGTTGGTACGTCCGCCGTTCCCGCCCGTTGACGGTGCTCCAGGTGCTGGCCACGTGGCCGGCCCGCTCCAGCCGGCGCAGCGCGGGATAGATGGTGCCGGTCGGCAGGTCGAGCTGCCCGTCGCTGCGGTTGCGCAGCGCCTCGATGATCGCGTAGCCGTGCAGCGGGCCCTGCTCGAGCACCGCGAGCAGCAGCGCGTCGAGGTGTCCGTGCAGCGCCTGGGCCTTCATGCGTAGCAACGCTACTTGTCGGCCGCCCGCTCCGCCACCGGGGTGCGGGCACCGGTCTCCCGGAGACGCCCACTAGGGTATGTGCCCAGAGTCACTCGCCGGCGGCGGACGCCGGCGGGCAACCCGAAGCACACGGAGGTCAGCGTGGCCCGCCAGTCGCCCCAACGGCCCGACGCCGACGAGCCCGAGCTCGACGACGCCGACGCCCCGGCCGAGTCCGGCACCGCAACCGTCTCGGCCGAGGCCGCCCGCGCCCTCTGGGACGAGCTGCGGATCGACCCGGTGGAGATCGCGCTGCCCGCCGGCACGGGCTACACCCTGCGGGCCTACCGGCCGGCGCGGGAGCTGACCCCGACCGACGTCACCGAGCGCGACCAGGACGACCCGTTCCTGGCCCGCCGCCAGGTCACGGAGGAGGACGAGGAGGACGACGACGAGGCCGTCGTCATCCTCGACGAGGAGGTCGCCCAGGAGTTCGCCGAGAGCGACGACGAGGAGGCCAAGGGCCGCCGCCGCGACGCGACCGACGACGAGGACGCCGAGACCGCCGCCGAGGACGACGAGGACGAGGCGGGCGACGAGGAGGTGCCGGTCTTCCTCACCCACCGTGGGAAGCTGCTGCTCTTCAAGACGCCCGAGTCGCTGGTCAGCTTCATCCGCTCCGGGGCGCCGAACGACCTGTCTCAACTGGACAGCTGGAATGAACTGTCCGAACGGGTGGAGCCGGCCGACATCGCGCCGCTCGACGAGGACGTCTACGAGCTCGACCTGGTGGTGGAGAACCTCCGCGGCGGGCACGACACCTGGGACTGGACGCTGCTCATCGAGGCCGGTGAGGTGGCCCGCGACCTGGCGTACGCGCTGCGGCTGCCCGCGGTGCTGGACATGCTCTCCGCCGGCTCCAGCCTCGACGACCTGGACGAGGCGCTGCGCGCCTCGGTCGACGGCGGTGTGGGCGGGTTCTTCGGTCGGCGCCGGCTGAGGAAAATCGGGGCACAAACCGCAAGTCTGGGTTGGCGCACCATTGTCGGGAAGATCTCTGCGACGGTGGACTGGCGCGACTGACCCTTTACGGGGAGCATCAGTCTCTGGCAGTGAAAGCCTTGTGTCCCGGGAGGAGGACGACGCCGTGGCGCTCGTGCGCGTGTACTGCGGTCTGGCCTCGGCGGATCCGGCCGACCGACCGGTCTCGGCCGGTTCGACGCTGACGTCCGCTGTGGTCGACGACGCAGGCCGTCTGCTGCATGTCTGCGAGATCGGTGACGACCCCGCTGGCTACGCCCAGCTGGTCGCGCTGCTCGTGGAGCGGTCGGGCGGGCCGAGCGGTGCGGCCATCGCCGCCGACAGCGACGACCACACGGTCACCTCGCTGCTCAGCGCCGCCGGGCGTCCACTGGCGATCGCCGACGACGACTCCGTCGACGACTTCGCCGAGCGCTTCGCCGACGACGACTCCCTGGAGGAGATGCAGTCGCCCCCGGCCGAGCGGCGCGCCGTCGGCCTGGCCCGCGCCCTGCAGGCCGGCGCCCTCTCCGCCGTCACCCTCCCGGCCCCCCGGGACCTCGCCGGCTACAAGCAGGTCCTCGCCGCGCACGCCGCCCTGGCCAGCGGCCGGCACTCCGCCGCCGTCGCGCTGCGGGAGGTGCTCCGCGAGCTCTACCCGGCCGCGTTGCGGGCGTACCCGGACCCGGCCGAGCCGGTCTCGCTGGCCGTGCTGGACGCCCTGCCCGAGCCCGGCATGCTGAGCGGCACCGTGGGCCACGGCGACGACGCCCCGGCCCCCGCCGAGGCGGTCACGGCGCGGCTCGCCGCCGACGGGGTCGCCGACGCCGACGAGCTCACCTCAGCGGTGACCGCCCTGCGGGTGGCCATCAGCGAGACGCCCCGACGCGCCACCGTCAACCGCGCCCTCACCTCCGCCGTGGCGGAGACCGTGCGGCAGGCGGTCGCCTCCGTCCGGGCCTGCGACGCCGGCTGCCAGGCGCTGGTGGGCGCGCTCAACGACCGGGTCGGCACGCCCGCCACCCCGGCCCCCGGCCGCCGCGCCGCGATCCGGCACGGCGAACCGCTCGGCGACGCACCCGGCCTCGCCCCCACCGGCGGCGCTCTGCCCGGCCTCACCCCCGCCGGCAACGGCCTGCGTGCCCTCCGGCCCGCCGAGCCCGAGCCCGCCCCGGGCGGTGGCCGCCGCAGCCGGCCCGAGCCCGCCTCCGGCCCGACGCCGCCCCCGGCCCCCCGGCCGCTCGGCCCGCCGCCGGTCGCACCGGCCCCCGTCAGCCCGCCGCCGGTCGCGCCGACGCCGGTGACGCCGGCAGCGGTCGCCGGTCCCCCGGTCTCCGCGCCCCCCACACGCCCCGGGTCGCTGCCGAGCCGAATCGACGGCCCGACCAACCGCCCGGTGTCCGCGCCGCCACCTCCGCCGCCGGGCATCACCCCCATCGCTCCGGCGCAGCGGGGCACGGTGCCGCCGGCCGAGGCGGGAGAGCCGTTCCGCCCCACCCTGACCACGGCGGCGATCCAGAGCGCCCGCGCGGAGCGCCAGCGCACCGTGATCCCGCCCCGCCCGAAGACCAACGGCGAGCCGGCCACGCCCACGGGTGGCTTCAGCGCCACCGACCTGAGCGTTCCCGTGCCCACGCCACGCCCCGGCCAGGAACCCACGGCCGACCGGGCGGAGTCCGCTCCCCCCGGGTCCCGGGCGAACTGGCCGCTGGTCAACAACCCGGAGGACCCGGCCGACAGTTCCGCCAAGAACCCGGTCGTCGGCTCCTACGGCGACCGCGACGGGCGCGGCGTCGACGCCCCGACCGATCCGGGGGCGGAGCGCCGGGTCACCCCGCCCTGGCTGGCCGACGACCTGCCCCAGGAGCCTCCGGTGCTGCGGCTGGTCGAGCCGCCGCCGCTGGCGGACCGCGCGCTGCGCGGCGGAACGGGCCCGGCCGCCGACGCCCAGCCCGAGACGCCCCCGCTGCGGCTGGTCGACCGCGAGGAGGCCGCCCGTAATGGCCGGCCCGCCCCCCGCGAGGAGCGACCGCCGACCGAGTACCGGCCGGCACCTCGTGACGAGCGACCGGCCGCCGACTACCGACCGGCACTCCGCGACGAGCGGCCCGCACTCCGCGACGAGCGGCCTGCCCTCCGCGACGAGCGACCGGCACCCCGCGACGAGCGGCCGGCGGCCGAGTACCGGCCGGCACTCCGCGACGAGCGGCCCGCACTCCGCGACGAGCGACCGGCGGCCGACTACCGCCCGGCGCCCCCGATGGAGCGCCGCCCGCCGCCCGTGTCCGACGAGGGCGACGGCGACCTGCTGATCTTCGCCCAGGCCAAGTCCGCCTGGTTCGTGGGGCACGACGACGAGTCCGACATGGAATGGTCGACCACGGCCGACACCGGCTGGCAGGCGGCCGAGCAGGCCGCCCGCCCGGCGGTCGGTGCCGAGACCTCGGCAGGGCTGCCGAAGCGGGTCCCCCAGGCCAACCTCGTCCCCGGCTCACCGCTGCGGGACGAGCGACCCCTGCGGATCGTCCGCGACGCGGCGAGCCTCGCCGAGAACACCACCGGCTACTTCCGCGGCTGGCGCCGTGGACAGGAGATCGGCGGGTTCGCGGTCGGCGGCCGACCCGGCCGGGAGGCCGCTGGCGGCTGGGACTTCACCCGCGACACGGGCGACCGCGACGACGACCGGGAATACGAGTACCGCTCCGCCGGCTACCGTTCCTGACCGCCGGGAAACCGCCTCCCACCTGCGTGTTCCTGCCCACACCCGGATAATTTGACGCCATGTCGCGGCGGCCGGGAGCATACCGGCGGAACAGCCGGCGGCAGGGGTCGCCGGGTGGGAAGGCGACTCATGGCGACATCGGCGAACGGCCCCTCCGTGTTCACCCGTCGGGGCCTGCTGGCCGCGACGGCCGGCACGCTCCTGCTCGGCGCCTGCGGGCGCGGCGAGACGGGCGAGGGCGGTCGCGCCACGGCCGTCGCACCGGGCGGTCAGGAGCTGCTGGTCGGGGTCAGCCTGGAGCTGACCGGTCCCGGCGCCGCGCTCGGCGTCCTCCAGCAGCGGGCGCTGGAGATCACCCTCGAATCGCTCAACGCCAAGGGCGTGCCGATCGGCAACCTCCGCCGCGCCGTACGGCTGGAGGTGCGGGACAACGCCGGCAACCCCGCGCTGGCGGCCCGGCAGGCCACCGCACTGGCCCGCGAGGGCGGCGTACACGCCCTGGTCGGCGGCACCATGGCCGAGACCTCGATGGCCCTGGCCGGGGTGGCGCAGAAGGAGCGGGTGCCGTTCCTCTCACTCGCCTTCGGCGACGGGATCGTGCTGCCGCTGGCGCAGCGGACGTACGTCTTCAAGATGACCCCGGACGCCGGCGACATGGCCCGACGGCTCGCCCGGCTCATCGCCTCGCAGCGGCTCTCCCGGGTGGCGCTGCTGGCCGCGGACGGCCTGCACGGCGACTCCGGCGTACGGGCCATGACAGGCGCCCTGCGGACGGCGGGGGTGGCGCTGAGCACCGCCACCCGGCTGCCCCGCACCGGCACGGACCTCCGCCGGGCGGCCCGCGCGGCGACGGGCTCGCGCCCCGACGGGGTGGTGGTGTGGGCGACCGCACCGGACTCGGCCGCCGCAGTCGGGGCGCTGCGCCGGGCCGGCTACGACGGGCCGGTGTTCCTCGACGCGGGCGGGGTCGCCGAGCAGACCCTGGAGGGCGGGAACGCGGCCCTCCTGGAGGGCGCGTACGCCGTCCACCCGACCTCGCTGGGCGGGGCGATGCTCGCCAACACCACCATGTCGGCGCTGGACCGCAAGGAGTTCGTCTACCGCTACGTCCAGCTGCACGGCGGGTTCAGCGGCTTCGCCCCGTACGCGTCCGACGCGGTGCAGTTGGTCGCCGACGCGGCGCGGCTGTCCACCAGCGTCGACCGTGGACGGATCCGGGCGTTCCTGCAGAACCAGGTCACCGAGGGGATGGCGGGGATGTACTCCTTCACCCCCATCCGGCACGGCGGCATGGACCAGGGCTCACTGGGCGTCTACACCGTCAACGCGGGTGCCTGGACGCGGGTGTCCTGACCCCGCGCCACCCTGGTGCGGGCAGCAACGAGCGCCCGGTGGCGGCCGAGGCCGTCACCGGGCGCGTCGCAGCGATCAGGCCGGCGCCACGGCGCGCGAGCGCCGCATGGTCAGCACGTACTCGACCAGCGAGATCAGCACGTGCTTCGTCGACTCCCGGTTACGGGCGTCGCAGGCCACCACCGGCACGTCGCCGGGGATCGCGAGCGCGTCCCGAACGTCCTGCGGGTCGTGGTACTGCATCCCGTCGAAGCAGTTGATGGCCACCAGGTACGGCAGCCGCCGGTGCTCGAAGAAGTCGATCGCCGCGAAGCAGTCGGCCAGCCGGCGGGTGTCCACCAGCACGACCGCGCCGATCGCGCCGCGGACCAACTCGTCCCACATGAACCAGAACCGGGTCTGCCCCGGCGTACCGAACAGGTACAGGATCAGGTCACGGTCGATCGAGATGCGGCCGAAGTCCATCGCCACCGTGGTCGTCGTCTTGCCCGGCACCTGCCGGGTGTCGTCGACGCCCACGCCGGCGGAGGTCATGATGGCCTCGGTCGTCAGCGGCGTGATCTCCGAGACCGAGCCGACCAGCGTCGTCTTGCCGACGCCGAATCCACCGGCGATAACGATCTTCGCCGACGTCACGCGCCCACTCGGGGTCGGCGGGCGGTGCGACATGTCAGAGCCTGCGAAGTCCACTCAGCACCCTCTCCAGCAGTTCAGTGCCCACCGCGTCGTCCGAGTCGTCCAGAATGGTCGGCTCGTGGACCGCGACCAGGCCGTCCGTCGCCATGTCGGCGATGAGCACCCGTGCCACACCGAGCGGGAGCTGCAGCCGCGCCGCGATCTCGGCGAGCGACTGCACACGTCCATCACACAGCGCAGCGATGTACTGGTGCTCGCGGCCCTGAGCGCCGTTGCCATTGGCAGCGGCGCGGCCGCGCACCGTCGTCTCGACGAGCGCCTCCAGCGCGATGTCGAGGCGGGGGCGGGTACGACCACGGGTAACGGCGTATGGACGGACCAACGCTCCGGTCGGCTCGTCACGATCGACCATGTCGCCGCTCACCTCCCTCGCACCCGGCACCGGCCCCGGATGGAGCCGTCGTCGTCGTTGTCGTTGTCACCCCGCCGACCTCACGGGTCAACGTGTCGTCAGCCCAGCATTCCCGCAGCCGCGCGTGGCTGCGGGGTCAACGCGTCGCCCACCCGGTCGACCAGCAGGGCCATCTCGTAGCCCACCTGTCCCACGTCGCTGCTGCGGGCGGCGAGCACCGCGAACGACGATCCGTCCGAGATGGACATCAGGAACAGGAAGCCATTGTCCATCTCCACCACTGTCTGCAGCACCGCGCCTCCCTCGAAGCAGCGGGCCGCGCCCTGGGTGAGGCTGACCAGACCGGACGCGATCGCGGCCAGCTGATCGGCCCGGTCCCGCGGGAGGTCCCGTGACGACGCGAGGAGCAGTCCGTCCGCGGAGACGGCGACCGCGTGCGCGACACCGGGTACCCGGTCGGCGAAGTTGGCCAGCAGCCAACCGAGATCCTGCGTAGTTGTCATCGTTCTTGCTCCTTCTGCCCGCTCCCGGCCATTGGGCCTGAGCCAGACTGCGAGGATTGCTGCCCTCCCGGAGTCGCCTCCGGGCTGGTCGGGTTGCTGTCCGACGGGTTCGTACGCCCCCGCTGCACGCCCCGATGGTAGGCCGAAAGCAGGCCTCGGACAGCCTCCGGCGTACGCCGCTGCACCGAGGTGGTGGGCTTCTCCACCGCGCCGGGCACCAGCTGCGCCATCGGGGTGCGCTTGGGGAGACCGGTCGAGGTGGTCGCCGCGACGGGCACCTCGGTCGCCGCCGAGGCGGCGCGCCACCCGTCGTCGGCCGCGGTCTGCCAACCCCCGGTCTGTTGCGAGGACCGGCGGTGACCGAAGCTGTCGGCGACGCCGGGGCGGGCACCCCCGTTGGTCGTCGGTCCGTTCTCGCGCGGCGCTCCTCCGGCCGCCGGAGTGTCTGCCATCGGTGCGTTACCTGTCGTCCCGGGTGGTGTCGGCTGCACGGCCCGACCGCCGGCGTCGACCCGGGCGAACTGCTGGGTCGGTGCACCGTTGGTCGGCGTCTTCTCGGCGGCCGGTGCCGCCTCCTCCGGCCCCGGGCGGCGGGTACGGAACCAGGCCGACTCGAGCTCCCGGAAGATCGGCAGCTCCATCGTCTCGTCCGCGTACCGCTGCGGGGTCTGGGCTGGCGGCGTGGTCGGTCGCGCCTGCGGGACGGCCGGTGCCGACCGCTCCGCCGGCGCGGGAGCCTGGGCCGCCGGGGTCGGCGCGCCGGAGCGCGGCACCCGCGGCAGTTCGGTCGTCATGTCCAGCGCGGCGGCCAGCCGCTCGGGCACCGGCGGGGTCGCCACGTCCCGGTCCGCACCGGCGACCGGCGGCCAGGCCGGCGGCGCCGGCGTGCTCGGACCCGGCATGCCGGGGGCCGGGCGCTGCGGCAGCGGGCCGGTCGACGGCGGCGAGTACGGCGGGCCGGAGTACGGCGCGGCCGAGACCGGCGGGCCCGAGTACGGGTGGCCGGAGACGGGTGACGCCGAGACCGGCATGCCGGAGACCGGCGGGCTGGACACCGGCGGCGCGGAGTAGGGAACCGGCGGGGTCGACACCGGCGGGCCCGCGTAGGGCACGGGCGGCGCGGAGACCGGCGGGACGGAGTACGGCCGGGCCTCGGGGCTGCTGGGCAGCTGCCGGGGAACGGCCTGCTGCTGGCCCGTGGCGTCCTGGTCGTCGGTCAACCGGCGCTGCGGCAGCGGGTCGATCGGCTCGCCGTTCGACGTGCGCGGCCGGTAGGCCTCGCCGCCGTTGAAGCCGCTGGCGCCGGTCAGGTCCGACCAGGCCGGCATGGACCGCGTCGAGCCGGTCGGCGTGCCGGCCCCGTTGCGCGGCGCCGGGTCGAACGGCCGGCCGCCCAGGGTGACCTGGTTGCCGGACTCGCCGGGGCGCTGCGTGGGCATCGGGTTGGCCGGGCCGTTGCCGAGCGCCGGCAGCGCGCCGAAGGCGGGAGCCGGGCCGTGCGACTGCGGGCCGGGCGCCGGCAGCGCGGGCGACGACTGCGGGCGGCCGGAGAGCGCCCGGGGCACGAGCACCGAGGTCGGCATGACCACCTCGGCGACGGTCCCCCGGTCGGTGCCCGGACGCAGCTCGACCTTGACGCCGTGCCGGGACGCCAGCCGGGCGACCACGACCAGGCCCATCATCCGCGAGACGGCCACGTCGACCTGCGGCGGCGTGGCGAGCCGCTCGTTGAGGTCGTGGAGCTGGTCGGGGCTGATCCCGATGCCCCGGTCCTCCACGTAGAGCGACGCGCGGTCGCCGACGCGCCGGGCCTCCACCATGACGTGCGAGTCCGGCGGCGAGAAGGCGGTGGCGTTGTCGAACAGCTCGGCGACCAGGTGGACCAGGTCGTTGACGGCGTGCGCCGCGACCTCGATGTCCCGGTCGATCACCCCGAACTCGATCCGGGTGTAGTGCTCGACCTCGGACTGGGCCGCCCGGAGCACGTCGATCAGCGCGGCCGGCTGCCGCTGCACGCGGGTGGAGTCGGCGCCGGCGAGCACCAGGAGGTTCTCGTCGTTACGGCGCATCCGGGTGGCCAGGTGGTCGAGCTGGAACAGCTCGGCCAGCCGGTCCGGGTCCTCCTCGCCGCGCTCCAGCCGGTCGAGGTGACCGATCAGGCGGTCGACCAGGATCTGCGAGCGGCGGGCCAGGTTGACGAACATCGTCGCGACGGACGCGCGCAGCGCGGCCTGTTCGGCGGCGGTGCGGACGGCCTCCAGGTGGACCGCGTTGAACGCCTCGGTCACCTGGCCGAACTCGTCCTTGCTGCGCACCGGCAGCGGCTCGGCGATCTGGTTGGCGAGCTGCACCGGGGAGAGCTGACCGGTCACCTTGGGGTCGCGCAGCCGGGCCACGGCCTGGGGCAGGCCGTACTGGGCGATGGAGAGGGCGCCCTGGCGCAGGTCGCGCAGGGAGCGGGCCATCGAGCGGGCGACCAGGTAGGCGAAGAGGATCGCCAGGAGCAGCATGCTGAGCAGCAGGCCGGTCTCCAGGAACACCTGGCGCTGCACGTCCGAGCGGAGGTTCTCGGCGCCCGCGACGACCTCACGGTCGATCTTCGTCTCGACCGTGCGGATCAGCTTGGCGTTGGCCACCATCGCCGCGTCCCACTGGTCGGCGTCGAACGGGGCGCCGGTCAGGCTGTCGGCGGTGGTGATGCCGTTGAGCCAGCTGTTGTAGGTGTTCGCCTCGCGCAGGTCGGGGCCGGCGACCACCTGGGCGTAGTACTCCTGCTCGGGCTGGCTGGCCACCACCTGGAAGCTCTGCAGCCACTGGCTGGAGCCGGTGCTGGTGGCGATGTACTCGTTGCGCAGGTTCGGGGTGAGCCGCTGCTGGATGAACGCCCGGTGCACCACGTCGCGGCGGCGGGAGAGGAACTCCTTGTTCCGGGCGGTGGCGGTCGACGCGCGCATCTTGTCGCTGAGCTCGTTGTCGCCGGCGAGCTGGGTGGCCGAGTCGCGGATGCTGATCAGGTCGTCGATCAGGCCGTCGTAGGCCTGCATGGCCGGGACGAGCCCGAGCTTGCCGTTGAAGACCTGGCTGCGGGTGCCGGGCAGGTCGGTCAGCGTCTGGTCGATCTCGCCCAGCAGACCGTCGAGGTTGGCCGGAAGGTCCTCGACCTCGGCCCGCTGCTGGGAGTACGACTTCTTGGCCTCGTCGACCTCGGCGTTGGCCCGCTCGTACGCCTGCTTGTAGCGAGCGTTGTCCTGGCCGCGCGGGACGCCCAGCAGGCGCAGCGCGTTGGTCCGCTCGTCCTGGAGGGTGTCGACCAGGTCGCCCGAGTAGCCGACGAGGTTGGCCAGGTCGCCGGCCCGGTTGGCGTTGTTGAGGGTCTCCAGGTGGTCGACCAGACCACTGGTGCCCACGACCACCGTGGCGATGGTCGGCACGATCATGATGAGACCGAGCTTGGACCAGATCGGCATGTCGCGGAACCGACCGGCCGGCCGGCGCAGACGCGACAGGAAGGAGCCCGCCGGCTTTGGCCGTTTGCTCACGTCACCGCCCTCGCGATTTCTGGATCCGCGTTGCCCCTGGACAAGGACCAGCGGCCGACCCTGCGGGCCGGACCATCCGAGATTCCATCACGCTACCTGCGAAAGAGAAAGCCCAGGTTGGCCGCAGCCAGCGGTGTGATGAGATGTTGATGCAATTTGATAGCAATCCGTCTGGCCGGAGTCACTGAAGGTAATGAAGCAGCCCCATCGCGTTGTCCTGCTCGCCGGTCCATCCGGGTCCGGAAAGTCGTACATAGCGCAGCGAACCGGTCTTCCGGTGCTCTGTCTGGACGACTTCTACAAGGACGGTGACGACCCTACGTTGCCGCGACGAAACGGCCTGGTGGATTGGGAGTCCCCGCGCTCCTGGGACGCCGCAGCGGCCGTGGAGACGATTGCCCGACTGGCCAGGGAGGGCAAGGCCGATGTGCCGGTTTATGCGATCGGTGCGGACCGTCGGGTGTCCACCCGGCCATTCGAGGTCGCCGGTTCGCCACTTTTCGTGGCCGAAGGGATCTTCGCGGCCGAGATCGTCGAGGAGTGCCGCCGGAGAGGGGTCCTGGCCGGGGCGTACGCCCTGCGGCGCCCCCGGGGGGCGACCTTCGTCCGCCGGCTGGCGCGCGACCTCGCCGAGCAGCGCAAGGCGCCCGGGGTGCTGGTGCGCCGCGGCCTGGCGCTGCTGCGCGCCGAGCCGGCGGTGCTGCGGCGGCAGACCGGCCTGGGTGCCGAGGCGGCCCGGGCGGGCGAGGTGCTGCGCGCGGTGGCCGGCCTGCTCGCCGGCCACCCGCACCGCACCTGACCGGACCGCCGGAACGCGGCGGCCCGCCGTGGTCAGCCCAGCAGCTTGCCGTACGCGGGCTTGATCACCTCGTCGATGATCTTCAGCCGCTCGTCGAACGGGATGAAGGCGCTCTTCATGGCGTTGATGGTGAACCACTGGAGCTCCTTCCAGCCGTAGCCGAAGGCGTCCACCAGCAGGGCCATCTCCCGGGACATCGACGTGCCGCTCATCAGCCGGTTGTCGGTGTTCACCGTCGCCCGGAACCGCAGGTCCCGTAGCAGCCCGATCGGGTGCTCGGCGATCGAGGGGGCGGCGCCGGTCTGCACGTTCGAGGACGGGCACAGCTCCAGCGGGATCCGCTTGTCCCGCACGTACGCGGCCAGCCGGCCGAGCACCGGCTCCGGGCCGGGCGTGATGTCGTCCACGATCCGCACCCCGTGGCCGAGCCGGTCCGCCCCGCACCACTGGATCGCCTGCCAGATCGACGGCAGGCCGAACGCCTCGCCGGCGTGGATGGTGAAGTGGAAGTTCTCCCGCTGGAGGTACTCGAAGGCGTCCAGGTGCCGGGTGGGCGGGAAGCCCGCCTCGGCACCGGCGATGTCGAAGCCGACCACCCCGGCGTCCCGGTGCCGGACGGCCAGCTCGGCGATCTCCTGCGACCGGGCGGCGTGCCGCATCGCGGTGAGCAGCGTGCCGACCCGGATCTGCCGGCCCTCCTCGGCGGCCAGCGCGGTGCCCTCGACGAAGCCGGCCAGCACCGCCTCGACCACCTCGTCCAGGGTGAGGTCCCGCTCCAGGTGCTGCTCCGGGGCGAACCGCACCTCGGCGTAGACCACCCCGTCGGCGGCCAGGTCCTGGGCGCACTCCCGGGCCACCCGACGCAGCGCCGACGCGGTCTGCATGACGGCGACGGTGTGCGCGAACGTCTCGAGGTAGCGCTCCAGGGAGCCGGAGTCGGCCGCCTCGACGAACCAGCGGCCGAGCGCCTCGGGGTCGGTGGTGGGCAGTTCGTGCCCCACCTCGGCGGCCAGTTCGACGATCGTCGCCGGCCGCAGGCCGCCGTCGAGGTGATCGTGCAGCAGCGCCTTCGGGACCTTGACGATGTCCTCGTAACGGATTGTCGCGACCATGCTCAGACCCTAGTCGGCCGCACGGGAAGCGGCCGACGGGACCGGCCGGGATCCGGTCAGGGACGCCAGCCGTACAGCCGCTCGACGGCGAGCCGGAGCACCAGCCGGCCGTCGGCGACCATCGCCGCCCGGTAGTCCGCCCAGTCGGGGTGCTCGCCGCGGATGCGCCGGTAGACCTCGACCAGCTCCTCGACGGTGGCGTCACCGGCCGCCGCCGCGGGCGGGGTGAGCGTGACCACGCCCTCCGCGACCGCGTAGGCCCCGCCGTCGGCGGTGGTGACGTGCAGGCTGGCCCGCGGGTCGCGGCGCAGGTTGCGCACCTTGGCCCGGCCGTCGGTGGTGGAGCATCGGATCAGGCCGGGCTCGGCGAGGAAGTCGAGGTTGGACAGCTGGGGCCGGCCGTCGCGGCGCAGGGTCACCAGCACGCCCCGGCCGCGCTCGCCGAACAGCTCCCACAGCCGGGCGGTCACGCCGTCACCCGCAGCGGGGCGAGGGCGGCGGTGAGTCGGGCCAGCCGGCCCGGCAATCTGGTTGACATGTCACTCACCGTAGGAGGCAGGTTGATGACATGTCAACCAGATAGCTAGGATGATCGGCATGGCACAACCACGCTGGCTGGACGAGCGCGAGCAGAACGCCTGGCGGGGCTACCGGCGGATGCGCCGCCTGCTCGACCTGGAGCTGGCCCGCGAGCTGATGCGCGACGCCGGGCTCTCCGAGCCCGACTACGACGTGCTCTCCGACCTCTCGGAGACACCCGACCAGCGGCTGCGGCTCAGCGAGCTGGCCGACCGGATGCTCTGGTCGCGCAGCCGGCTCTCCCACCACCTCACCCGGATGCAGCAGCGCGGCCTCGTCACCCGCGAGGAGTGCGCCTCGGACGGGCGCGGCGCCGTCGTCGTACTCACCGCCGAGGGCCGGCGCGCCATCGAGGCCGCCGCCCCCGGTCACGTGGCGGCCGTCCGTCGACACCTCATCGACCTGCTGACCCCCGACGAGGTCGCCGCGCTGGACGCGCTCACCCACCGGGTGGTCGACCACCTCACCCGACCCGGAGAATGAGCCGGTGGACCCCCGCATCGTGGACCGGCTCCGCTGCCCGGTCTGCGCCGAGCCGCTGACCGAGGTCGCCACCGGCGGCGCCCGTGCGCTGCGCTGCCCGCGCCGGCACAGCTTCGACGTGGCTCGCCAGGGCTACGTCAACCTGCTCGCCGGCCGCGCCCCGCACGCCGGGGACACCGCCGAGATGGTGGCCGCCCGCGCCGACTTCCTCGCCGCCGGCCACTACGACCTCGTCTCGGCCGCCCTCGCCGCCGCCGCGACCCAGGCCGTACGGCACGTCGCCGAGGCGCGCGCCGACGGGGCGTACCCCCTGGTGGTGGACGCCGGGGCGGGGACCGGCCGGCACCTCGCGGCGGTGCTGGCGGCGCTGCCGGCCGCGGCGGGTCTCGCCCTGGACGTGTCGAAGCCGGCGCTGCGCCGGGCCGCCCGGGCGCACCCGCGCGCGGCGGCGGCGCTCGCCGACACCTGGCAGCGACTCCCCCTGGCCGACGCCGGCGCGGCCGTGCTGCTGAACGTCTTCGCGCCGCGCAACGGCGCGGAGTTCCACCGGGTCCTCGACCCGGCCGGCGCCCTGCTGGTGGTCACGCCGGCCGAGGACCACCTCACCGAGCTGGTCGGCGCCCTCGGCCTGCTGCGGGTGGACCCGGCCAAGGCGGACCGGGTCGCCGAGAGCCTGGGCGGGCACTTCACCCCGGCGGCGTCCACCCTGCACCGGCGGGAGCTGGCGCTGACCGGCCCGGAGGTCGCGACGCTGGTCGGGATGGGCCCCAGCGCCTGGCACACCGACCCGGCCGGGCTCGCCGCCCGGGTCGCCGCCCTCGCCGAGCCGGTCCGGGTGACCGTCGCGGTACGCCTGACCGTCTGGCGCCCCGCACCGCGCTGAACGCCGGGTCAGGTGGAGAGGTCGACCTCTTCCCAGCCGGGGGGCTCGTCGTGGTACGGCCCGCGCAGCATCACCGCCCACTCCAGGGCCCACCGGCGCTGACCGATGGCGTTCGCGTCCACCAGCCCCGGCGGCGTACGGCCGGCCCGTTCCGTCTCCAGGTAGGCCCAGTCCAGGCAGTAGTGCAGGTCCAGCAGGGCGGCCGCGTCGGCGGGGTGCTGCGGGGCGGTGAGGATCCGGGCCCGCCAGTGGCCGAAGGTCTCCCCGTCGTGGATGTGCGGCATCCGCTCCACCAGCCGCTCGTCGACCGGCAGCGTCGGGTCGAGCTGCTTGGTCAGGCCGAGCACCCAGGCCAGCGCGAAGAGCGCGTCGTGGTGCAGCACGAACGACCGGTGGTCGCCCTTGCCTCCGGTCACGAACTGGAACTCCGGCGGCGTGACCATCTCGACCAGGTGCGAGGCGAGCAGCCAGCTCATCGCCGACTGCGGCGGCATCCCGAAGCAGCGGGCCAGGATCAGGTGCAGCACCGCGATGCGGGCCTCGATCTCCACGGTGGGACGGAGCTCGATCTGGTCGCCGGGCTCCCACACGAGCGGGAACTGGGCGGGCGGCAGCGGGAGGCCCAGCCGGGACAGCTCGTCCAGGCTCGCCTCACGCACCTCCCGTGGATCGGGGGCAGGTACGGTCACGGCGAAATTTCCTGTCTGCTCGCGACGACTCGGCGCCGGTTGTCCCCCCTGGCCAGGGAGGATAGCGGTCCGAGCGGGCCGGCACCATGCCGCCCCGGTGACCGCCGCGCTCAGCCGATCCGCTCGATGACCAGCGGCGTCGCGGCGGGTGCGGTCGGCGCGATCCGTACCGCCCGCGCGGCGTCCTCCCGGGCCGCCGGGATCCGGGCGGCGTCCTCCGCCCGCAGTTCGAAGAGGACGTCGCCCGCCCGCACCGGGTCGCCCGGACGCCGATGCAGCACGACCCCCGCCGGCACGCTGACCGGGTCCTCCTTGCGGGCCCGCCCGGCGCCGAGCCGCCAGGCCGCCACCCCCATGTCGTACGCGTCGATCGCCGCGACGAAGCCGTCCGTGTCCGCGCGGACCATCTCGACCTCGTTCGCGGTCGGCATCGGGGCGTCCGGGTCGCCGCCCTGGGCGCGGATCATCGCCCGCCAGGAGTCCATCGCCCGGCCGTCACGCAGGGCCGCCGCCGGGTCGACGTCCGGCAGCCCGGCCGCGTCGAGCATCTCGCGGGCCAGCGCCAGGGTCAGCTCGACCACGTCGGCGGGACCGCCCCCGGCGAGCACCTCGACGGACTCGGTCACCTCGACGGCGTTGCCGATGGCCAGGCCCAGCGGGGTGGACATCTCGGTGAGCAGGGCGACGGTCCGTACGCCGTGCGCGCCACCCAGCTCCACCATCGTCCGGGCCAGCTCGCGGGCCTGCTCGACGGACTTCATAAACGCGCCGGAGCCGACCTTCACGTCGAGCACCAGCGCGCCGGTGCCCTCGGCGATCTTCTTGCTCATGATCGAGCTGGCGATCAGCGGGATGGCCTCGACGGTCCCGGTCACGTCGCGCAGCGCGTACAGCTTGCGGTCGGCGGGCGCGAGCCCCGCGCCGGCCGCGCAGATCGCCGCGCCGACGTCCCGGAGCTGGGCGGTGAACTCGTCGTTGCCCAGCGCCGCCCGCCAGCCCGGGATCGACTCCAGCTTGTCCAGCGTGCCGCCGGTGTGCCCGAGGCCCCGGCCGCTGAGCTGCGGCACGGCGGCACCGCAGGCCGCGACCAGCGGGGTGAGCGGCAGGGTGATCTTGTCGCCGACGCCGCCGGTGGAGTGCTTGTCGACGGTCGGCCGGTCGACGGCGGAGAGGTCGAGCCGCTCCCCGCTGGCGATCATCGCGGCGGTCCACCGGGCGATCTCCGGCCCGGTCATGCCGCGCAGCAGGATCGCCATGGCCAGCGCCGACATCTGCTCGTCGGCGACCACCCCCCGGGTGTACGCGTCCACCACCCAGTCGATCTGCGCGTCGGAGAGCACACCCCCGTCCCGCTTGACCCGGATGACGTCAACCGCCGTGAAAGCACTCATCAGAAAAGATCTTCCTAGTCGTATGCAGATACCGGCACGCGGACCGCGACCACCGAGGGCTCAGGCCGACCGTGCCCGGCGGAGGGATCAAGCCTGACCGCCCGGAGCCGGGCACGGTCGGCCCGAGCCCCAAAGCTCAACCCCAGCGGACCGGGATCTCCATCGGCGGCTCACCCTCGCCGGCCCAGAAGATCGCCCCCGAGGCGTCCACAACCACCACCCGGGGCGTACGGGCGAGGCCCCAGGCGATCGCCTCAGCCGGCTCGTCCCAGCTCGGGCCCTCCTCCAGCACGCCGGTCTCGGCGCCGTCGTCGTCGCCCGCGGACCGCTCCCAGTAGCCGGTCCAGACCTGCTGGCCGGCGGAGAGGTCGGGGTGCACGAAGACCGTGCCGCGCCCGCGCCAGGCGGCCAGCCGCTCCGGCACCACGGGCACCGGGGCTTCCCCCGTCACGGCCTCCAGGTCGGTCACGTCGAAGGCGTGCGGCAGCAGCTCGGCCATCCGCAGCGGCCCGCCCCTCGCCTCGATGAGGCACTCCGGGCCGCCCTGCTCCCAGAGCAGCTGGCGGCACCGGCCGCACGGCATCAGCGGCTCGCCGGTGGCGTCGACGCAGGACAGGGCCACGATCCGGCCGCCGCCGGTGGCGTGCAGCGAGGAGACCACGCCGCACTCGGCGCAGAGCACCACGCCGTACGCGGCGTTCTCCACGTTGCAGCCGACCACCACCCGGCCGTCGTCGACAAGCGCGGCCGCCCCGACCGGGAACTTCGAGTACGGCACGTACGCGTGCCGCATCACCTCGGTGGCGGCGGCCCGCAGCCGCTCCCAGTCGATCTCCATGTGGTACTCCCCCGTCAGCCCTTGATGTACGGCTTGCCGTCGGCGGCCGGCGCCCGGACCCGACCGACGAGCCCGGCCACCGCCAGGATGGTCGCCAGGTAGGGCAGCATGGCCAGGAACTGGTTCGGGATCACGCTGTTGATGGCGCCCAGGTAGGTGGCGAGCTGGTCGGCGAAGCCGAAGAAGAGCGCCGCGAGCAGCGCCCCCGTCGGGCTCCACCGGCCGAAGATGAGCGCGGCCAGGGCGATGAAGCCCTTGCCGCCGATCATGTTCTTGGTGAACGAGTAGAGCGCCAGCGTGTAGGAGGCGCCGCCAATGCCGGCGACCACCCCGGCGAGCAGCACGTTGCGGTAGCGCAGCCCGAGCACCTTGACGCCCAGCGTGTCGGCGGCGGTCGGGTGCTCGCCGACCGAACGGGTGCGCAGGCCCCAGCGGGTGCGGAACAGCGCGATGTGGATGACCAGCACCAGCAGCAGGCCGAGGTAGAGGAAGATGTTGCCCCGGAACAGCGCCGGGCCGAGCAGCGGGATGTCCGACAGCAGCGGGATCTCCCAGTTGCCGAACCGGGGGGCGCTGTTGTACTTCTGGGCGTTGGTCTGCATCAGCCGCTCGTAGAGGAAGCCGGTGACGCCGACGGCCAGCAGGTTGAGCACGATGCCGATGACGACCTGGTCGACCAGGTAGCGGATCGAGAAGACGGCCAGCAGCAGCGAGATGAACGCGCCGCCGATCGCCGCGGCGACCAGGCCGACCCAGACGCTGCCGGAGAGGCTGCCGAAGAGCGCGCCGCTGAAGGCGCCCATCAGCAGCTGGCCCTCGATGGCGACGTTGACCACGCCGGAGCGCTCGCAGAGCACGCCGGCCAGGGCGCCGAAGATCAGCGGCAGGGCCAGGATGAAGGTGTTCCGGAGGATGTTGACCAGCGGCATGAAGTTCTGCCCGGGCGGCGCGTCGGAGACCTGCCAGCAGAGGAACGACAGCACGAAGCCGACCAGGCCGACGCCGAGCACGAGGGTGAACCAGCGCTTCGGCAGCCCGGCGAGCATCGCGACGCCGGCGGCGACCGCGACGAGGCCGAAGAGGATCGCGCCGACCGTGCCGTGGATCTCGAGCGCGGCGCCGGCGGTGTCCTCGCTGAGGGTGAAGCGGGCCTGCTCGCCGGTGGCGAGCGCCCCGAACAGCACCGTCGCCAGCAGGCCGAGGGCGAGCAGCACGGCGCCGACCTTGCGGGTACGGGTCCAGAATCCCTGGTCGACGGGGGCGACCGCGACGTCTTCGACAGCCATGGTGGACATGAGTTACCAGCCCTTCGCCAGGCTCGTCTGCAACCGGGCGGCGCGGGCGGCCCGGAGCTGGAAGATCGCCTTCACCAGGGCCGGCGCGGCGATGAAGATGACGATCAGCGCCTGGAGCACGGTGACCAGCTCCAGCGAGATCCCCGAGTAGGACTGCATCCGGTTGCCGCCGGCCTGGAGCGCGCCGAAGAGCAGCGCGGCCAGCGCGACGCCCCACGGCTTCACGCGGCCGAGCAGCGCCACCAGGATGCCGTCGAAGCCGATCTGCGCGACCACCAGCGGGGTCAGCGCGCTGGCGGTGGAGCCGAGCACCATGTTGGAGCCGCCGAGGCCGGCCAGGATCCCGGCGAAGACCATGATCAGGACGTACGTCCGGGTGACGCTGATGCCGGCGGTCCGCGCGGCGTCGGGGTTGGCGCCGACGGCGCGCAGCTCGAAGCCGAGCGTGGAGCGGTTGAGCAGCCACCAGACCGCCCAGGTGGCCAGCACCGCCAGGATGATGCCGGCGTGCACCCGCAGCCCGTCGCCGAGCAGCCGGGGCAGCTGGGCCGAGCCGTCGACCGGCCGGCTGATCGCGTCCGTACGGTTCGGGTCCTGGACGCCGTTCTGCACGATGATCCAGGTCAGGAAGTACGTGGCGACGTAGTTGAGCATGATCGTGTTGATCACCTCGTGGGCGCCGGTGCGCGCCTTGAGGATGCCCGGGATGAAGCCCCAGATCGCCCCGCCGAGCGCGCCGGCGAGCACCGCGACGAGCAGGTGCAGGCCGGGCGGCAGCGGCAGCAGGAAGCCCGCCAGCGCGGCCAGGATCACGCCCATGGTGGCCTGGCCCTGGGCGCCGATGTTGAACAGGCCGCCCCGGAAGGCCAGCGCCACCGACAGGCCGGTGAAGACCAGCGGCGCGGTGTAGGTGAGCGTCTCCGAGATCGGGCTCATCACCGCCTGGAAGCCGACCGCGTCCGGGTCGAAGACCGCGCCCTTGAACAGGTTGCCGTACGCCTCGCTGACCAGCGTCCAGCTCGCGTTGAGCGCGTCGGCCGGCCGGGCCGTGATGTAGCTGTAGGTGGCGAGCACGTCGGGATCGGACACGATCATCAGGATCGCGCCGACGATCATCGCCAGCACCAGCGACAGCAGGGTCACCGTGAAGGTGTTCGCCGCCCAGAGGTTGTCCAGGAACAGCCGGCCCAGCGAGGGCTTCGCCTCCGGGGCCGGGACCTTCGGGGAGGTGGCCGTACCGGCGCGCTCGGTGTTGCCGAGCGCGGTCTGCGCGGCCTGCGCCTCGGTCGCCGGCTCCTTGTCCGGGGAGCCCGACGGGGGGTTCGGGTTGCCCGGGGAGCCCGACCCGGGGTTCGGGTTCGTCATGCCTCGTCCTTGCTACCAGGGCCCTCGGCGGCGGGGGCCGCCGCACCGCCGTCGGCCGGGGTCGTGCCGGTCGCGGCGGCGGGCGCCGCGTCGGGGGTGATGCCGGCCATCAGCAGGCCGATCTCCTCGCGGGGGGTGTCCGGGCCGACGATGCCGATGATCCGGCCGCGGTACATGACCGCGATCCGGTCGGCCAGGCCGATCACCTCGTCGAGCTCGCTGGAGACCACCATGACGGCGGTGCCGACGTCCCGTTCCCGGATGACCTGGCTGTGGATGAACTCGATCGACCCGACGTCGACGCCGCGGGTCGGCTGGGCGGCGATGAAGAGCTTCAGCGGCCGGGACAGCTCCCGCGCCACGATCACCTTCTGCTGGTTGCCGCCGGAGAGGGTGCCGACGGGGGCGTCGGCCGAGGAGGTGCGCACGTCGAACTGCGCGATCCGCTCCTTCGCCGACTTGGCGATGGCGTCCGGCTTGAGCGCCAGGCCCCTGCCGAAGGGCGGCCGGTCGTAGATGTCGAGCACCAGGTTCTCCGCGACGGAGAACTCCTTGACGACGCCGTCGACGCTGCGGTCCTCCGGCACGTAGCCGACGCCGGCGCGCAGCACCTTCTTGGTCGACCAGCCGTTGACCCGCTGCCCGTCGAGGGTGACCGTGCCGGCGAGCGTCGGGCGCAGCCCCATGATCGCCTCGATCAGCTCGGTCTGGCCGTTGCCCTGCACGCCCGCGATCCCGAGCACCTCGCCCGCGCGTACGGTCAGGTCCACCCCGTCGACCGCGCGGATCTGCCGGTCGTCGTCGACGACCAGGCCGGAGAGCTCCAGGACCGGCTTGCCGGGGGTGGCGGTCTCCTTGTCCACGGTGAGCCGGACGCTGCGGCCGACCATCAGCGCGGCCAGCTCGTCGCGGCTCGCCTCGGGGGAGGCGGTGCCGACGGTCTTCCCCCGCCTGATCACAGTGATCCGGTCGGCGATGGCCTTGACCTCGCCAAGCTTGTGGGTGATGAAGACGATCGACTTGCCGGCGGCCTTGAGCGACCGCATCACGGTGAGCAGCTCGTCCGTCTCCTGCGGCGTGAGCACGGCCGTCGGCTCGTCGAGGATGAGCAGGTCGACGTCGCGGGTGAGCGCCTTGACGATCTCCACCCGCTGCTGGATGCCGACCGGCAGGTCCTCGATCACCGCGTCCGGGTCGACCCGCAGGTTGTACCGCTCGGAGACCTCGGCGACCTCGCGTCGGGCCCGCCGCCGGTCCAGGAAGCCGGCGATGCCGCCCCGGACCTGCTCGGCGCCGAGCATGATGTTCTCGGTGACGGTGAAGACGGGCACCAGCATGAAGTGCTGGTGCACCATGCCGATCCCGGCACCGATCGCGTCCGACGGTCCCCGCAGCTTCAGCGGCGCGCCGTCGACCAGGATCTCGCCCTCGTCGGGCTGGTAGAGCCCGTAGAGCACGTTCATCAGGGTCGACTTGCCGGCGCCGTTCTCGCCGAGCAGGGCGTGGATCTCTCCAGGCTCCACCGTCAGGTCGATGTGATCGTTGGCGACCAGATCACCGAACCGCTTGGTGATGCCGCGCAGTTCGAGTCTCAGCGCAACCTCCTGGAGTGCGAAGCGATGGTGCAGCGTAGCTGCCGGTGGACCGCTCGCGGCGCGGGGCCGTCGTCGGGTTGGAGCGGATCGGCCGCCCCGGCGCCGTGGGGTGGATTCCCCCACGACGCCGGGGCGGCCGGATCGTCGTGCTGTACCGCCCGCCGGCCTACCGGGGTGATCGTCTCACCACGGGCGGCCGGCGGAGCCTCACTTCGGCTGGGCCGCGGAGGTGACGGTGACGGTGCCGGCGGCGATGTCCGCCTTCAGCTTGTCGATCTCGGCCTTCAGCTCGGCCGGGACCTTGCCGTCGAACTCGTGGTACGGGGCGAGCCCGACGCCGTTGTTGGACAGGTTGCCGAGGTAGCCCGGGGTGGCCGACAGCTTCTCGCCGCCGGCGGCCTTGACGACGGCCTCCTTGACGGCGTCCGGGATGTTCTTCTCGACGGTGGTGATGATCGCCGCGCAGTCCTGGGTGCTCTCGCAGCCGTCGACGTCCACCCAGATGGTGTTGTACTTGCCGCCCGACGCCTTCGCGGCGCCGGTGGTGCCGAGGCCCGCGCCGCCGGCGACCGGCATGATGATGTCGGCGCCCTGGGCGACCAGCGCGTCGCTGACCTTCTTGCCCTCGTCCTGCTTGACGAAGTCGTTGGTGAAGGAGCCCTTCTGGGTGGCCTTGTCCCAGCCGACGACCTTCACGCTCTTGCTCTTGGTCTTGTTGTAGTGCGCGACGCCGTCGGCGTAACCGTCCATGAAGATGGTGACCGGCGGGATCGGCAGGCCGCCGTAGGTGCCCACCGTGCCGCTCTTGCTCATGCCGGCGGCCAGGTAACCGGCGAGGAAGCCGGCCTGGGCGGTGTCGAACTGCATCGGGTAGACGTTGTCCACGCCCGGCTTGGAGTCGACGATGCCGAACTGCTGGTTCGGGTTCGCCTGGGCGACCTTCTTGGTGGCGTTCTCCATCAGGCCGCCGACGGCCAGGATGAAGTCGCACTTCTGGTTGACGTACTGGGTCAGGTTGACCTCGTAGTCCGCCTCGGCCTTCGACGCGACGTACTTGATGTCGATCTTGTCGTTGGCCTTCTTCGCCTCCTCCAGGCCCTTCCAGGCGGAGGTGTTGAACGACTTGTCGTCGATGCCGCCGACGTCGGTCACCATGCAGGCGCTGTACTTCTTGTCGCCACTGCCGGCGTTGTTGTTCTCCTCGGGAGCCTCGCCACACGCGGCGGCACTCAGCACGAGCCCACCCATCGCGAAGACGGAGGCAATCCGCATCCCACGCACAGAGCGCAAGACGTCTCCTTCCCATTGCACACCGCGTCCTGCACGGTGGCAGCCCTTTGAGCCGGCCTGCGCTGCGCCGCCGGCGTCCCACGTTACGGACGGGAGCGTACGCCCGCGCCCACCCACCGGCCGACAATCGTGCACGACTGTTGAGCGCCTGTTACCCCTACGTAACCCTTAGGTGGGGCAGATCACTCTCAGTGCTGGTGGGTGCGCGGCGGGGCGTCGCGAAACGTCCGGTTCTGCGCGTCGTCCCCTGCCGGTGACGTTACCGCCAGAAGACGGCCACCGCCGCGTTGACCAGGGTCAACCCGACGATTGCCAGGAAGTGCCCACGGTTGACCACGTCGCGCTTCCGGGAAAAGAAGACCATGACAAAGATCAGTATGGCGAGCACCAACTTGGTAACAAGTTTCGCGGGGGCCGGCTCGTCGCCGTCACGCAGCGGCGCCGAGAGGCCGATCCCGGTCGCCAGCATGATCACGGACCCCCAGAGCATGGCCGGGTTGATCCGCAGCTTCCCGCTGATGTACTGGACGATCGCGCCGCCGAGCAGCAGGGCGAAACCGATCAAATGGACGTAGCGAAGTATCAGTCTCAGAGCTTCCACGCCCACCATCCTCCCCCATCAACGACGGATTGTAGTAGCGGGGCGGTAGGGGGTCAGGGCAGCCGCCATGCCTGGAAGGTGGGGCCGTCCGCCGGGAGGGTGACCGCGCCGTCGGCGTCGGGGCGCAGGGCGGGGGCGCCGCCGTACAGGTTCTCGGCCGGACCCAGCCCGGTCAGGCGCAGCGGCTCGCCAGCCGCACGGCGGGCCAGCACCAGCACCGTGCCGGTCGGGGCCTCGCGCAGGAAGACCAGGGTGTCCGCGTCGGCGCGCAGCCAGCGCAGGCCGCCGTGGCGCAGCGCGGGCTCCGCGCGACGCAGCGCCACCAGGGCACGGTACGCGGCGAACGTCACGGCGTCCCAGCTCTCCGGCCGGTGCCACGGCATCGGCGTACGCGAGCCCTCGCCGTTGCTGCCCGTCAGGCCCAGCTCGTCGCCCGCGAAGATCATCGGAGTGCCGGGCATGGTGGCGAGCAGGCCGGCGGCCACCTCCTGCCGCGCGGCGTCGCCGACCACCGTGCGGATCCGGGCGGAGTCGTGCGACCCGAGCAGCTGCCACGAGTGGGTGTACGACCGCCAGGAGACCAGCGAGCGGTAGGCGTCCATGGTGGCGAGCACCGCGTCCGCGTCCCGGCGCACCACCCCGCCCGGCGTGCCGAGGAAGTTCGGTACGGGCTGGTCGCCGTGCCGCAGCCAGGACCAGACCGGGTCGGTGAAGCCGACGTAGTTCATCGTGCCGTGCCAGCCGTTGCGGTCGAGGTCGCCGGTGTGGTCGTGACCGTGCTCGGCCATCAGCAGGGCGTCGGCCCGGGTCCGGGCGACCACCTCGCGCAGCAGCGCCGCCACCTCGTGCGTGTACGCGTCCGCGCCCCGCCGCCCGGTCATGTTCGCCACGTCCACCCGCCAGCCGTCCAGCCCGTACGGGGAGCGCAGCCAGCGGCGCAGCAGCGAGTCGTCGGCGGTGGCGAAGCGCCGGCGCAGCTGGGCGCTGCCCCAGTTCAGCTTCGGCAGCGACTTGACCCCGTTCCAGGACTCGTAGTCACCGGAGACCTCGTCGAAGTAGTACAGCTCCCGCTCGGGCGCGGACACGTCGGAGGCGGCCCTGGTGAACCACTCGTGCGCGTCGCCGGTGTGGTTGCTGGTGATGTCGCCGAGCAGCCGCCAGCCCCGGGCGCGTACGGCGTCGGCGAGGCGGGCCAGGGCGGCGTCCCCGCCGAGCAGCGGGTCGACGGTGTCGAAGCTGGCCGCGTCGTAGCGGTGGTTGGAGCGGGCCGGGAAGACCGGGGTCAGGTAGACGGTGTTCACGCCGAGGCGGTCCAGGTGGTCCAGCCGCTCGGCGACGCCGTCCAGGTCGCCGCCGTAGAACTGCCGGGGCGTCTCGGGCCCGCGCCCGATCACCGGGGTGTCCCAGTCGCACGGGATCGCCCAGTCCGGCACCTCGCGGCCCGCGGCGGCGGCGGAGCGGGCGAACCGGTCCGGGAAGATCTGGTAGATCACCGCGTCGCGGGCCCAGGCGGGCGGCGGGGCGTGGGTGACCAGCTTGAAGTCGCCGTTGTCGGGCACGTCGTGGCCCACCACGCCGGCGGCGTTCAGCCAGCGGCTGCCGCGGCTGCCGGTGAGCATGAACCGGTAGTTGCTGACCGGGTTGCGGGCCTCGACGGGCACCCGCCACCAGACGTCGGCGCCGTCGGTGCGGTCGACGACCGCCTCGGTGAACCGGGGCTCGCCGTCGCCGGTGGTGCGCACGTGCACCTGCCGGACGTCGGCGCCGGCCGGCACCCGGACGAAGACGTCGACGACGTCGCCGAGGGCGGGCTCCTGCTCGGGGACGTACAGGGCGGAGCCGTCGTGGTGCGGCAACAGGGACATGGTGGCGCCTTTCGCGTCGGTCGGACGGGGAGAGAAATGGGTCTCCCGCCGCGGCCGGTTCCCCGACCGCGGCGGTCGATCCGTGACTGCTCCGGTGTACGTCGGACGCCGACGCCCTTGCCGCAGCGGTGAGCCGAGGAGGCTCAGCCCTTGACCGCCCCGGCCGTGAGGCCGTTGACGATGTAGCGCTGGAGAAGTTGGAACACCAGCACCGTCGGGATGGCGGTGAGCAGGGTGCCCGCCGCGAAGATCCCGAAGTTGTTGTTGCGTTCGCCGGCCACCAGCCCGAACATGCCGACCGCGAGGGTCTTCGAGTTGGTGTTCGTGAGGAACACGTTGGCGATCACGAACTCGTTGATCGAACCGATGAAGGCGAGCAGGCCGGTCACCGCCAGGATCGGCGCCACCAGCGGCAGCATGATCCGGAAGAAGATCTGGGCGTGCGAGGCGCCGTCCATGGTGGCGGACTCGTCCAGCTCCTTCGGCAGCGTGTCGAAGAAGCCCTTCATCAGCCAGGTGTTCGCGCCGAGGGCGGCACCCATGTAGAGCAGGAAGAGACCCCACGGGGTGTTGAAGCCGATCACCGGCCACAGTTCGGTGACCTTCGTGAAGATCAGGAAGATCGCCACGATCGCCAGGAACTGCGGGAACATCTGGATCAGCAGCAGGGAGAGCAGCCCGACGCGGCGGCCGGCGAAGCGCATCCGGGAGAAGGCGTACGCCGCCAGCGCCGACAGGAAGATCGACGCGAAGCTGGCCACCCCCGCCAGGAGCAGCGAGTTGAGGAACCAGCGACCGAAGGCGGTCCGCTCGAAGAGGTTGGTGAAGTTCTCCAGCGAGGCACCGGTCGGCACCAGCTCCGTGGAGGAGAGCGTGCCGAGCGGGTTGAGCGCCGCCGAGACGACGAACAGGATCGGGAAGAGACTGAACGCCACCGCCAGGATGCCGACCAGGTGCCGCCATCCCACCTGGGCGAACCAGCGGTTCCGCCGTCCGGTCGCGTTGCGGTTGGCGACGGGCGCTTCGGTGCGGGTGCTCACGAGTACACCTCCTCCTGCTTGCGGGTCCGGGAGAAGCTGATCGCCGACACCGTCGCCACGATCGCGAAGATGAAGATCGAGACAGCGGCGGCCAGTCCGTACTCGGCGCCCTGGGCGCCGAAGGCCAGCCGGTAGGTGTAGGTGATCAGCAGGTCGGTGGCGCCGGCCGTCGGGTTGTCCGCCGGGAACGGTCCGCCCTCGGTGACGAACTGGATCGCGTTGAAGTTGTTGAAGTTGTACGCGAAGGACGCGATCAGCAGCGGCGAGATCGCCACCAGCAGCAGCGGCATGGTCACCGCGCGGAACGACTGGAACGGCGACGCCCCGTCGACCGAGGTGGCCTCGGTCAGCTCACGTGGGATGGCCTGCAACGCGCCGGTCGTCACCAGGAACATGTACGGGTAGCCGAGCCAGAGTTGCACCAGCAGCACCGCGAGCCGGGCCGACCAGGTCTCGCCGAACCAGTCCACCCCCAGCCCGAACAGGTTGTTGATCAGGCCGAAGTCGGTGTTGAACATGTCCCGCCAGACCAGCAGCATCGCGAAGGACGGCATGGCGTAGGGCAGGATCAGCAGCACCCGGTAGAAGTTCGTGCCCCGCATCCGGGGCGAGTGCAGCGCCAGCGCGATGCCCATGCCGAGCAGGAACGTGAAGCCGGTGGAACCGAGCGCGAAGGCGAAGTTCCAGATCAGCGTGCTGAAGAACGGGCCGGAGATGGCCGGGTCGGTGAGCACGTCGGCGAAGTTGCGCAGCCCGACGTTGACCTGCCAGCCCTGGGCCAGCGTCTCGCCGTCCGCGGCGACGAAGGAGCCGACCTTCCCGTCGGCGGTCCAGGTCTTACCGGTCTCGCTGTCGCGGATGCAGTCGCAGCCCGCGTCGTACGCCCGGACCGCCTTGCCCTCGTAGGCGCGCGACAGGCCGGACGAGCGCAGCGCGCCCCCGGAGGTCGGCACCACCATGTCGGTGATGTCCTTGCTCCGCGTGCTGGCCTCGCCGAAGTTGAGGATCTGGTAGCCGTCGGCGGCGGTGACCTTGCCGCCCGGCGCGACGGTGACGCTGCCGGCGTCGAGCGGGCGCAGGCCCTCGGTGTCGCCGACGGAGACGGTGTTCGTCTGCGGGTCGGTGACCAGGAAGACCAGCGCGCCGGTGGCCGGGTCGCCCTTCGTGGCGACGGTCAGCGGGTACTGGACCGAGCCGGGGACCTGCGTCACCGAGCCGCTCTGGATGGCGACGATGGCGTCGTCCTTGCTGCCCCGGTGGCCGTCGCCGAAGTTCGTGAAGGCGGTGCTCGCGGTGTAGAGCACCGGGATGATCTGGAACGCCACCAGGAAGAGCGTGCCCGGGATCAGGTACTTGACGGGGATGTGCCGGGGCGTCAGGTAGAGGTAGAAGAGGCCGGCGGTGGTCGCCAGCAGGACCGCCAACCCGACCCAGAGTTCGGCCTCGATGAGCGGGAACGCCGCCCAGACCGCGATCCCGGCCACGAGGCCGAGCAGGACCACCTTGACGAGCAGGCCCGTCAGGGTGATCGGCGCGTGGTTCCGCGCGGTACGGGACGTGCGCGGGGACCCGGACCGTACGGGCCCCCGGCCCGGGGGCTGCGTGGCAGTCCCCGGGCCGGACGACGACGTGCTCATTACTTGATCTGGCCGGCGATCGTCTTACCGGCGGCGGTGATCGTCTTGGCCGGGTCGGCGCCGCCGATGATGGCGGCCTCCGCCTTGCCGAACGGGTCCCAGATCGCGGCCATGGCCGGGATCGCCGGGAGCACCTGGCCGTTCTTGCCGGCCTCCTGGAACTTGGCCAGGTCCGGGTCGCTGCCCTTGACCTGGTCGAGCGCGGCGGTCAGCGCCGGGGGACGCGGCTCGGCGTTGTAGAGCGCCATGGCGAGGTCCGGGGTGGTCACGTGGTTCGCGACGAACTCCTGCGCCAGGGCCTTGTTCTGCCCCTTGGCCGCGACGTAGAAGGACTGGACGCCCACGAACGGCTGGGCCTCCTTGCCGCCGGCGAAGCCGGGGACCGGGGAGATGTCGTACTTGATGTTGGCCTTCTTGGCGTCGGCGATGGCCCACGGGCCGGAGACCAGGAAGGCGCACTTCTTGCCGGTGAAGGTGGCGATGGAGTTCTCGCCGGTGATGGAGCGCTTCAGCGCACCCTCGCCCTTCTCACCCAGCTTGGCGATCTTCTGGAACGCCGCGATCGACTCCGGCTTGCCCACGCCCAGGTCCTTCGGGTCGTAGTCGCCGTTGGCGGCGGTGCCGAAGAGGTAGCCGCCGGCCGAGGTGTAGAGCGGGTAGATGTGGTACGCGTCGCCGTTCTGGCCGGACTGGAGGCAGAGGATCTCGCTGGCCTTCTTCTCGGCCTTGAGCTTCTTGCCGGCGGCGACCAGGTCCTCGATGGTCTTCGGCGCCTCGGGAGCCAGCTCGGTGTTGCGGATCAGCGCCAGGTTCTCCATGGCGTACGGCACGCCGTAGAGCTGGCCGTTGAACGTGACGGCCTTGACGGCGGTCTCGTTGAAGGCGCTCTTCTGCTCGGCGGCGAGCTGGACCGGGTCGATGGCGCCGTTCTGCACCAGGTTGCCGATCCAGTCGTGCGCGCCGACCACGACGTCCGGGCCGCTGCCCTGCTGGGAGGCGGTGACGAAGTTGGTCTGGAGGTCCTTGGAGACGGCCTGGACCTCGACCGTGACGCCGTTCTCCTTGCCGAACTTCTCGCCGAACGGCTTGAGGGCGGCGGCGCGCTTGTCGTCGGCCCAGATCACCAGCTTGCCGCCGGTGGCGGCCTTGCTGGATTCCTTCGCGGCCGGCTCGTCGTTGCTGTCGCCACCACAGCCGGAGGCGGCGAGCGCCAGGCCGAGGACGGCGACCACACCCGCGGTACGGATGCGCATCGGTACTCCTGTCGTCATGGCGGCACGCCGGGGGAGAGGCGATCCCGCCAGTGGAAGCTCTGTAAGTTTCTTGCCAACCGGCGCTCGGCGTGCTGCGCCGCTGCTCTCGCGTGTTGCGGGGACGTTAGCAAGAGGTTGCAGAGAATGGAAGGGCTTGCAGAAGTGTACGCAAGAACTTGCCTTTGAGCTAAAGTGCGCCCATGCGCGCTCGACTGTCCGACATCGCCCTACAGGCCGAAGTCAGCGAGGCCACGGTGTCGCGGGTGCTCAACGACCGCCCGGGAGTGGCCCCCGAGACCCGGCAAGCCGTACTCACCGCCCTCGATGTGCTCGGTTACGAGCGCCCGGCCCGGCTACGCAAGCGCAGCGCCGGTCTCGTGGGTCTGGTGGTCCCCGAACTCGACAACCCGATCTTCCCCGCCTTCGCCCAGGTGATCGAGTCGACCCTGGCGCAGAGCGGCTTCACCCCCGTGCTCTGCACCCAGACGGCCGGCGGGGTCACCGAGGACGAGTACGTCGAGATGCTGCTGGACCGGCAGGTCTCCGGAATAGTCTTCGTCTCCGGCCTGCACGCCGACACCGCCGCCAACCACGACCGCTACCGGGCCCTGATCGCCCGCCCGCTGCCCGTCGTGATGATCAACGGGTACGCGCCCGGCATCCCCGCGCCCTTCGTCTCCTGCGACGACGGCGAGGCCACCGAGCTGGCCGTGGCCCACCTGGTGGCGCTCGGGCACCGCCGCATCGGCCTGATCACCGGCCCGGACCGCTTCGTGCCGGTGCAGCGCCGGGTGGCCGGCTTCCGGGCCGCGATGAGCCGGCTGGTCGGCGTCGACGAGGCCGGCCTCGACGAGCTGGCCGAGCTCTCCCTGTTCGGTGTGGAGGGTGGCGAGGCCGCCGCCGCCCGGCTGCTGGAGCGCGGCGTCACCGGCATCGTCTGCGGCTCCGACCTGATGGCGCTCGGCGCGATCCGGGCCGCCCGGCAGCGCGGCATGTCGGTCCCCGGCGAGCTGTCGGTGGTCGGCTACGACGACTCCCCGCTGATGGCCTTCACCGACCCGCCGCTGACCACCATGCGGCAGCCGGTGGCCGCGATGGCCGTCGCCGCCGTCCGGGCCCTGGTCGACGAGATCAACGGGCACGCCGCCCCGCACTCGGAGTACGTGTTCCGCCCGGAACTGGTGGTGCGTGGCTCCACCGCGGTCGCCCCCACCGACGCCGCGCGGCCGGCCCCGGGCGGCGCGACGCGGCAGCGCCCGGCCCCGCCCGCGCTCGCCGTCCCGGCCTGACCGCCCCGGCTCCCGCCTGACCGCCCTCTCCGACCCGGCCGCACGCCCGGAAGGGCTCACCGGGCGTGAGCCGGCGGAGTCTTGGCGTGATCATTGCCATTTCTTGCGCAAGGAATGCTTGACTCTTGCAGTCGCGGGCGGCATTCTGCTCAGACACCGCACCCGCACCCGCGCCACGCCGGGTGCCGCCGTCCCGCGCCACAGAACGGGGAACGCCACCGATGACCGTCAGCAACCCCACGCCGCTGACCTCCGACGACGACTGGTGGCGCTCCGCGGTCGTCTACCAGGTGTACGTACGCAGCTTCGCCGACTCCAACGGCGACGGCGTCGGCGACCTCCAGGGCATCCGTGAGCGCCTGCCGTACCTGCGCGATCTCGGGGTGGACGCGCTCTGGCTGACCCCCTTCTACACCTCCCCGATGATCGACGGCGGGTACGACGTCGCCGACTACCGCGACGTCGACCCGATGTTCGGCACCCTCACCGACTTCGACAACATGATCACCGACGCGCACGCCCTCGGCCTGCGGATCATCGTCGACCTGGTGCCCAACCACACCTCCAGCGCGCACTCGTGGTTCCAGGCGGCGCTGGCCGCCGGCCCGGGCTCCGCCGAGCGCGAGCGCTACCTCTTCGCCGAGGGCAAGGGCGAGAACGGCGAGCTGCCCCCGAACGACTGGGAGAGCATCTTCGGCGGCCACGCCTGGACGCGCATCGACGACGGCCAGTGGTACCTGCACCTGTTCGACCCGGCCCAGCCGGACCTGAACTGGCGCCACCCCGAGGTGCGCGCCGAGTTCGAGGGCGTCCTGCGCTTCTGGCTCGACCGGGGCGTGGACGGCTTCCGGATCGACGTGGCGCACGGCATGATCAAGGCCGAGGGGCTGCCGGACGTCGGGTTCAGCTCGATGACCACCGGCCAGCGCCAGGCGGAACTGCTCGGCAAGGGCCGGCTCCCCTACTTCGACCAGGACGAGGTGCACGACATCTACCGCGCCTGGCGGCCGATCCTGGACAGCTACCCGGGCGGCCGGATGGCGGTCGCCGAGGCGTGGGCCGAGACCCCGCAGCGCCTCGCCCGCTACATCGGCCCGGACGAGCTGCACCAGGCGTTCAGCTTCGACTTCCTCGACGCGACCTGGTCGGCCGACTCGTTCCGCAAGGTCATCGACACCGCGCTCGCCGAGTCGACGATCGTCGGCGCGCCCACCACCTGGGTGCTGTCCAACCACGACAAGCAGCGGCACGTCACCCGCTACGGCGACGGCGCCGAGGGGCTCCGCCGGGCGCGGGCCGCCACCCTGCTGATGCTCGCCCTGCCCGGCTGCGCCTACATCTACCAGGGCGAGGAACTGGGCCTGCCGGAGGTGCTCGACCTGCCGGACGAGCTGCGCCAGGACCCGGCGTTCCTGCGCACCGGCCAGAGCCGGGACGGTTGCCGCGTACCGATCCCGTGGAGCGGCGAGCTGGCCCCGTACGGCTTCGGGCCGCAGGGCAGCGAGCTGAGCTGGCTGCCGGCCCCCGCGACCTGGCGTGGCCTCTCGGTCGCCGCCCAGGCCGGCGTGCCCGGCTCGACGCTGGAGCTCTACCGCACCGCGCTGCGGATCCGCCGGGAACACCCGGCGCTGGCCGCCGACGCGGGCGGAGTCACCTGGTTGGAGGCCGGGCCGGGCGTGCTCGCCTTCAGCCGCGCCGCCGGCGACACCGTGCTGACCTGCGTGGTCAACATCAGCGGTGCGCCGGCCCTGATCGACGGGTACGGCGTGCCGATCGCCGCCAGCGAGCCGCTCACCGGGCAGGGCTCCGGCCATCTGCTCGGAGTCGACGCGGCGGCCTGGTTCGAACGGCGCTGAGCGGGTAACCCGTCATCGACCTGGTCGTCCGTTGTGCCCCGCGCCGACGGGCGACTGGGCTACCGACCCCTTGTGGTGGGGGGTGAGGTGGCGCCGGCGCCACCGGAGTCCGCTCCGGCGGCGCCGGCGTCCATCGGAGCGCGTGTCGCCCCCGGCCCCTGCGGGTACGACGGACCCATGGTGGTTCGCGTCGCGCAGTACACCCTCGACGTCGTCGATCTCGACCTGATGGCCGCCTTCTGGGCGGCGGCGCTCGGCTACGCCGTCGACGCCGGCGGCGACGGCAGCGCGAAGCTCCATCCCCCGGACGACCGGGTCGGGGCTCCCACCGTCTGGTTGCAGGGCTCCGGCACGCCCAAGCACGGAAAGAACCGGCTGCACCTGGACGTGGTCGCCGACGGCGATCCGGCGGACGAGGTGAGCCGGTTGATCGGGCTCGGCGCCCGGCCCACGGACGTGGGGCAGCGCGGCGACGAGGGGTTCACGGTGCTGGCCGACCCGGAGGGCAACGAGTTCTGCGTACTGCACAGCTCGCCCCACCGCCGCTGACCCGCGCCGCCCGGGCGGCCCGGCCCCGCCCGGGCCGGCTCAGGCGCCGTTGGTGAGCTTGGCGGCGATGCGCCCGAAGCCAGCCCGCAGCTCGGCCTCGGTGGGCGGGGCCAGCGGCTCCGCCAGGTCGGCCTCCTCGGCCGCCGCCTCCAGTTCCTCGTCGATGGTGTCCTCGAAGTCGCCGTAGAGGTCGGCCTGGTCGAGCTGCGCCGCCTCGTCCTCGGCGGCGACCTGCGCCGCGGCGATCTCGCCCCGGATCTCCTCGGCCGAGACCGCGGGCAGCAGCGGCTCGACCACCGCCATCAGCTGCTCCTCGGCGACGATCGCCTCGGCCAGCGCGAGGGCGTGCGGCCGCTCGTAGGGGCCGCAGACCACCGGCTCCCACTCGTCGGCATCGCCGAGCGGGCCGAAGGTGATGATCCACGGCAGGCCGAGCATCGGCGAGTCGTCCGGCAGGTCCAGTGTCACGAGTGCGCCCACGCGCCCATCATGGTCCGTCGCGCCCCCGGGCCGGGAGGCATTCGCCCCTATTCACCGCCGTCGTGGCTGTCGGGACTCCGCCGTGCGTCAGCCCGGCCGGGCCGCGTCCAACGCCGCGCGGACCAGGGCCAGCGCCGCCGCGGGCGGCACGCCCAACCGGGCGGCCTCGGCGGCGTAGTCGGCCGCGACCCGCTGCAACCGGTCCGTCGCGTCGTCGCGCCCGGGCGCGACGAAGGTGCCGTGCCGGCCGCGGGTCTCCAGCAGACCGGCCGCCTCCAGCTCCCGGTAGGCCCGCGCCACGGTGTTGACCGCCAGCCCGAGGTCGGCCGCGAACGCCCGGACGGTGGGCAGCCGGGTGCCCACCGCCAGCCGGCCCGTCCCGATCAGCTCCGCGAGCTGCCCGCGCACCTGCTCGTACGGCGGCACCGCCGAGGCCTGGTCGACCGAGATCCGCACGCCCGCTCCCCCGCTCATCCGGCCCCGCCCGGGGTGCCGGGATCCGTCTCCGCGTCCGTCTCGGCCGGCGCCGGGCTCGCCGCCAGGTCCACCACCCGACCGCGCGGGCTGGTCGCGGCCAGCGCCGCGCCGAAGAGCACCAACTGGTTGAGCAGGTAGAGGTAGAGCAGCAGGCCCACGGCGCCCGCCACGACCGTGTACGCCGGGTTCCGCTCGGTGCGTACCACGTAGAAGCGCCCGACGGTGTTCAGCAGCGTGATGCCGACCGCGACCAGCAGCACCACGGGGCGCAGCCGGGACCGGGTCATCCGCAGCCTCGGCACCGCCACCAGCAGCAGGGTGGCCAGCACCGCGTTGACCAGCACGCTGAGCACCGCGCTGACCGTGGTCAGGCCCGCCGAGCCGGTGCTGCGCAGCAGGAAGCGCAGCAGCGACTCCAGGGTGTCCACCGCCGCCACCGAGACGCCGAGCAGCACGAAGATGACCACCAGCACGCCGAGGTCGACCAGGCGGCGGACCACCAGGTTGCCCGGTTGCTGGTTGAGCCCGTACATGAGCCGCTGGGAGGAGCGGATCGCCTCGACCCAGCCGATCCCGGTGAACGCCAGGATGATCAGGCCGACCACCCCGACCGTGCCGCTGCTGTCGGCGATCTGCACGGGGTCGAGGAACGGCAGGTTCTCCCGGAGGAAGTCGGCGGCGGCGTCGCTGACCTCGTCGTTGTCCTCCAGGATGGCCCCGAAGATCGAGTACCCGACCAGCGCCAGCGCGAAGACCGCGAAGAAGCCGTAGTAGGCGATCGCGGCGGCCAGCCGCCCGCCCAGCACGTCGGTGTAGAGCACGCCGGCCCGCCACAGGTGGTCCGCGACGCCCCACCGGCGGCGCACCGCGCTGATCCTGCTGTCGATGCCCGCCTCGATGCGGCTCAGCACGTTCACGCCGTCATCCTCGCCGATCCTTCGCCCCCGTGCGGGCAACCGGACGCCGCCCCGCACCGGGCGGCGGTCGTCCGACGCGGGCCGGCGCCGGGAAGGTGGGCGCCGTGGCGCTCGTGGCGCACCCGGGCCGACCGCTCAGCCGCCCAGCCGGAAGTCCCGGCGCGGCTGCCACCGGGTCTGCCCGCTGTGCGAGAAGAGGGTGAACGCCTCGACCTCGAACATGGCCGAGAAGTCGGCCAGGTCCTCGTACGCCCGGTCCAGCGCCTCCGGCGCGACGTCCTGCGCGACCGTGACGTGCGGGTGGTACGGGAAGCGCGTCTCGCGGTGCAGCTCCGGGGCGGCCCTGATCGCGGCGGCGAGCAGCTCGCACTCGCTGATCCCGGCGGCCACCGCCACGAAGACGACCTGGGTCACCGGCCGGAACGTCCCGGTGCCCCGCAGGTGCAGGGTGAACGGCAGGTGGGCGGCGGCGACCGCCCCGAGGTGCCGTTCCACCGCCGGCAGCGTCGCCACCGGGATCTCGGTCGGCCCGAGCAGGGTCACGTGCGCGGGCACGACCCGAGGGTCGCCGGCCTCGACCCGCCGCCGGGTGAGCATGCCGCCCCACGGCTCCGGGATGTCGACCGCGATGCCGATCTCGATGGTGTCACCGGCGTCCGGCGTCCCGTCCCTGCGATCCACGCTGTGCGTCATCCCTCCGGCCACCGGCCCGTCCGCCCTCACCCGTCGCGCCGGGGCGCTACTCGCCGCGCACCGGCGGGAAGAAGCCCACCCGCTCGTACACGGTGCGCAGCGTCTCGCCGGCGGTCGCGCGGGCCTTCTCCGCGCCGGCGGCGAGCAGCTTGTCCAGCTGCGCCGGGTCGTCGAGGTAGGTCCGGGTGCGTTCCTGGATCGGGCCGACGAACTCCCGCACCACCTCGCCGAGGTCCTTCTTCAGGTCGCCGTAGCCCTTGCCGGCGTACGCGGCGACCAGGTCGTCGACGCCGCGGCCGCTCAGCGCCGAGTAGATGGTCAGCAGGTTGGAGATGCCGGGCTTGGTCTCGGTGTCGAAGACGATCTCCCGCCCCGTGTCCGTGACCGCGGAACGGATCTTCTTGGCCGAGCGGGCCGGGTCCTCCAGCAGGTTGACGATGCCGGCCGGCGACGAGGACGACTTCGACATCTTGGCCGTCGGGTCCTGGAGGTCGGTGATCTTCGCGGTGTCCTTGACGATGTGCGGCGCGGGCACCGTCAGGGTCGGCCCGAACAGCGAGTTGAACCGCTGGGCCAGGTCGCGGGAGAGCTCCAGGTGCTGGCGCTGGTCCTCGCCCACCGGCACGGCGTTGGCCTGGTAGAGCAGGATGTCGGCGGCCTGCAGGACCGGGTAGGTGAACAGGCCCACGCTCGCCCGCTCGCCGCCCTGCTTCTGCGACTTGTCCTTGAACTGCGTCATCCGGCTCGCCTCGCCGAACCCGGTGATGCAGCCCAGCACCCAGGCGAGCTGCGAGTGCTCGGGCACCTGCGACTGCACGAAGAGCGTGCTGCGCTCCGCGTCGAGGCCGACGGCGAAGAGCTGGGCGGCCGCCATCCGGGAACGCTGCATGAGCGTCTTCGGGTCGTGCCCCGCGGTGATCGCGTGCAAATCGACCACGCAGTAGTAGGCGTCGTGGGTGTCCTGCAACGCCACCCAGTGCCGCACGGCGCCCAGGTAGTTGCCGAGGTGGAACGAGTCGGCCGTCGGCTGGATGCCGGAGAAGACGCGGGGGCGGGCGGGTACGTCGGACATGGCGGCAATTCTGTCAGCAAGACCCGGTGCGCGTCATGACGGCCCGGCGGGTCGGCTCCGCCCCGTCGGTGTCGGGGCGGCGGCCTCGCGCCGTGGCTCCGGCAGGCGCCCGGCGGTGACCGTGAGCCGGGCCACCCGTCGTCCCTCCAGCGTGAGCACCCGCAGCAGCCATCCGCCGGACGGGTCGTCGGGTGCCGCGCCGCCGTCGGCGGCCGGGCCGGCGGTCACCGGCACCTCGTCGCCGGCGACCGGGAGCCGGCCCAGCGCGGCCATCACGAATCCGCCGACCGTCTCGTACGGGCCGGGTGGCAGGCTCACCCCGGTGCGCTCGGCGAAGTCGGCGAGGTTGAGCCGGCCGTCCACCACGGCGGGCAGGCCCGCGTGCACCGGCTCGGGGGCGGTGTCGTACTCGTCGTGGATCTCCCCGATCAGCTCCTCGATCAGGTCCTCCAGGGTGACGATGCCGGCGGTGCCGCCGTACTCGTCGACCACGACGGCGAGGTGGTGGCGTTCCCGGCGCATCTCGCTGAGCGCGGCGAGCACCCGTTTGCTGCCGGGCAGCCGCTTCACCTCCCGGGTCAGCTCGCCGACGGTGGTGCGGGGGTCGAGGTCGGGGCGGAGCAGCACGTCGCGCAGGTGCACGAAGCCGACCACGTCGTCGTGGGTGCCGTCGACCACGGGGTAGCGGGTGTGCGTCTCGGCCCGGACCAGCCGCTCCGCCTCGGCGATGGTGTGCCGGGCGGAGAGGAAGACGACCTCGGTGCGCGGCATCATCACCTCGCGGACCAGGCTCGCGCCCGCGGCCAGCACCTCGTCGATGATCCGGCGCTCGACCGGGTCGAGCAGGGTGTTGGCGGCCACCAGGTCGCGCAGCTCCGCCTCGCTGATCCGCTCCCGGCCGGCCGCCGGGCTGGCGCCGAGCAGGGCCGTCACCGCCCGGGTGGCGGCGTCGGCGGCGCGCACCACCATCCGGGCGACGGCCCGGGGCAGCGGCCCCGGCTCGCGGCGTGGCCGGCCCCGGGCGCGTCGCCGCGGCCCGGGAGCACCCGCTTCCCGCATGACTGTGATGGTAGACAGCACGGCGCCGACAGGCTGTCCGTGTTCGGCTCTGTTCGAAGTTGGGGAATCATGGTGGAATGGCAAGGTCGCTGACGGAGGGCGGCCACCGGACGACCGGCCGTAGGGTGATCACGACATGGGCCGCTACCGGGCGGCCAGGCTAGGAGGAGACCGACGTGAAACTGCTCGTCACCGGCGGCGCCGGCTTCATCGGCAGCGTGGTGACCCGGATGCTGCTCGACGCCGGCCACGAGGTGGTGGTGCTCGACAACCTGCGCACCGGTCACCGGGAGGCGCTCGCCGCCGACGCGACGTACGTCGACGCGTCCGTCCACGACGCCGCGCGGGTGCTCACCCCGGGCGCGGGCTTCGACGGGGTGCTGCACTTCGCCGCGCTGATCGCCGCCGGCGAGTCGATGACCAGGCCCGAGCTCTACTGGCACGCCAACACGGTCGGCTCGATCGCCCTGATCGACGCCGTCCGGGCCGCCGGCGTACCCCGCCTGGTCTTCTCCTCCACCGCCGCCGTCTACGGCAACCCCACTGAGCTGCCGATCCCGGAGACCGCGGTCAAGGCCCCCACCAACACGTACGGCGCCACCAAGCTCGCCGTCGACATGGCCCTCACCTCCGAGGCGATCGGGCACGGCCTGGCCGCCGTCTCGCTGCGCTACTTCAACGTGGCCGGCGCCTACCTCGACGGCGACGTCGCGCTCGGCGAGCGGCACGACCCCGAGACCCACCTGATCCCGATCGCGCTGGAGGTGGCCGCCGGCCGGCGGGAGAAGCTCCAGCTCTTCGGCGACGACTACCCGACCGTCGACGGCACCTGCGTGCGCGACTACATCCACGTCGCCGACCTGGCCCGCGCCCACCTGCTGGCGCTCGGCGCCGCCACCGCCGGCCAGCACCGGATCTACAACCTGGGCAACGGCAACGGCTTCACCAACCGGCAGGTGGTCGACGTGGTCCGCGAGGTCACCGGCCACCCCGTGCCGGTCGAGGTGGCGCCGCGCCGCGAGGGCGACCCCGCCGAGCTGGTCGCGTCGTCCGCGCTGGCCCGCGAGGAGCTGGGCTGGGTGCCGCAGAAGCCGACCCTGCCCGACATCGTCGCCGACGCCTGGGCCTTCTACCGCACGCACGTCGCGGGGCCGCGGTGACCGACGACGTCGCGGCCCGCGCCACCGCCGGCTTCCGCTCGGCGTACGGCGAGCCGCCCGCCGGCCGCTGGGCGGCTCCCGGGCGGGCGAACCTCATCGGCGAGCACACCGACTACAACGACGGCTTCGTGCTCCCCTTCGCCCTGCCGCTGCGCACGGTGGTGGCAGCCGCCCCGCAGCCCGGCGACACCTGGACGGTCTGCTCCGAGCTCACCGGCGAGACGGTCGCCTTCGGCGCCGACGAGCTGGCCGGGCCCGGCCGGGTCGACGGCTGGGGCGCGTACGTGGCCGGGGTCGTCTGGGCGCTGCGGGAGGCGGGGCACGCGGCACCCGGCGCGCGCCTGGCCATCGCCTCCGACGTGCCGCTGGGCGCCGGGCTGTCCTCCTCGGCCGCGCTGGAGGCCGCCGTGCTGGCCGCCCTGGTCGACCTGGGCGGGCTGGACCTGCCCGCCGAGCGACGGCCCCGGCTGGCCCAGCGGGCGGAGAACGACTACGTGGGCGCGCCGACCGGGATCATGGACCAGTCGGCGGTGATCCGGTGCCGCGCCGGGCACGCGCTCTTCCTCGACTGCCGGGACGAGTCCGTCGAGCAGGTCCCCTTCGACCTGGACGCCGCCGGCCTCGCCGTGCTGGTCGTCGACAGCCGGGCCCCGCACCGGCACGCCGACGGCGAGTACGCCGCCCGCCGCGGCTCCTGCGAGCGGGCCGCCGGGCTGCTCGGCGTCGCGGCGCTGCGGGACGTCCCGGCCGACGGACTGGCCGACGCCCTGGCCCGGCTCGACGAGGACGAGACCCGCCGCCGGGTACGGCACGTCGTCACCGAGAACCAGCGGGTGCTCGACACGGTCGCGCTGCTGCGCGCCGGGCGGGTACGCGAGATCGGCCCGCTGCTGACCGCCTCGCACGCCTCGATGCGCGACGACTTCGAGATCACCGTCCCGGAGATCGACACGGCCGTCGAGGCGGCCCTGGGCGCCGGGGCGCTCGGTGCCCGGATGACCGGCGGCGGCTTCGGCGGCTGCGTCCTCGCCCTCGTCGACGCGGAACGGGCCGACGCGGTCGCCGCCGCCGTCACGGCCGCGTACGCCGAGCGGGGCTTCGCCGCGCCCGGCCACGTCACCGTCCTGCCCGGCCCCGGGGCGACCCGGCTGGACTGAGCACCGACGCGGCGCCCCGCCGGCCGCCCGGCGGGCAGCGGCGGCTGCCGGCCCGGGGCCCTGCGCCGGGCGCGGTCAGCCCGGCAGGCGACGGGCGGGTGTCGGCACCCGCCCGTCGGCGGGACTCACTGCGCCTCGACGATCATCCCCGCGCCGACGGTGCGGTTGGTGGCCTCGTCGATGATCACGAAGCCGCCGGTGGTCCGGTTGCGGCGGTACTCGTCCGCGAGCAGCGGCACGGTGGTCCGCAACCGCACCCGGCCGATCTCGTTGAGCCCGAGCCCGTCGGCGGACTCGTCGCGGTGCAACGAGTTGACGTCCAGCCGGTAGTGCAGCCCGCGCACGATCGCCCGCGCGGAGCGGGTGGTGTGCTTGATCGCGTACCTGCCGCCGACCTGGAGCGGACGGGTCTCGTCCATCCAGCACACCATCGCCTCGATGTCCTGGGACACCGCCGGGGCGTTGTTGGGACGGCAGATCATGTCGCCCCGGGAGATGTCGATCTCGTCTTCCAGGCGTACGGTCACCGACATCGGCGGGAACGCCTCCGCGACCGGCCCGTCGGCGGTCTCCACGGCGGCGATCCGGCTGGTGAACCCGGACGGCAGCACCATCACCTCGTCGCCCGGCTTGAGCACGCCGGAGGCGACCTGGCCGGCGTAGCCCCGGTAGTCGGTCACGGTGGTCGACTGCGGGCGGATCACGTACTGCACCGGGAACCGGACGTCGACCAGGTTGCGGTCGCTCGCGATGTGCACCCGCTCCAGGTGGTGCAGCAGCGACGGGCCCTCGTACCAGGGCATGTTCTCCGACCGGGCGACGATGTTGTCGCCGCGCAGCGCCGAGATCGGCACCACCGTCAGGTCGGGCACGTCGAGCTTCGCGGCGAACGCGGTGAACTCGTCCGCGATCCGCTCGAAGACCTCCTGCGAGAAGTCGACCAGGTCCATCTTGTTGACGCAGAGGACCAGGTGCGGCACGCGCAGCAGCGAGCAGAGGAACGCGTGCCGGCGGGACTGCTCGACCAGGCCCTTGCGGGCGTCCACCAGGATCAGCGCCAGGTCGGCCGTCGACGCCCCGGTGACCATGTTGCGCGTGTACTGGATGTGCCCCGGGGTGTCCGCGATGATGAACTTCCGCCGGGGGGTGGCGAAGTAGCGGTACGCCACGTCGATGGTGATGCCCTGCTCGCGCTCGGCCCGCAGGCCGTCGGTGAGCAGCGCCAGGTTCGTGTACTCGTCGCCCCGGGCCGCGCTGACCGCCTCGACGGCGGCGAGCTGGTCGGTGAAGAGCGACTTCGTGTCGTAAAGCAGCCGGCCGATCAGCGTCGACTTGCCGTCGTCGACGCTGCCGGCGGTGGCGAAGCGCAGCAGGTCCATCGGCCTGCCGGGCGTCTCGGTGGCCGCGGGCGCGACGGTCTCGGTGGTCATCAGAAGTAGCCCTCCCGCTTGCGGTCCTCCATGGCGGCCTCGCTGACCCGGTCGTCGCCCCGGGTGGCGCCGCGCTCGGTGATCCGGGTGGCGGCGACCTCCTCGATGACCTTCTCGACCGTGTCGGCGTCGGAACGGACCGCCGCCGTGCAGGACGCGTCGCCCACCGTCCGGTAGCGCACCCGCGCCTTGAACCGGTCCTCGCCCGCCCGGGGGCGGAAGAACTCGTTGACCGCGTAGAGCATCCCGTCGCGCTCGACCACCTCGCGCTCGTGGGCGTAGTAGATCGACGGCAGGGCGATGCGCTCGCGCGCGATGTAGTGCCAGACGTCCAGCTCGGTCCAGTTGGACAGCGGGAAGACCCGGATCGACTCGCCCGGGTGGTGGCGGCCGTTGTAGAGCGACCACAGCTCCGGGCGCTGGTTCTTCGGGTCCCACTGGCCGAACTCGTCGCGGAAGCTGAACACCCGCTCCTTGGCGCGGGCCTTCTCCTCGTCGCGGCGGGCGCCGCCGAAGAGCGCGTCGAACCGGTGCTTCTCCACCGCGTCCAGCAGCACCGGCGTCTGGATCCGGTTGCGCATCCCGTCGCCCGACTCCCGCACCAGCCCGCTGGCCAGCGCCTCCGGCACGCTCGCCACCACCAGTTGCAGCCCCAGCTCGGCGACCCGCTGGTCCCGGTATTCCAGGACCTCGGGGAAGTTGTGCCCGGTGTCCACGTGCATGACCGGGAACGGGATGTTGGCCGGGGCGAACGCCTTCTGGGCCAGCCGGAGCATCACGATCGAGTCCTTGCCGCCCGAGAAGAGCAGCACGGGCCGCTCCATCTCGGCGACCACCTCGCGCATCACGAAGATGCTCTCGGCCTCCAGCGCGTCGAGGTGCGACACCTGGTAGGCGGCGGGGGCGGTCATGACACGGGCTCGCTTCGCTCGAATCCGCTCATCGATATTCCAGACCTTTCCGGTCGGGCATGCCAAGAAGTGCCGCTCAGGCTACCCGGAATGACGCTGCAACGCTGCAAGCAACCGACTGGCGAGATCCTCGCGGCAGACCAGCAGGTCCGGCAGGCGCGGATCCGCCTCGTTGTATCTCAGCGCAGAACCGTCGATCCGGGAAGCGTGCAGCCCGGTGGCCGTCGCCACAGCGACCGGCGCGGCCGAGTCCCACTCGTACTGGCCGCCCGCGTGGATGTAGGCGTCCACCTCACCGGTGACCACCGCGGCGATCTTCGCCCCGGCCGAGCCCATCGGCACCAGGTGCGCCCCGACGTCCTCCGCCAGGTCGGTCAGGAACACCGGCGGCCGGCTCCGGCTCGCCGCCAGGCGGATCGTCCGCCCGCCGGGCGCCGCGGCCGCCTCCGGGGTCAGCTGCGGGTACGCCGGCGGATAGTCGGTGCCCAGCACCCGTTGCTGCGCCGGCAGCCCGACCGCGCCCGCCACCAGCCCGTGCGGCGTCGGCGCGTCACGCGCCCAGAGCGCCACGTGCACCGCCCAGTCCGAACGGCCCTCCTCGGCGAACTCCCGGGTGCCGTCCAGCGGATCGATGATCCACACCCGGTCCGCCGCCAGCCGGGAGACCGCCTCGGCGTTCACCTCCGCCGCCCAGGCCAGCCGCGAACCCTCGTCCTCCTCGGAGAGGACCGCGTCACCCGGCCGCCACTTCGCCAGCTCTGTGCGGATCAGGTCGTGCGAGACCTTGTCGCCCGCCGACTTCAACGCCCCCGCGTCGGCGAAACCCATCTCGGACCGCAGGCCGAGCAGCGCCTGACCGGCCCGGGCCGCCAGCCACCGGGCGAAAGCGCCGTCGATCATCGGAGGACTGCCCATGACTCCTGCTCCCGTCGCCTCGCCGTGCTCCGCACCCGGCACGCCGCCGCCGACGAGCCGCCCCGACGGTCGCGTCGCGCCGAAAGGCGAAGACTACCGGCCCCCGGCGCCCGACCCGGCCCTCACACCCCGTGGTAGAGGTTCTGCGTCGGCTCCACGCCCCTGGTGATCACCGACTCCACCACATCCGCGGCCCGGTCCACCAGGAACTCCAGCTCCTTGCGCTCCGCCGCGCCGAAATCCGACAGTACGTAGTCCGCCGGGTCCTGCCGCCCCGGAGGCCGGCCGACGCCGAACCGCACCCGGACGTACTCCTTCGTGCCCAGCGACTTCGACATCGAGCGCAGGCCGTTGTGCCCGCCCTCGCCACCGCCGCACTTCACCCGCACCTGCCCGTACCCGATGTCCAACTCGTCGTGCACCGCGACCACCCGGCCCGGCGGCACCTTGTGGAACTGGGCCAGCCCGGTCACCGGCCCGCCGGAGAGGTTCATGTACGTCAGCGGCTTGACCAGCACCAGCTTCGGCCCGCCGAGCCCGAGCCGCCCCTCGGCGACCTCCGCCACCGCCCGCTTGTGCCGGCCGAACCTCGCGCCGAGCCGGCCCGCCAGCAGGTCGGCCACCATGAAGCCGACGTTGTGCCGGTTGCCGGCGTACTCCCGACCCGGGTTGCCCAGGCCGACCACCAGCCACGGCCCCGTCTCGTCCGTCACGCCCCGTCCCTCCCGCTGCTCGCCGTCACCCGACCGCCCGGACACCGATACGCCGACAGGCGCCCCCGACCGCGCGGGGACGCCTGTCGCAACGATGCGAACCGATCAGGCCTCGGTCTTCGCCTCGGCGGTCTCCTCGCCCTCCGCGGCCGGAGCCTCGGCGGTCTCCTCGCCGACGCCGGCCTCGGCCTCCTCGGCGGCCTCCTCGACCTCGGGGAGGGTGGCCTCGAGCTGCTCGGCGGTCGGCGCGGCGGTCACCGAAGCGACGGTCTGCTCCGAGTCGGCGGCCAGCTCGACGCCGGCCGGCAGCTCCACGTCGCCGGCGGTGACCTGGGTGCCGGCCTCCAGGCCCTCGATCGAGGCCTCCAGGTGGTCCGGCACCTTGGTGGCGTCGGCGGTGACCGACAGGGTGTCGTGGTCGTGCACGATCAGGGTGTCCCGCGCGGCCTCGCCGGTCAGCTGCACCGGGACCTCGACGGTGACCTTCTCGCCCCGGCGGACCAGCAGCAGGTCCACGTGCTCGAAGGTGTCCTTGATCGGGTCGCGCTGGATCGCCTTCGGCAGCGCCAGCACCTGGGTGCCGTCGCTGACCTCGATCGCGAAGAGCTGGTTGGCGCCGCCCTTGCGGATCGCGGCGGCGAACTCACGCGACGGCAGCGCGATGTGCTTGGGCTTCTCGCCGTGGCCGTACAGCACGGCGGGCACCTTGCCGGCCCGGCGGGTACGACGGGCACCACCCTTGCCGAACTCGGTGCGGGGCTCGGCGCTGATCTTTACCTCGGACACGGGAGAACTCCTGATGCTTTCGCTGCGGCGGCTTGTCGTCTGGCGGTGCTGGGGCGAGGGGCTCGCTGGGGCTCATGCGTCGAGAACGACTGCCCGGAGCACCGCGTCGATGACGGTGCCTCCGTGCGGCGCTTCTCAGCGGCCCGCCGGGCACCCTCGCCGTGGCAACCGCACCAGTCTACCCGAGGTGATTCCGCGCGTTCCGGCAGTCCCCTTATCACCGTTCCCGCAGGCCCGCAGGGCGATTTCGGCCTGCCCCGGCGGCACCCGCCGCCGGGAGCCGCGCGACGCCGCCGTAGGGCGACCGCCCGGCCGCCGGGCCGGCCCGCCGCCGACCGGCCTTTCCGCCCGTGACCGGTCGATGCAGCGTCGCCGCCACGGCGGTCGACGCCGGACCGGGGCGGCGGTACCCGCCCGGCCCGGCGTCAGACGGTCAGCTCAGGCCGCCGAAGAGGGTCGTCACGGAGCCGTCGTCGAAGACCTCGCGGATCGCCCGCGCCAGCAGCGGCGCGATCGACAGCACGGTGATCTTGTCGAGCTGCTTCTCCGGCGGCAGCGGCAGCGTGTTGGTGACCAGGACCTCGCTGATCGGGGCGTTCTTCAGCCGCTCGGTCGCCGGGTCGGAGAGCAGCGCGTGCGTCGAGGCCACGATCACGTCGGCCGCGCCGGACTCCCGGAGGATGTCCGCCGCCCCGCAGATCGTGCCGCCCGTGTCGATCATGTCGTCGACGATCAGGCAGACCCGGCCCTCGACCTCGCCGACCACCCGGTTCGCCACCACCTGGTTCGGCTTCAGCGGGTCCCGGGTCTTGTGGATGAACGCCAGCGGGCAGCCGCCCAGCCGGTCGGTCCACCGCTCGGCCACCCGTACCCGGCCCGAGTCCGGCGCGACCACCGTCATCGGGCGGCCGGCGTACTTGTGCTGGACGTACTCGGCGAGGATGTCCATCGCGAAGAGGTGGTCGACGGGGCCGTCGAAGAAGCCCTGGATCTGCGCGGTGTGCAGGTCGACGGTGAGGATCCGGTTCGCCCCGGCCGTCTTCAGCAGGTCCGCCACCAGCCGGGCCGAGATCGGCTCCCGGCCGCGGTGCTTCTTGTCCTGCCGGGCGTACGGGTAGAAGGGCAGCACCACGGTGATGCGCTTGGCCGAACCGCGCTTCAGCGCGTCGATCATGATGAGGGTCTCCATGACCCACGTGTTGACCCCGTGCGTGACGGACTGCACCACGAAGGCGTCCGAACCGCGTACCGAGTCCTTGAACCGTACGAAGATCTCGCCGTTGGCGAACTCGTACGCGTCGGCCGGCGTCGGCGCGACGCCGAGCACCTCACCGATCTCCTTGGCCAACTCCGGAAAGCCACGTCCGGAAAAAAGCATCAGGCTCTTGCGGTTTTCGGCGACGATGCTGCCCATGGGCCCGTCTGCTCCCGTTGGTCGGTGGTACCCGGCGGTGGTGGTGGGCCGGGGACTATTCGGTTGCAGTATCCCCCGCGCCCGGGGCCGACCTGACCGGCTCGGCATCCCCGTGGATTGCCTCACCTTCACTTGCCCCGGATCCCGGCGCCGACGCACCCTCATCCGCTGCCTGGGCCCGCGCGGCCGCCTCGGCGGAGACCGTGCCCGCCCGCTTGCGGGCCACCCAGCCGTCGATGTTGCGCTGCGGCGCCCGGGTCACCCCGAGCGCGCCCGCCGGCACGTCCTGCGCGATCGCGCTGCCCGCCGCCACGTACGCCCCGGCGCCCACCTCGACGGGCGCGATGAGGCTGGTGTCGCAGCCGACGAACGCGCCCTCGCCGACCGTGGTGCGGTGCTTGTTCACCCCGTCGTAGTTCACGAAGATCGTCGCCGCGCCGATGTTGGCCTTCGCGCCGATCGTCGCGTCCCCCACGTACGACAGGTGCGGCACCTTCGCGCCCGCACCCACCTCCGAGTTCTTCACCTCGACGAACGTGCCGACCTTGGCCTTCTCGGCGAGCCGGGCGTCCGGCCGCAGGTACGCGTACGGCCCGACGCTGGCGCCCGCACCGACCTCCGCGCCCACCGCGTGGCTGCGCAGCACCGTGGCGCCCGGGCCGACGACGGTGTCGATCAGCGTCACGTCCGGCCCGACCACCGCGCCCGTGCCGACCACCGTGCCGCCGCGCAGCTGGGTGTTCTGGTCGACCACCGCGTCCCGGTCGAGAGCGACCGTCACGTCGATCCAGGTGGTGTCCGGGTCGAGCAGGCTGACCCCGGTACGCATCCACGCCTCGTTGACCCGGTCGCGCAGCAGCCGGCGCAGGGCGGCCAGCTCGACCCGGTCGTTGCAGCCCAGCGTCTCCACGTGGTCCGCCGCCACGTGCACCGCCACCGGCTCGCCGGCCGAGCCCAGCAGGGCGAAGACGTCGGTCAGGTACTCCTCGCCCTGGTCGTTGTCGGTCGACAGCTTGCCCAGCGCGTCGCGCAGCCGGGCGGCGTCGAACGCGTAGATGCCGGCGTTGATCTCCCGGATCGCCCGCTGCGCGGGGGTCGCGTCGCGCTCCTCGACGATCTGCTCCAGCCGCCCGTCGGTGTCGCGCACGATCCGGCCCAGGCCGGTCGGGTCGGGCACCTCGGCGGCGAGCACGGTCGCCGCAGCGCGTGCCTCCTCGTGCGCCGCCACCAGCGCGGCCACCGTTTCCGGGCGGAGCAGCGGCACGTCACCGTTGATCACGACCACGGTGCCGGTGGCGTCCGGCGCGGCGTCCAGCGCGATCCGGACGGCGTGCCCGGTGCCGAGCTGCTCGGCCTGGAGCACCGGGGTGGCCTCGGGGGCGATCTCCGCGAGGTGCGCGCGGACCTGGTCTGCGCCGTGCCCCACCACGACCACCGTGCGGTCCGCGGCCAGCGGAGCGGCGGCGGCGAGCACGTGGCCGACGAGAGTACGGCCGAGCAGCGGGTGCAGCACCTTGGGCAGCGCCGACTTCATCCGCTTGCCCTCACCGGCGGCGAGCACGACAACGGTGCGGAGGTGGGGCTGGGACACGACACGGGCTCCCGTCGGGACGGCGAACAGTCTCGCGGCCATGCTAACCAGACATCGTCCGCGACGAACGGAAGCTCCCGGGAGAGGACTCGAACCCCTACAATCAGGACCAAAACCTGACGTCCTGCCATTAGACGACCCGGGACGGTCTAAAACGGGCAAAGGAACAGCTTGCCAGCCCCCTACACCTTAGCGCCCCTCGCCCGTGACGCCATCGCCCATTCCCTTCATGATCCCCTCGACCTTCCAGTAGAGGCGGCTCGATCGCGGGACGTAAACCGTGAGGCAGCCCCGATAGTCCGCCCCGACGTTCTGCCGTTTCGTCGCCGGCCGGTGCCGCTTCAGTGACGAACGCTGAAACTCCGCCGCCGGCACCCCGACCAGACCGGCCCACCATCGCACCGCCTCCGCCTCGTCCGCGCTCTCGTGGATGCTGACCCGGAACCGAAGCGTGGTCCGGGCAACTCCGAGCGCCTCGACGAACCGGAGGAACAACAGCACCAGCGTCGGATCGCTGTTGATGAACTTGAGCCGACAGTCGTTCGGACGCCAGGGTTTCGCCTTGCCCCCCTCGCACCAGTAGATTGCCGCTCCCACCAGGACCAGCTCCCGATATCGCAGGCGCTTGACCCAGGCGGCGACCTTCGCGACCGTCTCCGCCCGTGCTGCGTCGCGGGCAGCACGATATTCACCCCACTGGGCGTCCGTCATCGCCTTCGAGTGCGCTCGTCGGCGCGCCCGAACCTCCTCGGAGTCGCGATCTATCGGCAGGTGCCGCACCCACTGATAGGCGGTGGAGCGGGCCACACCGACCCGTTTCGCGATCTCCGGGACGGTGCAGCCTCGGCGCCGCAGGCGAAGCGCCTCCTCATGCAGATGCGGGGTCGGTCCACGGTATTTCCGAACCGACGGCGGGTGTGGTTGATCAGGTATCGGATCGTTCATGAGCAGCACTTTAGAACAGACGTACGACAGGGTCAGATATTCATGCCTGACGCTGTCCCATGCGCCTCGCCAGCGCCTAAGTTACGGTGACGTAGGCGTAACTTCGTGATCACTCCGTCCCTCTGCGAGGTGCCCATGTCCGCTACGTCCCTCGACCCCGCCGCCGGACCGAAGCCCCTCACCCAGGGCACCCAGTCCCGAGGCATTCTCATCGCCCTATGGGCGTTCGTGGTGATCCCCTTCCTGGCCCTCGTCGCCGCCGTACCGGTCGCCTGGGGTGGCTGGCTGAGCTGGACCGACGTGGCCGTCGCCGGGTTCTGGTACGTGCTCTCCGGGCTGGGCATCACGGTCGGCTACCACCGGTACTTCACACACGGGTCGTTCAAGGCGAAGCGCTGGCTGCGGATCGCGCTGGCGGTGTCCGGCTCGCTGGCCGTGCAGGGCGAGATCATCCAGTGGGTGGCCGACCACAGGCGCCACCACGCCTTCTCCGACCTGGAGGGCGACCCGCACTCGCCGTGGCGGTTCGGGGAGAGCCTCCGCGGCCTGACGAAGGGCCTGTTCCACGCGCACGTCGGCTGGCTCTTCGGCCGGGAGCTGTCCAACCGGAAGCGGTTCGCCCCGGACCTGCTCGCCGACCGGGACATCACCAGGGTGGACCGGCTGTTCCCGCTGCTGGTGGTGGTCTCGGTGCTCGGTCCCGCGCTGATGGGCGGCCTGCTCACCTGGTCCTGGCGGGGAGCGCTGTCCGCGCTCTTCTGGGCCGGCCTGGTGCGCATCGCGCTCCTGCACCACGTGACCTGGTCCATCAACTCCGTCTGTCACGTCTACGGGGAGCGGCCGTTCGCGATGCGCCAGGGCGACCGCGCGTCGAACTTCTGGCCGCTGGCGATCGTGTCGTTCGGCGAGAGCTGGCACAACCTGCACCACGCCGACCCGACCAGCGCCCGGCACGGCGTACTGCGCGGCCAGGTGGACATCTCGGCCCGGGTGATCTGGCTGTTCGAGAGGGTCGGCGCGGCGTGGGACGTGCGCTGGCCGAAGCCCGAACGCATCGCGGCCAAGCTCGTCGCACCGGCCACCGGCCGGTAGAGCGGTCGATGGGCGCGGAGGTCGCCTGGCAGGATGGCCGGGTGACCGAGCGCCGGCGGAATGACGAGAACATGGCGGATGTCCCTGGCAACGACGGCACGACCGGCCGGCGGCGGGCGATTCCCGCCGCGGCCCCCAAACCCCCCTCACGCGTACGCATGTCGGCGGCCCAGCGCCGGGAGCAGCTGATCTCGACCGCCCGGCAGATCTTCGCCGAGCGCGGCTTCGACGCCACCTCCATCGAGGAGGTGGCGGCCCGCGCGAAGGTCTCCAAGCCGGTGGTCTACGAGCACTTCGGCGGCAAGGAGGGGCTCTACGCGGTGGTGGTGGACCGGGAGGTACGCGCCCTGCTGGACCGGATCACCACGGCCCTGACCGCCGGGCACCCCCGCGAGTTGCTGGAGCAGGCGGCGCTGGCCCTGTTGACGTACATCGAGGAGGAGACCAGCGGCTTCCGGGTGCTGGTGCGGGAGTCGCCGGTGCTGTCGGCGGCGGGCAACTTCAGCAGCGTCATGAACGACGTCGCGCACCAGGTGGAGCACATCCTGGGCGCCGAGTTCTCCAGCCGGGGCTACGACCCGAAGCTGGCCGAGCTCTACTCGCAGGCGCTGGTGGGGATGGTGGCGCTGACCGGCCGCTGGTGGCTGGAGGTGCGCAAGCCGCGCAAGGAGACGGTGGCGGCGCACCTGGTCAACCTGGCCTGGAGCGGGCTGTCGCACCTGGAGGCCAAGCCGGGCCTGATCACGGTGCGGGGTCGCTGACCCCGACGTCGGTCAGCGGCCGTGGGCCTCGGAGACCGGGTGGTGCCGCAGCCGCCGTTCCTCCTCGGCGTGCTCGTCGGTGCCGACCTTGTCGTACAGGCCGGTGCCGAGCAGGAGCAGGCCGAAGAGCATCGACACGATGACCGTGGACATCGAGAAGTTGAGGAAGTTGGCCTCGGTCTGGAGCACGGACATCATGAGGACGCTGGTGACCAGGAAGACGACCCCGGCGGTCAGGTTCATGTAGTGGCCGAGGTTGCCGCGCCGGGACGCGCCGACGATGAGCACGATCCCGAATGCGACGGAGGCCAGCGAGAAGGCCAGGTTGGTGCGGAGCCCGAGGGCCCAGTTGTCGCCCCGGTCGAAGAGCGGGTCGCCGGCCGTCAGGGCGACGCCCCAGACCCCGAAGACCAGGATGTAGAGCCCCACCAGGCCGGCGAGGACCCGGTAGACCGGCCGCGCCGGATGGTTCACGGGAAAGTGCGGCATGACCCCTCCACCAGTCAGGACATTCGCCCCGATTGTCCCAAAGGAGGAGGTCACCCGTCCGCCAAACCGCGCAAAGGATGGACGGCGTAGGAGACCAGGACGGGCGTGGCAACCGACGACAGGCGCAACCACGAAGATCCCCACCCCACCGGGCAGCAACGGCCGGACGGGAGCGGGACCACGACAGGGTTTCGCCGGAGCCCGACCCGCGCAGGGATCAAGCCTGACCGCCCGGAGCGGGTCGGGCTCCGGCGAAACCCCCACAACCACTCAGAGCACGAGCCGGGCCTTCTGCCAGGCCTCCTGCTCCTCGTCCGTGCCGACCTTGCCGTACATGCCGACCATCAGCAGGACCAGGCTGACCACCATCAGCGCGATGACGGTGAAGATGCTGAAGTTGAAGATGTTGGCCTCGGTCTGGATGAAGGCGAGACCGGCGAGGCTGATCACCATGATGGCGTACGCCAGCCACTGGTTGATCATGACGTCGATGTTGCGGCCGATCGCGGTGCCGGCCAGCACCACGGCCCCCAGCAGGACGCTGAGCAGCGAGAAACCGAGGTTCGTGCCCTGACCGAGGACCTGGGTGTCATCCTGGGCGAGGGCCTCGTTGCCGGCGCTCGCGATGATGCCGAGCACGCCGAAGGCCACCAGGTACAGACCGGTCAGCCCGCCGATCGCCCGGTAGACCGGCCGCGCGGGGTGGTTGACGGGGGTGTGGGCCATGTCTGAGTCTCCAACGCCGTTCGGGTGAGGGGTCGCCGACGATTGTCCCGCACCCCGAGGTGTGACGCCGCACACGGGGGCCTCCGGTGTGCGGCGCCGCGACCAGGGGGGCGACTCAGGTCGCCGGGATCTCCTCGGCCAGGGCCAGCCAGGACTCCTCGGTCCGCTCCCGCTCGGCCCGCAGCTCCTTGAGCTGGGCGTCGAGCTCGGCGACCTTCGCGTAGTCGGTGGCGTGCGTGGCGAGCTGGTCGAGCAGCGTCGCCTCCTTCTGCTCCAGCTTGCCGACCTGCCGTTCCAGCCGGGCCAGTTCCTTGCGGGCCTGCCGCGCCTCGGCGGCGGACATGCCGGTCGCGGCGGGGGTGTCGGCGCCGCCCCCGGGGGCCGTCTCCGGCATCGCGGGGCCGGGCTGGCCGGCGGCCCGGGCGAGGTACTCGTCGACGCCCCCGGGCAGGTGCACCAGCCGCCCGTCGCCGAACATCCCGTACGCGACCTCGGTGACCCGCTCGATGAGGTACCGGTCGTGGCTGGCCACGATGACGGTGCCGGGCCAGGAGTCGAGCAGGTCCTCCAGCGCGGCGAGGGTGTCGGTGTCCAGGTCGTTGGTGGGCTCGTCGAACAGCAGCACGTTCGGCTCCCCCGCCAGCAGGCGGAGCATCTGCAACCGGCGACGCTCGCCGCCGGAGAGGTCGCTGACGGGCGTCCAGAGCCGCCGGTCGTCGAAGCCGAAGACCTCGGCGAGTTGGGCGGCGGAGACCTCCCGGTCGCCGAGTTGCACCCGCCGGGCGACCTCCTCCACCGCTTCGAGCACCCGCAGGTGGCCGGGCAGTTCGGCCAGCTCCTGGGAGAGGAAGGCCGGCCGGACGGTCGAGCCGGTGGCGAAGCGCCCGCCGTCGGGGCGGGTGATGCCGGCCAGCATCCGCAGCAGGGTGGTCTTGCCGGCCCCGTTGCGGCCGAGGATGGCGATCCGGTCGCCGGGGCCGACCTGCCAGGTGGTGTCGCGCAGGATCTCCTTCGGGCCGGCGTGCAGGGTGACCTGCGCCAGGTCGTACACCTGCTTGCCGAGCCGGGCGGTGGCGAGCCGTTGCAGCGACATGGTGTCGCGCGCCGGCGGGACGTCGGCGATGAGGGCGTTGGCGGCGTCGATGCGGAACTGCGGCTTGGAGGTGCGGGCGGGCGGGCCGCGCCGCAGCCAGGCGATCTCCTTGCGGAGCAGGTTCTGCCGGCGGGCCTCGGTGGCCGCGGCGACCCGGTCCCGCTCGGCGCGGGCGAGGGTCCAGGCGGCGAAGCCGCCCTCGTACGCCCGGACGGTCTGGTCGGCGACCTCCCAGGTGGTGGTGCAGACGGCGTCGAGGAACCACCGGTCGTGGGTGACCACGACGAGCGCGCCCTTGCGGCCGACGAGGTACTTCGCCAGCCAGTCGACGCCGCCGACGTCGAGGTGGTTGGTGGGCTCGTCGAGGATGAGCAGGTCGGACTCGCGGACCAGCAGCGCGGCCAGCGCGACCCGCCGCCGCTCGCCGCCGGACATCGGACCGACGGGCTGGTCGAGGCCGAGGTGGGGCATGCCGAGGCCGTCGAGGATGGCCCGCACGCCGGCGTCGCCGGCCCACTCGTGCTCGGCGCCCATGCTCTCGCCGAGCCAGGCGGTGCCGAGCACCACGTCCCGGACGGTGGCCTCGGGGGCGAGCTGGAGGCTCTGCGGCAGCCAGGCGACCCGCAGGTCGCGGCGGTGGGTGACCCGCCCGTCGTCCGGTTCCTCGATGCGGGTGAGCAACCGCAGCAGGGTGGACTTGCCGGCGCCGTTGAGGCCGACCACGCCGATCCGGTCGGCGTCGTCCAGGCCGAGCGACACGTCGGTGAGCAGCGGCCCGGCGGCGCCGTAGCCCTTGGAAACCCGGTCCAGGTTGACGATGTTGGCCACGACCTCACCTCCCATGATCAAGGCGTCCCAGGTGCCGGCCGGCACCTGGGACGCCTGAGTCTCCAGCGTACGCGGACCGCCCCGCCGCCCGCCGGGCGCGGGCTCCACCCGGCGCCCCCTGGAGAGGCGGTACCCGGGGGCCGGGAGCGCGGGATCGGGGTGGGTGGGCCGGTCAGGCGATGCGCGCGCCGGGCACCGGACCGTACGCGGTGCGCGCCTCGCGGCACACGTCGGCGGTGGCCAGCTCCGCGGCGATGCGCTCGGCGTCGGCGGCGTCCGCCGCGAGGAAGACGCAGGTCGGCCCCGAGCCGGAGACGATGCCGGCCAGCGCGCCGGCCGCCTCGCCGGCCTTCAGCGTCTCCGCCAGCGACGGGCGCATGGCCAGGGCGGCGTCCTGGAGGTCGTTGCCGAGGGCCGCGGCGAGCACCCGCGGGTCCCGCTGGCGCAGCGCGGCGAAGAGCGCGTCGGTGCTGCCCAGCGGCTCACCGGCGGTGCCGGCCTCGCGCAGCCGGTCCAGTTCCCGGTAGGCGACCGGGGTGGAGAGGCCGCTGTCGGCCACGGCCACCACCCAGTGCCAGGTGGTGGGGCGGGCCAGCACGGGGCTGACCGACTCGCCCCGGCCGGTGCCGAGCGCGGTGCCGCCGTGGATCAGGAACGGCACGTCGGAGCCGAGGTCGGCGGCGATCCGGGCCAGCTCGTCGCGGGACAGCCCGGTCCCCCAGAGCGTGTCGCAGGCGACCAGCGCCGCGGCCGCGTCGGCGCTGCCTCCGGCCAGCCCACCGGCCAGCGGGATCTGCTTGCGCAGGTGCAGCCGGGCGTGCGGCGGCACCCCCGCGTAGCCGGCGAGGGCGCGGGCCGCCCGGATGGCCAGGTTGGTGTCGTCCAGGGCCAGCTCGCCGGCGCCCTCGCCCTCCATGGTGAGGGTGAGCGTGTCGCCCCGGCGGGCGGTCAGCTCGTCGTGGATGGAGATGGCGTGGTAGACGGTGTTCAGCTCGTGGTAGCCGTCGGGGCGCAGCGGTCCCACCCCGAGGTGCAGGTTGACCTTGGCGGGCACCCGGACCCGCACCGGTCCGCTGGCTCCGCGCCGCCGCTGCTCGTCCTCGTCGTCCGGTCCCCAGGCCTCGGTCACGGGCGTCAGCCTACTGCGCGGCGGGTGGGGCGGCCGGGGCCGACGCGGCGATGGCGGCGAACTGCTCGACGGTGAGCGACTCCCCGCGCGCGCCGGGGTCGACGCCGGCGGCGGTGAGCGCCTCGGCCGCCCGGTCCGCGCCGCCGGCCCAGCCGGCCAACGCGGCGCGCAGGGTCTTGCGGCGCTGCGCGAAGGCCGCGTCCACCACGGCGAAGACCCGTTTCCGGGGTACGTCGGCGCGGGGCGGCTCGCGGCGGGTGAAGGCGACCAGCCCGGAGTCGACGTTCGGCACCGGCCAGAAGACGTTCGGCGGGACCTTCCCGGCGGCGCGGGACGAGGCGTACCAGGCGAGCTTGACCGACGGCACGCCGTACACCTTGGAGCCGGGGCCGGCGACGAGCCGGTCGGCGACCTCCTTCTGCACCATCACCAGCCCGTGCCGCAGGCTGGGCAGCTCGGCGAGCAGGTGCAGCACCACCGGCACGGCCACGTTGTAGGGCAGGTTCGCCACCAGCGCGGTGGGCGCGGGTTCGGCCAACTCGGTGGCGCGGACCCGCAGCGCGTCGGCGTGGTGCACGGTGAGCCGCGCGGCGTCGGGCCCGGCGTGCCGGGCGGCGGTGTCGGGCAGCGCGCCGGCCAGCGTCGCGTCGAGTTCCACGGCGTGCACGTGCGCGGCGGCCGGGAGCAGGGCGAGGGTGAGGGAGCCGAGGCCGGGGCCGACCTCCAGCGCCACGTCGTCCGGGGCCAGCCCGGCGGCAGTGACGATGCGCCGGACGGTGTTCGGGTCGTGCACGAAGTTCTGGCCGAGCCTCTTGGTGGGGGTGACGCCCAGCCGGGCGGCCAGTTCCCGGATCTCCGCCGGGCCGAGGAGACCGGTCACGCCCCGTAGCCTATGCGGGCGGCGTGGGGGGCGCGCGGGCCAGGGGCCCTCCTGCTCACCACGGGCCGAAGACGCGGTCGCCGGTGGCGGAGACGGCGGCGCAGAGCTCGTCCAGGTCCGTGCCCGTCGTCTCAGCCAGCGACCGTACGGTCAGCGGGATCAGGTACGAGGCGTTCGGCCGGCCCCGGTGCGGCATCGGGGTCAGGTAGGGCGCGTCGGTCTCCACCAGGATCTGCTCGACCGGGGTCAGCGCGGCGGCCTCCCGCAGCGCGGCGGCGCTGCCGAAGGTGACCGTGCCGGCGAAGCTGAGCAGGAAGCCCCGGCGGACGCACTCGCGGGCGAAGTCGGCGTCGCCGGAGAAGCAGTGCAGCACCACGGTGTCCGGCGCGCCCTCGTCGTCGAGGATCCGCAGCACGTCGGCGTGCGCGTCCCGGTCGTGCACGACCAGGGCCTTGCCGTACCGCTTGGCGATGGCGATGTGCGCCCGGAAGCTCTCCTCCTGGACGGCGCGTCCCTCCTCGCCGGTGCGGAAGAAGTCCATCCCCGTCTCGCCGATCCCCCGTACCCGGTCCAGGGCGGCGAGCGCCTCGATCTCGCGCAGCGCCTCGTCCAGGTCGGGCAGGCGGGGGGCCTCGTTCGGGTGCAGCGCCACGGTGGCCAGCACGGCCGGGTGGCTGTCGGCGACGTCGGCCCCCCAGCGGGAGGAGGCGACGTCCACCCCGACCTGCACCAGCCGGTCGACGCCCACCGAGGCGGCGACGGCCACGGCCACGGCGACCGGGTCCTCGACGGGTACGACGCCCGGGTCCCCGTCCGCCCGCGGCTGTGGGGGCACGCCGGCCTCACTGACGGTGATGTCGAGGTGGGTGTGGCTGTCCAGCACGGGGCGGGGCAGCGGCTCGGGCACGGGCGGGAACTCCCCGGCCCGGCGGGCGGCGCGCTGCTTGCGGGTTTCGGTGGGCTCGCTCATCGCGGCCAGCATCACACACCGCCGGTGGCCCGTGTCGTGGGGACGCCACCGCCTGTTCACCGGGACGGCACATCTCGCGCCTAGCGTCGTCGGCGTGACCATCACCCCTCAGGCCAGCGGAAACGGCCCGCGTGTGACGTACGGGGGCGTGGTGTACCCGGCGGAGGAGATCGCCCGGGGCGCGGCGTACGAGCTGTTCAGTGCCGAGGAGGCGCCCGGCTTCGAGTGGGCGCCCCGGTCCGGCGCCGCGCTGCCGTGGCGCAGGTTCGTGCACGCCACCGAGGTCACCGTCTTGCCTCCCGTGGCCGACCCGGGCGACGAGGCGGAGTCCCCGCTGCTGGTGCCGCTGCACCGGGAGCGGGGCTGGGCGTACGTGCAGCAGCTCAGCCAGCAGCCCGCGGCGGCCGGGGATCCGACGCTGGCGGCGGTGCGCGCCTCCGCGGTAATCCGGCGGGGCACCCGGATGGTGAAGGTGCTCTCCGCGCGGCAGCTCGCCGGTTACGTGCGCGGGTGGCTGCCGCACGGTTTCTGCTACCGGGAGCACGACGTGGCGCACCTGCGTACGCCGTCGGCGACGGCCGTGCTGCGCACCGACGGCGCGGCCGGTACCGACGGCGCGGACGTGACGTACGCGCTGCGCTGGCGGGCGGCCGACCCGGCCGACTACGACGTGCCGGTCGGCGGGGCGCACCGGGGGCTGACCGCGCTCGCGCCCCGGGACCGGCTGGGCGGGGCGGTGCTCGGCACCGGCTTCGTGCCCAGCAGCGCCCAGCTCGTCCCGGAGTTCGTCACCCGGGACTTCGCGGACCTGCCGATGCCGGCGAACGCCACCCTGCTCGCCTATCCGGCCGACGGCGTGGAGGTGGTGCTCTACAGCTACCAGGCCGAGCAGCGCGGCTGGCTGCGGATGGCCGGCCCGCAGTGGCGGCACCTGCTGGCGGCGGTGCCGGGGCTCTCCCCCGACCAGGAGTACGTGCCGACCGGCGAGACGCCCCGCTCCACCCGGCTGGTCGGCGACTACGCCGGCGGCGAGTACGAGGCGGTGGCCGACCAGCCGGGCGGGTTCCGGGTGCTGGCGATGACCCGGGCCGCCCGGTACCCGGTGGAGTCGGCGGCCCGCCGGCTGCGGCTGGCCGACTGGCGGGGCGTGCCCTGCCTGGTGTTGCGGGAGGAGTCCAGGTGGCTGCGCCTGCGCCTGCGTCGGCCCGGCCCGGACGCGGTGGCGGAGACCGGGGCGCAGTGCCAGGAGCGGGGCGTCTACGAGACGTGGGCGCCCGCCTCCGAGGTCACCGACGACCGGGTGGTGGACCTGCCGTACGCGCTGTGAGCGGGGCTGGGCGCCGGTCCCGGGCGGCATAACCCCGGGTGGGGTGGGAAAGCGCGGGCGTCCGATCGTCACGTGACCAGGAGACGCGCATGCCTTTCATCACAGTGGGGACGGAGAACTCCGCCCCCATCGACCTGTACTACGAGGACCACGGCTCCGGTCAGCCGATCGTGCTGATCCACGGCTTCCCGTTCAGCGGGTCGACCTGGGAGAAGCAGACCGGGCCGTTGCAGGCCGCCGGATACCGGACGATCACGTACGACCGGCGGGGTTTCGGCAACTCCGCCCAGCCGGCGTCCGGGTACGACTACGACACGTTCGCCGCCGACCTCGACGTGCTGATGACGGAGCTGGACCTGCGGAACGTCATCCTGGTCGGCCACTCGATGGGCACCGGCGAGGTGACCCGCTACCTGGGCGTGTACGGCTCGCAGCGGGTCGACCGGGCGGTGCTGCTGGCCCCGCTCGCGCCGTTCCTGCTGAAGACCTCGGACAACCCGGAGGGCGTCGACAAGAGCCTCTTCCAGGGCTTCCAGCAGGCCATCATCGACGACCGGTTCGCCTACCTGACCACCTTCTGCGAGGCGTTCTTCAACTACCAGGAGAACAAGGGCAAGCTGGTCAGCGAGGAGGCGTTCCGGGCGCACTGGGAGATCGGCGCCCGGGCCTCGGCGAAGGGCACCCACGACAGCGTGGACGCCTGGCAGACCGACTTCCGGGGCGACGTGTCCCGCATCGACGTGCCGGTGCTGATCGTGCAGGGCGACGCCGACGCGGTGCTGCCGTACCCGAAGACCGGTCAGCGGCTGCAGCCGATGCTGCCCGGCAGCCAGCTGGTCACGCTGAAGGGCGCGCCGCACGGCACCCCGTGGACGAACGCGGCCGAGGTCAACCGCAGCATCATGGACTTCATCGGCGCGCCGGCGATGGCCCGGGCCTGACGCGCACCGGCGCCAGGTCCGGCGCGGCGGCCGGCACGACGGGCGACGGGCGCGGCCCCTTCGGGGGCCGCGCCCGTCGGCACGCAGGCGGCCGTCAGTCGGCCAGGCGGGCGAGTTCCTCGTCGACGATCGACGGGTCGAGCTTGCGGAAGACCGGCTTCGGCGCGGCCAGCGGCCGGCCGGCCTCCAGCGGTACGGACTCCCACCGCGCGCCGACGGTGTAGTCGCCGGTCAGCACCGGGTACGCGGGCCCGCCGTCGAGGTCCTCGACCTCCTCGATGACCGGCATCGGCGCGTGGACGCCGGTGCCGCCGAGCAGCTCGTGCACCTTCTGCGCGGAGTGCGGCAGGAACGGGGTGAGCAGCGTGTTGGCGTCGCTGACCACCTGGAGGGTGACGTGCAGGATGGTGCCCATCCGCGGCTTGTCGTCCTCGCCCTTGAGCTTCCACGGCGCCTGCTCGGAGAGGTACCGGTTGGCCTCGGCGACCACCCTCATCGCCTCGCCGATGGCCTGCTTCTGGCGGTGCCGGGCGATCAGGTCGCCGACGGTGGCGAAGCCGGCCCGGGCGACCGCGAGCAGCGCCTCGTCGGCCTCGGTGAGGCCGGCCGGGTCGACGGGCGGGATCGCGCCGAAGTTCTTCGCCGCCATGGAGACGGACCGGTTGACCAGGTTGCCCCAGCCGGCGACCAGCTCGTCGTTGTTGCGGCGGAGGAACTCGGCCCAGGTGAAGTCGGTGTCGTTGCTCTCCGGGCCGGCGGCGGCGATGAAGTAGCGCAGCGCGTCGGCGTCGTAGCGCTCCAGGAAGTCCCGTACGTAGATGACGACCCGGCGCGACGAGGAGAACTTCTTCCCCTCCATCGTGAGGTATTCGCTGGAGACCACCTCGGTGGGCAGGTTGAGCCGGCCCAGGTCGCCCGGCGCGCCGTCGCGGCTGCCCTCGCCCGAGTAGCCGGAGAGCAGCGCCGGCCAGATCACCGAGTGGAAGACGATGTTGTCCTTGCCCATGAAGTAGTAGGCGCGGGCGTCCTTCCCCTCACCGTCGGTGGACCACCACCGGCGCCACGCCTCGGGGTCGCCGGAGCGGCGGGCCCACTCGATCGAGGCCGACAGGTAGCCGATCACCGCGTCGAACCAGACGTAGATGCGCTTGTCGGGGCGGTCCCGCCAGCCGTCGAGCGGGATCGGCACGCCCCACTCCAGGTCACGGGTGATGGCCCGGGGCTGGAGGTCGTCGAGCAGGTTCTTCGAGAAGCGCAGCACGTTGGGCCGCCAGCCCTCGCGGGTGTCGAGCCACTGCCGCAGCACGTCGGCGAGGGCGGGCAGGTCGAGGAAGAAGTGCTCGGTCTCGACGAACTTCGGGGTCTCCCCGTTGATCCGCGACTTCGGGTCGATCAGGTCGATCGGGTCGAGCTGGTTGCCGCAGTTGTCGCACTGGTCGCCGCGCGCGCTGTCGTAGCCGCAGATCGGGCAGGTGCCCTCGATGTAGCGGTCGGGCAGCGTCCGGCCGGTGGACGGGGAGATCGCCCCCATGGTGGTCTTCGGGACGATGTAGCCGTTGCGGTACATCCCCTCGAACAGCTCCTGCACCACCGCGTAGTGGTTGCGGGTGGTGGTGCGGGTGAACAGGTCGTAGGAGAGCCCGAGGCCGTGCAGGTCCTCCACGATCACCCGGTTGTAGCGGTCGGCCAACTCGCGCGGGGTCACGCCGTCGGCGTCCGCCTGCACCTGGATGGGGGTGCCGTGCTCGTCGGTGCCCGACACCATGAGCACGTCGTGCCCGGCCATCCGCATGTACCGGCTGAAGACGTCGGAGGGAACGCCGAAACCGGAGACGTGGCCGATGTGGCGCGGGCCGTTGGCGTACGGCCAGGCGACCGCCGCGAGAACGTGACTCATGACCAGCAAGCCTAGTGACCCGCTCGCGGTGACCGCGAACCAATAGGGCCCTCGGGTCGGCGGCCCGGCGGGACCGGATCCGTTGTTCGCCCGATTTGTCGCCGACACGCGGCCTGAGCTGCCTGCGGATGCCCTGGTCGCGGGGTGCAATGAACGCCGTGACTGGCAGACGAGCGGCCCGGGATCGTGACGACCGTCCCTCCGGCCCGACGGACGGCGACGCGGGGAGGGCGCCGCGCGGCACCCGCGCGCCGCACCCCCGGGCGGTCCAGGCCGCCGCGCCGCCGGAGTCGCCACCGGAACCGCCCGTCGAGGCCGCCGCACCGGTGGCGGCCCCGCCGTCCGCCGCGCCCGCCGTCGAGGTGGAGCCCACGACCGGGGCGCCGGTCGACGCCGTACCGCGCCGGGTCCCCGTCCGACAGCCGAACCGCTGGCCCCGCCGGGGACGTCCGTCCGCCGGTGACCCACCGGACCGGGGCGACGGCGGGCGTACGCCGGACAGCGGGGACGGGTCCGACGATGGTGACGGGGCGTACTGGCCGCCGATCGAGCTGGTGCACTGGGACGGCACCCCGATCCGGGAGGAACCGCCGCACGAGCGGGAGCGGTCGGCCCGGGAGGAGGCCGCGCGGCGTCGGGCCCGGCGCACCCCGCGTCCGCCCGATCCGCTGCCGGGGCTGGCCGCCCTGCTGGCGCTGAGCCTGATGGCGGCGTTCTTCGCCTGGGTCAGCGCGGGCCCGTTCTGGCTGGCGGTGGGGCACGCCACGCGGGGCACGGTGGTGATCGCCGACTGCACCGGGGGCGGCCTCGCGCAGCGCTGCCGGGGCAACTTCGCTCCCGCCGACGAGACGTGGACCGCGTACGGCGTGCGGGTGAGCGGGGTGGCCGCGGAGCGCACCGCGGCCGGCACGATCCTGCCGGCCCGGATGACCGGCCCGGACGGCGGCACCGCGTACGCGGACACCGGCGCGGCCGGGCACCTGCGCTGGCTGCTCGGCCTGCTGGTGGTGCTGGGCTGCGGCGCGGGGATCGTCCGGTGGACCGGGTCCACCCGGATCGCCGACCCCCGCGCCCGCCGCTGGGCGGTGACGGGCGCCGTGGCCGGCCCGCTGGCGATCACCCTCGGCTTCCTCGTCGCCGCCTGGTGAGCCCGTCGGGTGCTGCCGGGCGCCCGACGGCCGGGCCGCCGAGGGTGCCCGGCCGGGCCGGGTGGAAATTCCAGTCGGGCGTCAGGCGTGCCGACTCGGGTGTCAGGCGTGCACGACGGCATAGACGTCGCGGCGGCGCAGGGCGTACTCCGTGGCGACCTCGGTGATCGCGTCCCGGCGGGACAGCCCGGCGGCCTCGCGGGCGGCGACGGCGGCCCGCAGCGTGTCGTCGTCGGGCCGTTCGGGGGCCGACTCGGGCGCGCCGGCCACGACGAGGGTGATCTCGCCGCGCGGCTCCCCCTCGGCCGCCCAGTCGGCCAGCTCGCCGAGCGGGCGGCGGACGATCTCCTCGTACGTCTTGGTCAGCTCGCGGCAGAGTGCGGCGGGCCGGTCGGCGCCGAACGCGGCGGCCAGGTCGGCGAGCGCGGCGGCGATCCGGTGCGGCGCCTCGAAGAAGACCAGCGTCCGCTCCTCGGCGGCCAGCGCCCGCAGGCGGGACCGCCGGGCGCCGCCGGTGCGCGGCAGAAAGCCCTCGAAGCAGAACCGGTCGCAGGGCAGGCCGGACAGTGCCAGGGCGGTGGTGACCGCGCTCGGGCCCGGCGCGGCGGTGACCGGCACGCCGGCGTCGAGGGCAGCCCGGACCAGCCGGTAGCCCGGGTCGGAGACGCTCGGCATGCCGCCGTCGGTGACCAGGGCGACCAGGTAGCCGGCGGTCAGCACGTCGACCAGCTCGGGGGTGCGCCGCTCCTCGTTGCCCTCGAAGTAGGAGACGATGCGGCCGCCGACGGTGACGTCGAGGTCCCGGGCCAGCCGGGTCAGCCGGCGGGTGTCCTCGGCGGCCACCACGTCCGCGGCGGCGAGCACCTCACGGAACCGGGCGGAGGCGTCGGCGGGGTTGCCGAGCGGCGCGCCGAGCAGGACCAGGCGCCCGGTTTCGGACTTTTCACCCACGAGATGCAACTCCTTCATCGACGGCTTTACCGGTATCGGGGACGACGGGCGCCACCGGGCACCTTCGCAGCCTACGATCGCCGGGTGACGAGTGCGTCGACAGCACAGAGCGCGGACCAGGCGGGGCAGGACCTCACGGACGGGAGTCCGCCGGAGGGCAGGTCCCCGGCTTCCGGCGGGATCCCCGGCGTGGTCCGGCGGCGGCTGGCCACCGTCGAGGCCCGGCTGGACGGGCGTTCCTGGCTCGCCACCGGCGTGATCGTCGCCATCGCGGCAATCCTGCGCTTCGTCGGCCTGAGCCACCCGCCGGGCAAGATCTTCGACGAGACCTACTACGCCCGGGAGGGCTGGGGGCTCATCGACAAGGGCGTCGAGTGGAACTACAAGGACGGCGGCGCGTCGTACGTGGTCCACCCGCCGCTGGGCAAGTGGCTGATCGGGTTCGGCGAGTGGGCCTTCGGCTACGCCGACGCCGAGCACGGCATCTCCGTGCCGGGGCACCTGATGACGACCGCCCCGGAGTTCGGCTGGCGGGTCTCGGCGGCGGTCATCGGCACCCTGTCGGTGCTGCTGCTGGTCCGCATCGGCCGGCGGATGTTCCGCTCGACCGCGCTGGGCTGCGCCGCCGGCCTGCTGCTCGCGCTGGACGGCTTCCACCTGGTGCTCTCCCGCACCGCGCTGCTCGACATCTTCCTGCTGTTCTTCGTGCTGGCCACGTTCGGCGCCCTGGTGCTCGACCGGGACGCCCGGCGCCGCCGGTGGGCCCGGGCGCTGGAGGCCGGCCTGGACCCGGGCCAGCCCGGGCGGGCCGGGCGTCCGGCGGGCGGCTGGCGGAACTGGCCGTGGTGGCGGCTCGCCGCCGGGGTCCTGTTCGGCTGCGCCTGCGCGGTCAAGTGGAGCGCGCTCTACTTCCTGCCGGTCTTCGCGCTGCTGGTGATCCTGTGGGAGGTCGGGGTCCGCCGCTCCGCCGGCGTACGCCGACCGTGGCGGGACACCCTCCTCGACGAGGTGCCGTGGCTGGTGCTGGCCGGGGTGCTGATCGTGGTCACCTACGTCGCCACCTGGTCCGGCTGGCTGCTCAGCGACGAGGGCTACTACCGGCTGGCCGAGCGCTACCCGAACGCCCCGCTGAGCGACACCCCGGTCTTCGGCGCGTTGAACAACCTGATCGAGTACCACAAGGCCGCGTACGGCTTCCACACCGGCCTCGACGACTCGCACAAGTACCAGTCGTGGCCGTGGCAGTGGCTGCTGCTCGGCCGGCCGGTCGCCTTCTACTGGGTTGGCAACGGGCCCTGCGGGGCGCCGAGCTGCGCCTCGGAGGTCCTGCTGCTCGGCACCCCGCTGCTCTGGTGGTCGTTCCTGCCCGCCCTGGCGGCGCTGGCCTGGCTGGGCCTGGCCCGGCGGGACTGGCGGGCGGGGGCGATCCTGCTCGTCGTGGCGGCCGGTCTGCTGCCCTGGTTCTGGTTCGCCCTCGACGGTCGGACGATGTTCTCCTTCTACACCGCGCCGGTCCTGCCGTTCCTGGTGCTGGCGGTGGTCTACGTGCTCGGCGCGATCATCACGCCGGCCGGCCCACCGGGCGCCGTCGCCGCGCAGCCGGGAGACGGCGGCCCTGTCGCCGCGCGCGAGGAGTCGGACGAGATCCGGGACCGCAGGCTGGTCGGCGGGGTGATCGCCGGGGCGTACGTCCTGCTGGTCGCGCTCTGCTTCGCGTACTTCCATCCGATCTTCGTCGGGAAGGTGCTGCCGTACGCCGAGTGGTCGGCGCGGATGTGGCTGGACGGCCGCTGGATCTGAGGACGGCACGGCACCCGCCGCGCGCCCCGGGCGGCGCGGCGGGTGCACAAGGAACGGGCCCGCACGCGGTGGCGTGCGGGCCCGTTCGACGTAGATGCGCGCCCCGATCGCCTGCCACGGGGGAAGCGGGCGATTGGGGCGCGCATCAAGAGCTTAACCACCACCTACCACTGGCACAACGGGTCGACTTCGGTCAGATTTCCGACCAACGCGACACCGCACGGATGGTTTACATCCGGCACTAACGGTCCGTCATCTCGCGCAAACGGTACGGATCGGCAGCGCCGGCGGGACCGGGATCTGCCAGATTTCGCAGCCATCGGGATTCCCATCGATGGGAGACTTCCCGTAACGTATCGATCGATTTGGTTCTCCAGTAACCCTGGGTCCGGTCCGTCGGCACCCGGGCCGGTTGCACTGTCAGCCATCCCGATCGATCGGACGGAGTTCACGATGACCCGTACCCTCCGCTGGACCGGCGGCCTGCTGGCCACCGTCACCGCCGCCACCCTCGGCCTGTCCGCCCCCGCCCACGCGGCCACCGTCTCGGTGCCGCTGCGTACCCTCGTCGCCGACCTGCCGGTGGCCGCCGAGAGCCGCACCGGCTACAACCGGGACCTGTTCCCGCACTGGACCGACGCGGACTCCGACGGCTGCAACACCCGCTACGAGGTGCTGATCGCCGAGGCCACCACCCGCCCCACGGTGGGCTCCGGCTGCCAACTGACCGGCGGGCGCTGGCGCTCCTACTACGACGCCGCCTACTGGACCAACCCGTCCGACCTGGACATCGACCACATGGTTCCGCTCGCCGAGGCGTGGGACTCGGGTGCCCGGAACTGGACCACGTCGCGGCGGCAGGCATTCGCCAACGACCTCGGCGACGTCAGGTCGCTGGTCGCGGTGACCGACAACGTCAACCAGGCCAAGGGCGACCAGGACCCGGCCACCTGGCAGCCCACCAACGAGAAGTGCCGGTACGTCGGCGAGTGGGTGGCGGTGAAGACCCGGTGGCGGCTGAGCATCGACAGCGCCGAGAAGAGCGCGTTGACCAGCCGGGCGAACTCCTGCACGAACATCACGATCACGGTGACGCACGCGTACTGACCGCCGGGCACCCCGGGGCGACCGGTCGCCCCGGGGTGCGGTCAGGACGTCCGGGGGTTGCGGGGCAGCCAGCCGAGGAACCGGTCCTGCAGGGACGTGCCGGAGGACGGCGGCAGGTCCTGCGCGGCGGCCGCGAGACAGGACCCCAGGTACACGCTGAGCATGGCGCGGTCCCGCCGGTACTCCTCCAGCAGCCGGGACCGTTTGGCCGGGCACGGCCATTCCGCCCCGCACGTGCCGCAGGTCCAGCCGGGAGCGAGTGGAGCGTGCTCGTCCGCCCCGGACGCCGAGGATTCCGCACCACCGGTCATCGCACTCCCTCTCCGGTTCACGTGGCGACCCGCCCCCGGTGGGCTGGTCGACAGTGGACCATTCCCGCCCACCGGCGACGCCCTGTCAGCGCCGCAGGACGCTGCGGTGTTACGCCTTGCGGTACGTTCACCAACCATGACCCTCGCGACGCCGACCGTGGGCGGGGCGCCGGCCCGGCGGTCCGCTCGCCAGCCGCCGCACCGGCCACCGGCCGACGGGCTCGGAGCCGGGCGGGCGCGCGGACGGTCGCACCTGTCGGGGGGCGGCGGTGCGTGACCTGCTGCCGCCGGCCGTGGCGGTGGCCGTGGCCGGGGCGTCGGACTGGGCTGGCGAGCTGTTGCCGGCCGAGCGGGCCTGCCTGGGCGAACGCGCGGTGCAGAGCCGCCGCCGCGACTTCACCGCCGGGCGGGTCTGCGCCCGCCGGGCGATGGCGGCCCTCGGCGTACCCCCGGTGGCGGTGCCGTCGGCCGCGGACCGGTCGCCGGTCTGGCCGGCCGGCGTGGTCGGCGCCATCACCCACACCCGCGGCTACTGCGCGGCGGTCGCGGCCCGCTCCGGCGAGGTCCGGTCGGTCGGCATCGACGCCGAGGGGCACCGGGAGCTCAACGCGGGCGTACGCCGGCTGATCTGCCTGCCCGAGGAGCAGGACCGGTGCGCCCGCCTGCCGGTGGGCACCTCCTGGCCGGCGGTGCTGTTCAGCGCCAAGGAGACCGTCTACAAGGTGTGGCACCCGGTCGTCGGCACGTGGCTGGACTTCCACGACGCGCTGGTGGAGTTGGATCCGGACGCCGGCACCTTCACCGCCCGGATCGCCCCGGCGCGACTCGACGCGGCCCCGCTCGCCCGTCCGCCCGCGCTGGTCACCGGCCGGTTCGCGGTCGACGACGCGCTGGTCCGCACCGCCGCCGTGCTGCTGCCCGGTTGACCCGGGCACGGAATCCGAACAGGGGACGGCGCGGCGCTGCCGGAGACGCGAAGATGGTCCGTTGTCCGCGCACGGTAGCGTCAGCCGCGTTTGCCGTCGTCGTCAGGTGCCTAGGAGTACGGTGAGTCACCCCCCGCCCCCTTACGGGCCGCAGGATCCGAACCAACCGAGCCCGGAGCAGCAGCCGCAGCCGTACCCGCCGGCACCGATGCCGCAGTTCCCCGCCGACCAGGGCGGCCACCCGCCGCAGCCGCCGACCTCCGGCGCCCCGCAGGCCACGGGCGACCCGTGGGCCCCGCTCCCGCCCGTGCCGCCGCAGCAGCCGGCCGGCGACCCGTGGGCCGCGCCGCAGCCGCCGGTCTCCGGGGCACCGCAGCCACCGGTGTCGGGCGCGCCCGGCGAGCCGTGGGCGCAGCCGCCGGTCTCGGGGGTGCCGCAGCCGCCGGTGTCCGGGATGCCGCAGCCACCGGTGTCCGGGATGCCGGGCGAGCCGTGGGCCGCCCCGCACCAGCCGACCTCGGGCACGCCGTACCCGCCGGTGTCCGGCACGCCGGGGTATCCGGCCGCCGGGCCCGGCTACCCGCCGCCCGGTGGGCCCGGCTACGCGCCCGGTGGGCCCGGCTACGCGCCCGGTGGGCCCGGCTACCCGGGCGGCGCGCCCGGTTACCCCCTCGGCGCGCCGCATCCGGCCGCGCCGCCGAAGAAGAACAAGACCGTCCTGATCGTCGTGGCCGTGGTGGCCGTGCTGGCCCTGCTCTGCTGCATCGGCGGCGTCGTCGCGCTCATCGCCGGCGCCAACAAGGCGGCGGACGACCTGAATAAAGCCGCCCCGCGAATCACGCTGCAGCCGGACGGCCCGTCCCCGTCGGCCAGGGACGGCGAGACCTTCAACATGAAGCCCGGCGCCACCCTGGTGGTCTCCGACGACGACGGGACCATGGAGATCACGGTCACCCGGTTCACCACGGAGACCAAGGGCTGCCGGTCGTACGCCCCGCCCCCCGACAAGGGCATGTACCTGATCGCCCACGTCACCGCGACGGTGACCAAGGGCAAGAGCTCCATCAACCCGTTCTACTTCAACTGGGTGGCCGCCAACGGCACCACCGCCAACGGCCTGGCGAGCGCGCTCTCCGGCTGCGGCGACACCCTGGACTCCGGCAACAACCTGCCCGAGGGCAGCAGGCGCGCGGGCACGGTGGTGTTCAACGTGGCCGACAAGAACGGCGCGCTGGAGTACCTGCACAGGTTCGAGACCACCGGCTCCTGGCGGCCGTGATCCACAGCTCGTGACGGGAGGCCGGGCCCCTGGGGTCCGGCCTCCCGCGCTCTTCCCGCCGGCCGTCCCGTCGGGGAGGCCGGCGCTCGTCAGCGGCCCTGCTCCAGCAGGTCGGCGACCGTGATCAGCGGGGTCACCAGCGACGGCACCAGGGCGGCGTCCTCCAGCCGGCCGCGCCGGTAGGTGACCAGTTCCGCCCCCCGCACGCTCCACGCCGGCACCGCTCCCGCCAGGTGCGCCGCGATCAGGGTCGGCCCGACCAGCGCCTGCTGCCCCGGGGCCGCGGCGGCCACCCGCCACTGCCGGTCGAACTCCTCGTGCCCGGTGGCGTAGGTGTCGCTGCCGAACAGCGCGCGGCCCAGCTTCGAGAACGCGTGGCGTGGTCCGACCGAGAGCGCCGGGAACGGCCGCCGCAGCCACACCGAGCAGACGACGTACGTGTGGGTGTGCGTGGTGGTCGTCTGGTTGCCGTCCGCGCCGGTCGAGCTGTGCGTCTCGGTGTACGCGTACTCGGCCACGCAGACGGGTCGGCCGTGCAGCGTCCCGGTCAGCGCGAACCGCACGCCCCGGCGGTTGCGGCCCGGCACCCGGTCGGTCCAGGTGATCTGGGGCCGCTCGTCAAAGGTCCAGCCGTACCGGGCGGCCCACTGTCGCCAGTGCTCCCGCCGCTCCCGCTCCCGCCGGTGGGACGCCACGACCAGCGCGACGACGCCCGCCACGAGCAGGACGGCGACTGCCGCGCAGCCACCCGTCCAGAACACACCCGCCATCCGCTCCACGGGCCGCAGCGTAGTGACCGGCCGCACGCGCGCCCGTCCCCGGACGGTGGCGGCCGCGGATCCGGCTGCCGGCCGGGTTGCGGGGTTTCCTCGACGCCGCGCCTCGCATTCGTCACCCGGTGTCGTCGGGACCCCTGTCGATCCACTGATCGCACCCCAGACATCGACGAATCGATTGATCCTCATTTGGCGCGCTGCTTAGCTCCCACCGGCACCCTCGACGACGATGGTCCTGGCCGGTGAGCGTGAACCACCACGCGTGACCCGGCCGGGCCGCGCTCCCGCGCGAGGCGCGTCGACGGAGATCGTGCACCACCACCATGACGGGGAAGTCGAATGACGGCACGGACGAACGACGCGGTCGAACTGAGCGTGGTCATACCCACCTACCAGGACGCGCAGTGCCTGGCGCTGACGCTGCGGTCGCTGACGCGACAGACGGTGAGCCCCGAGCGCTTCGAGGTGGTGGTCATCCGCGACGGCGGCTCCCCCGCCGGTTACGCCGACGCCGTCGAGGCCGCCACCGGTCTCGACCTCCGCCTGCTGGAGTTCCCCAGACGGCGGGGACGCTCCGCAGCCCGCAACGAGGCGGTCCGGCACACCCGGGCGCCGCTGCTGTTGTTCCTCGACGCCGACTCGTACGCCTCCCCGCAGTTGCTGGAGCGCCACCTGGCCCACCACGCGGTCGCCGGCCGGCCCGCCGTGCTGATGGGCCGGCGCGACGAGCTGAGCCTGGAGCACGTCGAGGCCGCCCTCGACGACGGGGAGATGACCGACGTCCCCCGCCGCCGCGCGGACCGCGCCGGCGACCTGCGCTTCCCGCACGGTCAGCCCCCGGGGCCGGAGTGGCTCCGGGCGGGCTGGGCGCTCGCCTACACCCACAACATCTCGCTCGCCCGTGACCTCTTCGACCGGACCGGCGGGTTCGACGAACGCTCCGGGCTGCGCTGGGGCCTGGAGGACATCGAGCTGTTCTACCGGGTGCACCGGCACCTCGGCGTGACCGAACTCAACTTCGCCTTCGACGACGAGGCCCGCGCCTTCCACCTCCCGCACCACCGCAACACCGACCGCAACTGGTCCGACTTCGCGGCCAACCGGAGCCTCCTGACCGGGCAGTACCACGTCATCGAATGGGAGTTCTACGGCCTGCTGGACGTGTACGACTCGCTGGAGCGCATCGTGTACTACCGCTCCGCGGCCACCGACTGCGCGCGGCGCTCGACGTGCCGGATCGGGCCGGCGTTCGACCGGCTCGCCGACCGTCTGCCCGGCCCCCGCGTGCTGTGGGTGGGCACCGGCAGCGATCAGGTCGACCTGCCGACCGGGGCACTGACCTTCGACTACTCCGCCCCGCCGGGCCCGACGAACCACCACCTGGTCGGCATGGACCCGCCCATCCCACCGGGCAGCCTCGACGCGGTGGTCAGCGTCGACTTCTGGCGGTACCTGCGGTGGGACGATCTCTGCCGGTTCGTCAACACCTCCGGACGGCTCGCCCGCGAGGTGCACCTGGTCGGCACGGGCGACACCGGATCGGCGCCGCTCACCCCGGGGCCGGCGGTGCTGGACTACCTGCGCCGCGCCCTGAGCGCCGCGTTCGCCACCAGGCTGACCCACGTCGACGGGCTCGGTGAGGTGCTCACCCTGCGGCCCCTGCCTGCCGCCGCTCGGAGGGGCCCGGCGCGCGTGTGACGTCGGCAAGGGACATTGGCGCCCGCTCCAGCCCTATACGGTGACTTGCGTGGATCTCCGGTACACGCATAGTGGCTCGACCAGAGTGATGGGCAACATCGTCCTGGCCGCCGGGCTGCTCATCTCGCTACTGATGATCAGCCCGGATAATCCTTCGACCGGGGGATACGTCCTCGCCGCCCTGCTCGTCATGACGGGGCTCGGGCTGCGGCTCGAAGCGGCGCTCCTCGCCCTGCGTGACGACGGGCAAACCAGGTAGCGCCTTCGCCTCGTCGACCGTGTCCTCACGGGACGGACCAGGACCGTAGGCGTCGCCTCCGCCGGCGCGATCTTCGACGCGCCCGACTTCCTTCGCGCCCTGTCCGGGCACGTCTCGGTCGACCTGCGCCCGTAGGCCTTCATCCGGTCGCCCTCGACGGCGCCACCGTCGTGGTGGTCGCCGGTCACGGGCGCCACCTGCGGCGCTGGCCCGCACACCGAATCCTCAAGGTTCCCTCTGGCCGTCGCATCGAAGGGTTGATCAAACGGCTCAGGCGATGCAAAGATCCAGGTCAAGCCACGTCGTCGACGTGAAAGACGCCTCCGCCGCCTCAGTTCCGCCCATGCTCCACACGGTCCTCGACGCGATCCGTCGAGGCCTGGATCGCCGTGGGCGGACACACGACGCACTGCATCCGACGCACCCGGCCCGCTCGCACCCGGCACGATCCTCCGACGCGATCCGTCGGAGCCGGGCTCGTCGTGCGCGGGTGCAGCATGTCCATCTTTGGATGAATCGATGCGGTCCGGCCCGCGCTCGGGCCGGCCGCGACATCACTGACGGCCACAGACAGAAGGAGGGGAGCATGCGAGGTAGACAGCCACGCATCGTGTTCTTCGCGATGTCCGCCCTGGTGGCAACCACTTTCGTCGCGACCGCGCCTGCGGGCGCGGACCCCACGAAGCCCACCGCCACGGGCTCCGAAGGAGCCCACCACGCGGATCATGAGTCGAACCACGTACGCATCAAGCTGACCGGATCCGACATGCTCGACAAGGTGGTAGCCGCCGGCTACGACGTCGAGCACGGCCTCACCCGTGTGCCGGACGGCATCGAGGGCGAGGCGCACGTGGACGCCGGGCAGGTCGCCGAGCTCAAGGCGATGGGCGTCAAGATCCTCGGCGAGAACGAGCGCTTCACCTGGAGCGACGTGGCCGACGGCGGCTTCCGGGCCGCCGGGGCACGGGCCGCCCAGCCGCTCGCCCAGCCGGCACAGGTGACCGAGGCGAACGACGCGACGGTACGGGTCGTCCGCGCCGACTGGTTTACCACGAAGGGCCAGGGCTTCCTCTACGTCGAGGCACGGACCACCGAAGGCGCGCAGACCAACCCGATCGTCCTGATGCAGCTCGAGAACGACTCGGGCGTCGGTACGCCGTTCGGCTCCGCCCGGACGATGAGCCGCTTCGTCGACTCCGGGCAGTACATGTTCCACCGGAACCTGTTCAAGCTCGACGCGCGTCCTGACCAGATCAAGGTCAGCAGCTCGACCGGCGGCGTCACCACCGGCAAGGTCTCCAACTGGCTCGAGGGCGCCCCGCCGCCGCTGACCGACAACCCGGGCTACAGGTCGGACTTCATCGACGGCTACAAGCATCCGCAGCAGCTCTTCAGCCGCGCCGAGGAGATCGCCCGGCAGTACCCGGACATCGCCGAGATCGTCTACCTGCCGCACAAGACGAACGGCTACCAGCGCAAGGCGCAGGCCACGATCGGCGGTACCGGGCAGGCGGCGGTCGTCGTCAGTTCGGCGGCGTGGGGCCACGAGGGTGGCAACGACGTCACCGTCGAATTCGTGGAGCGGCCGGGGGCGAGCCTCCCGCTCGGCGTCGACGTGTCGGGCAAGGCGGTCCGCGTCCTCCTCGCGAAGGACGCCAACGGCGCGCTCGCCAGCACCGCCGCGCAGGTGGCGGCGGCACTGGAGACCCAGTCGCAGGGCCTGATCGACCGGGCGCACCCGTACCGCAGCAACGCGGGTACCGGGCTCGTCGTGCCGACGTCCGCCCCGGTCGCGCTGAGCGACTTCCTCGACCAGAAGCGCGTCGGCGCGCCCGAGGGCGAGGTGCCCCGCGGCGAGGCCACCATCCCGGTCCTGCGGATCGGCAAGCACCGCGACGGCCGCAACCCCGGTGTCCTGATCCAGGCCCAGGACCACGCCCGCGAGTGGGTGCCCGCGACGACGACGCTGGAGACGGCCGAACGTCTGGTGCACAACTACAAGACCGACAAGGAGACGAAGAAGATCGTCCAGGAGACGGACATCTTCCTCGTCCTGTCGAACAACCCGGACGGCGCGAACTACAGCTTCTACAACTACGCCTCGCAGCGTAAGAACCTGACGAACCACTGCGAGGACGCGAACGCCGACCCGGACCGCCGTAACTCGTGGGGCGTCGACCTGAACCGGAACTACCGGGTCGGGTCGGGCCACGACGGCTACGCCGGCGGGTCGACGGTGTGCACGAGCGGCACCTACCAGGGGCCGGAGAAGCTGTCCGAGCCCGAGTCGAAGAACATCGTCTGGCTGGTCGAGAAGTACTCGAACATCAAGTTCATGATGTCGGTGCACTCCAACGGCGGCCAGCTGTTCTGGCAGCCCGGCGCCTACATCGCGGACGGCCGGGTCACCACGCCGCGTCCGCCGCTGGGCGACGAGGCGTTCTACTGGCAGTCGGCCGGCAGGATCCTGTCGCAGGTCAAGGCGTACCGGGAGACCGTCGTCACGCCGGAGAACGTCGGCGGCTCGTCGGACGTCCTGTACTCCTCCGCCGGCAACGTCCGTGAGGACATGTACCACACCTACGGGATCTACTCCTTCGGCTGGGAGGTCGGCGGCTCGATCTACAACCCGGCCACCGGCAACTGGCAGGGCGGCTCGTTCCAGCCGGCGTGGGAGGGCAATCCGGCGCTCGTCAGCGGCCACTCCGAGACGATGGAGTACGCCAACGGGATCATGGAGATGTTCCGGATCGCGGCAGAGTGGGGCAAGGACAAGAAGATGCCGACCTCCGAGCTCGTCCCTGGCGGCGGCAGGTACACCGGGTCCGTCGACGTGCGCTTCGAGACGAGCGAGCCGGCCACCATCTACTACACGACGGATGGCAGCCGGCCGACCCTCGAATCGCCGCGCTACCAGGCCACCGAGTTCCGTGAGCCGGGGCAGGTCTTCCGCGTCACCAGCACCACCACGTTCCGCTGGTTCTCGGTCGACGCCTCCGGCAACGTCGAGAAGGGCTACGACCCGGAGAAGAACGGCAAGAACTACCGCTCGGCGACGGTGACGATCGTCAAGTAGGTAGCGCCCATCCGGTAATTCGTTGCCTCGTCGGTGCGGGAGGCCGCACCGACGAGGCAACGAGCGTTTCCATGGTGAGTCCGGGCGCGTCAGCGTCGCAGCCATGGTGGGTGGGTGGGCGGGTGCGGCACCGACCGAGCGGGAGCCAGTCAGGTCGTCAGTGAGCTCGCAGAACGTGCTCAAGCCGCTGCTCGAGTCGGCTGCGAGCAAGGTCGTCACTGATGCTTAGTCCAGAGTCGCGCCATGGCTGGACGACTTTCACCGGGTCCGGCAGGTAGCCGACAATGTCCATGACGTTCCAGTACCGGCACTCGTCCTCGTCGTGACGGTCATCAGCCCGGCGACGGTACGCGTTCGTGAATCTGGCTCCAGCCTCAACGCCGTGCAACATCGCGAGGTAGGTCGCGGCATGTGCCACGTCCAGGGTCGCCGGTCCCCACGATGTCTCGACCCAGTCCACGACGCCGCTGACACGCCCCTGCGACCACAGCAGATTCCCCAGATGAAAATCTCGGTGCAGGAACGTACCGGCATAGGCCGGTACGGGTTGGTCCAGCAACTCGAACGCCTGATGCCAGAGCTGTCGCCGCTGCGCCCACGGCGGCACGACTCGTTTGTCCGGCGCCGCCCAGGACTGGTACTGCCGTGGCCTGTCCCGGCCGGGCGCGAATTGGTGGATGCTGACGAGGACCTGCGCCATCGCCTCCAGGATGCCGTCCGCGGCAGAGGTCAGGCACAGACGCCCGGGCAGCCAGGACATGAGGTGTGCCGGTGCCCCGGCGGAGTCCCCGGACAGATCGAGGGCGACACTTCGAGGCGCTGGGATCGATGACCGTTGCAGTTGGTGCTGGACAGCCGCCTCCCTGGAAAGCAGCCCGGCAGCGTGTCGGCGCCACGGCTCCTTCGTCATCAGTCGGAGTACAGCCTGTTCGCCGTCGTGTCCGGTCAGGCCAAGCATCGTGGACGTGCAACCACCCGTGAGACGCCGCACCCTGGTGATCCGACGCTGCCAAGCCGACTCGACCCAGCGAATCTCGCGCTCGGTCGCACTGCCCACGAGTACCACTCTGTCATCGGCGCTTCCGGGCGCGTGCCGGGGTGCCGGTCCACGCTCACGCCAGGCTCTTGACCTGAACCGACGTTGAGGTCCTACCTTCGTTCCCAATGGTTCCGTCCTCGGCGAAGGAGATCACATGACGACGCTGCAACTGTCCGACGCAGAACTCGCGGGCCAACCGGCCGCCTACTGGACAGGCGTCGCCTACGAATCCCTCATCGCTTTCACCCGAGCCCGGCATGCCGAACTCGGGTTCACTCAGCCCCAGTTCTGGCTGCTGCGGAACCTCTCCAGGAACGACCTCCTGCCCGACGGCGGCGGGATGACACTTCCTGAGCTCCGACGGGCGATGAGCTCGTATCTCAGGGCCGAAGACGATCTGGACGTCGAGGCGGAGGCTCTGCTGGAGCGCGGGTGGCTGACCCGCGACGAGGAAGAAAGACTGTGGATCACCGCAGCCGGAGAAGACGCCCGAGTCAGCCTCAAACAGCACGCGCCGGCAATCCGGGCCCGCATCCACAAGGGCATCGACGACGCGGACTACGTCGCGACCCTCAAGGTTCTCCGGCAGTTGATCCTGAACACCGGTGGCGCGGCATAGCGCGCCCAGCCTGGTCAGTCCAGCTCTGTAACGTGAGGCCATGCCCCTTGACCCGGTAGCACACAACCGCACCGCCTGGGACCGGCAGGTCGAGCAGGGCAACGAGTGGTCACGCCCCGTCTCCAGCGAGACGATCGCCAGGGCGCGGGCCGGTGACTGGTCGGTCGTCCTGATCGGCTACCAGCCCGTCGACCGTTCCTGGTTCCCCACCGACCTCGCGGGCACGGACGTCCTGTGTCTGGCCTCGGGCGGCGGGCAGCAGGGCCCGACGCTGGCCGCTGCGGGGGCCCGGGTCACCGTCTTCGACAACTCGCCCCGTCAACTCGAACAGGACGAGTCGGTCGCCCGGCGGGACGGCCTGGAGCTGCGTACCGTCCTCGGGGACATGCGCGACCTGTCGGCGTTCCCGGACTCCTCGTTCGACCTGGTCTTCCACCCCGTGTCGAACCTGTTCGTGCCCGAGCTCGCGCCGGTGTGGCGGGAGTGCTTCCGGGTGCTGCGACCGGGCGGGACGCTGCTGTCCGGCTTCCTCAACCCGGACGTCTTCCTCTTCGACAGCGAGGCGCTGGACCAGCGCGGCGAACTGGTGGTGCGCCACCGGCTGCCGTACAGCGACCTGACCCACGTCCCGGCGGCGGAGCGCGAACGCCTGTGGGGCGCGGACGCACCGCTGGAGTACAGCCACACGATGACCGCGCAGATCGGTGGTCAGCTCGCCGCCGGCTTCGTCATCGTCGGCTTCGAAGAGGCGCCGCACCACTCCGACGCCACCGCCGGATGGCTGCCCGGCTACTTCGCCACCCGGGCGGTGAAGCCGTGACGGCGGGCGGCTGACAGGCGCCGTGGCATGGCTGACCCGACTCGCGGGCCAGCCAGGTGCCCGCGCGCCCGTAGGTGGCAAATCCCTTGCCGGCCGGACTGCCAACTGCGACGCTCCGCCGATGATCGACAAGCCTGGCGTCGACGAACGGCTCCTGGCGGCTGAGGTGGCCGCCGCCTGGGCCGTCACCATCGTCGACATCGTGTTCATGCCGGTCGGGCTCGACGGGCACGCATGGGCGTACCGGGTGGACGCGTCCGACGGGGAGCGATACTTCCTGAAGCTGCGCCGCGGCACGTTCACCCGGGCGGCCGTCCTGCTGCCCGGGTTCCTCAAGGCGCAGGGCGTCGGGCAGGTCGTGGCACCCATCGACCTGCCGGACGGCGGAGCCTGTCACGGCTTCGGGGAGTACCAGCTGCTGCTCTACCCGTTCCACGACGGCGGCAGCCTGTGGCGGCGCGGCCTCACCGACCGCCAGTGGAGCGAGTACGGCGAGTTCCTGGGTCGCCTGCACGCCGTCACGCCGAGCGCAGACCTCGCCGCCGTCCTGCCGGTCGAGACCTACCGATCGGACGCTGGCGAGCGGCTGCGGGCCCTCGGCGGACAGGCTGCGACGAGCGAGGTCCTCGGCGCGTTCTGGGCCCGGTACGGCGCCGCGCTGCACCGGTTGGCGGAGACGGTCGACGAGCTGGCCTCCCGCGTGACGCACGCTCGACACGTCATCTGCCACGCCGACATCCATCCCGGCAACCTGATCGCTGACGACGACGGTCCCCTGCACGTCGTGGACTGGGACGCGCCGATCCTCGCGCCACGCGAGCGGGACCTGATGTTCATCCACAGCCAGGACTTCGGCGACCACCCGATCGACGCGCACCGCGCCGAACTCTTCCGCCGAGGCTACGGGCCGCTGGAACCGGACCAGACCTTGCTGAGCTACTACCGCAGCGAGCGGCACCTCGACGACGTCGCTGCATTTCTGCGTAGCGTCCTCAACCCCGAGGCCAGTCCGGAATCTCGCGCCAACGACCAGTACTGGCTCACCCGCATCGCCGAGACCGTCGCCGACCCGAACCCCTGACCCCCTCGGTAGTCACTCAGTCCACGGGCGGGCTTGTTTGGCCGCGTGCGTTCTAATGGCCTCGTGCCGAAACCCTCGTCCCCCTCACTTCTCTACTACCTGCGGTTCCCCTTGTGGCTCTTCGTGGTGCCCGTGCTGCTGTTCGCCGGCATTCCTGCCCTGATGTTGGCCGGTCACGGCGAGATTGGCGCAGCTGCGCTGGTCTTGATCGGCAACGTCTACGCGATCATCCTCGGCCGCCTGATCCTCGCTAGAAAGCTTCTCGGGAAGGGAAGGGTGAAGCCCGAGGACCTAGCCTGAACGCCGTTGCTGCACTCAGCTGCCGTACAAGATCGGAAAAGGCCGTCTCCGACGTGCGGAAACGGCCTTGAGCTAGGTGGAGTTGAGGGGATTCGAACCCCTGACCCCCTCGATGCGAACGAGGTGCGCTACCGGACTGCGCCACAACCCCTCCGCCGGCGGACCGGCATCGGTCCCACCCGGCTTTCACCGGGCGGGCCGGCGCCAAGGCTAACAGGTTCACCGCCCCCGCCGCGAATCCACCCCCCGCGCGCCGAGATCTTGGCACGAAACGGCCCCTCCGGGGGCCGCCAGCCACCAAGATCTCAAAGAAGGGACCCGGCGCAGGCGGCGGAGGGGAGCCGATCGGCGCGAAAGTCGGTGGACATCGCGGGCGGTGGTGGGAAGCGTGGGGCGTATGCGACAGGAAGACGTCTGGGACGACGACACCGCCCGCCGCTACGACACCCCGGGCACCGGCATGTTCGCCCCCGAGGTGCTGGGGCCGACCGTGGACCGCCTGGCCGAGCTGGCCGGCGGCGGGGCGGCGCTCGAATTCGCCGTCGGCACCGGCCGGGTGGCCGTCCCGCTCGCCGCGCGCGGGGTGCCGGTCAGCGGCATCGAGCTGTCCCGCCCGATGGTGGAGCGGCTGCGGACGAAGGTGGACGAGGCGACCGTTCCGGTGGTGATCGGTGACATGGCGACCGCCACCGCCCCGGGCGAGTTCTCGCTGGTCTACCTCGTCTACAACACGATCTCGAACCTGCTCACCCAGTCCGAGCAGGTGGCCTGCTTCCGCAACGCCGCCCGCCACCTCGCCCCGGGCGGCCGGTTCGTGATCGAGTTGTGGGTGCCGGAGCTGCGTAAGCTCCCACCGGGCCTGGAGGCGACGGTCTGGTCGTCCGAGCCGGGGTACATCGGCCTCGACACCTACGACGTGCTGCGCCAGCAGGTCGTGTCGCACCACTTCCGGTTCGACGAGAGCACGCACGCCCAGCTGTTCCGGTCGCCGCACCGCTACATCTGGCCGGCGGAGCTGGACCTCATGGGTCAGCTGGCCGGGTTCGAGCTGGAGAGCCGGCACGCGGACTGGTCCGGCGCCGAGTTCACCGCCGACTCGCGGTCGCACGTGTCCGTCTACCGCCTGCCAGCCACGAGCTGACGTGCCCGGTCAGGCCGAGTGGGAGCCGCGGCCGGACTGGTAGGGGCGACCGCGCAGGCCACCCGAGCGGCGGTAGGAGACCGAGCCGCCGTTGGCCGCCGCCGGCAGGTCCGCCGGGCGGTCCAGGCCCATCGCGGCACGGCGTACCACCTCGCGCTGGGCCGCCAGGCGGCGCTGCGCCTCGCGGCGGGCCGCCGCCCGGCGGGCCTGCTCCCGCCGCACCTCGGCCTGCCGGGCGGCCAGCCACGCCGCCTCGCGGGCCTGCGCCCGCCGCCGCCGGCGATCCGCCAGTGCCAGCCGCCGCAGGTGTACGACGTACGCGACCAGCAGCGCGGCGGTGACCCCGAAGCTGATCCAGAAGCCGGGGCTGACCACGATCACGCCGATGAGCTCGACGAAGTTCAGCAGCAGCAGCGCGGCGAGCACCCGACGGCGGCGGTAGACGGCGGGGGTGTGCTGTCGGCGGGGCGGCGGCCGGCGGCGGCCCTTGCGGGGGGCCGGCGGCACGGCGCGCAGCCGCTTCGACCGGCGCGTGGCGGGGGGCGCGGAGACCGGCGCGGAGAGCCCGCCCGTGTTCGCGTCTTCACTTAGGGTGATGACGAGGCTGCGGGGCAGGTGCACCGGGCGGCGCCCCGGCACAGTGCGGCGCCGCCGGCGGCGCTGGAGCACCCGCGCCGTCGACTGCGCCCGCTCCGCCACCAGCCGCTCGGTGGCGTCGTACCGGCGAACCAGCGCCGGGGCGAGGGCGAGCAGACCGGCGGCGGCGAGGACGGCGAGGAGCACCGAGGTCGGCACCCTCACCCCTCCCGTCACCGAATTCGGAGCAACCGCCGCCCGGCCGCAGGATCTTCCACCGATGGTGGTCGGGTGCGCGGATCGTACGGGTGGAGCAGCGCTTGCCACAGCTTGCAGTTACTTGAGGTTACGGGCCGTGGACGCGGATGCTGACACGCCGCGCCGATCCCGTGCGTGGGACGCCTCACCCCGTGGTGGCGCGGAGCCGGTGCCAGCGGGCCAGCAGCCCACCCTCGGCCGCGACCTCCTCGCTGGTCATCGCGTATCCGATATGGTCCCGCCACGCACCGTCGATGTGCATGTAGCGCACGTGGTACGACTCCTCGCGGAAGCCCAGCTTCTCCACCACCCGCCGGGACGGCCGGTTCTCGGGGCGGATGTTCACCTCGACCCGGTGCAGCCCCACGCTGAAGGCATGGTCGACCGCGAGCGCCAGCGCCGTGGGGATGACGCCGCGACCGGCCACCCGGGAGTCCACCCAGTAGCCCACGTACGCCGAGCAGAACGCCCGCCGCACGATGCTGCCCACGTTGAGGTGGCCGACCAGCCGATCCCGGCCGTCCTCGCGCAGGCAGACGGCGAACGGCATCCCCTCGCCGGTGCGCGCCGACCGGCGCTGGTCGCGGTAGACCCAGCGGAACGCGGCCGGCGAGTTCAGCTCGTGCCAGCTTCCCGGCACGGACGACTCCCACGGCGCGAGCCACTCCCGGTTGGCGCGGCGCACCTCGGCCCAGGCGGCGGCGTCCGAACGCCGGTAGGGCCGCAGCAGCACCGGCCCGTCGGCCAGCACCGCCGGCCACCCCGGCGCCCGCCCGACCCCGAACAGACTCACGGAACAGACCTTCCGCTCACGACCGACGAAACTAGAGCCCGGACGGCACTCACCGGGCCGACCTTCCGTTCACGACCGACGAAACCGAATCTCGGACGGCGCTCACCGGCGCCGGTCCAGCAGGAGGACGTCCACAGTGGATCCGGCCGCCGCGGTGGTCACTCGCTCGCCGAGCACCATCAGCCCGTTCGCCTCGGCCAGCCCGGAGAGGGTGTACGGGCCACCGTTGAGCGGCTGCACCGTGTAGCCGCCGCCGCGCCGCTCGGCGACGTGCGCGGGGCGGAACTCGCGCAGCCCCACCGGGGACGAGATCGTCTCCAGCAGGTGGGCGCGGACGCTGGGCCGGAACACCGGTTCCGCCCCGGCCAGCAGGTTGATCGCCGGGCGGGCCAGCACCTCGAAGCCGATCAGGGCGGAGCCCGTGTCGCCGGGCAGGCAGACCACCGGCACCTCCTCGGCGCCGACCGTGCCGAAACCGAGCGAGGTGCCGGGGTAGAGCGCGACCTCGGTGAAGGTGACCGGGCCGGCCCGGCTGCCCTCCCGCCGGGAGAGGATCCGCCGCACCATGTCGCCCGGCCCGGTGCCGGTCCCACCCGTGGTGATGATCAGGTCGGCGCGCAGCGTCTGGTCCTCCAGCAGCCCGCGCAGCCCCTCCGGATCGTCGTCGCAGATGCCCACCCGGTACGCCAGGGCGCCCACCTCGGCCGCGGCGGCGGTCAGCGCGTGCGAGTTGGCGTCGACCGTCTGGCCGGGCTGGCTGCCCCGGCCCACGTCGACCAGCTCGTCGCCGGTGGCCACGATCACCACGCGGGGGCTGGGCCGGACCACGACGTGCCCGATGCCGGTGGCGGCGAAGACCGCCACCAGCGCCGGCGACACGTAGGTGCCGGCCCGGGCCAGCAGGGTGCCGGCGGGCAGTTCCTCACCGGCCCGGCGCACCCCGTACCCGCGTTTGGGCACGCGGAAGATCTCCACGGCGGCCATGCCCTGGTCGGTCCACTCGACCGGGACGACCACGTCCGCGGCGAGCGGAAGCGGCGCCCCGGCGGCGACGGAGAAGCAGGCGCCCGGGGTGAGCCGGACCGGCCGCCAGCTCGCCGCGCCGAGGTCGCCGACGACGTTGAGCCGGACGTTGCGCCCGCCCGGCCCGCCGGACTGGCTCGGGACGTAGCCCACGCCCCGACCGCCTCCGGAGATGTCCTCCCAGCGGGCGGCGTACCCGTCCACGGCCGACTGGTCGAAGGCCGGGAAGGAGTGCGGCGCGACGACGTCCTCGGCGAGGACGTTGCCGTGCGCCTGGGTGAGGTCGAGGTCGAGCGGAGGCAGCGCGCGTAACCTGCGCAGCACGCTGCCCAGGTAGTCGGCGAGCGGCGTCAACTCGTTCGCGGCCGCCTCGGCGTCGGCCGACGCTGTCATGTACCAGTCACGCCCGACGCGTCGGAGTTGACGAACTCGGCCAGCCACTTGCGGAACTCGGCGCCGAGGTCGTCGCGCTCGGCGGCGATCTGCACCACGGTCTGGAGGTAGCCCAGCGGCATGCCGGTGTCGTAGCGGGTGCCCCGGTAGACGATCGCGTGCACCGGGGTGCCCTCGCTGCGCAGCAGCTCCATGGCGTCGGTCAGCTGGATCTCCCCGCCGCTGCCCGGCTCCGTCCGCCGGATCGCGTCGAAGATGCTGCTCGGCAGCACGTAGCGGCCCAGCACCGCGAGGTTGCTGGGCGCGTCCTCCGGCTTGGGCTTCTCCACCATGCCGGTGACCCGGACGACCTCGCCGATGTCTGTCAGCTCCGCCTCGGCCGGCTCCACCGAGGCGATGCCGTAGCGCTTCGTCTCGGCCGGGTCGACCTCGAAGAAGGCCAGCACCACGCCGCCGGTGCGCGCCTGGAGCTCCAGCATGGCGGGCAGCAGCGGCTCGGCCGGCTTGACGAACTCGTCGCCCAGCAGCACCGCGAAGGGCTGGTCGCCGACGTGCGACTCGGCGTAGCCGACGGCGTGGCCCAGGCCGAGCTGCTCGGGCTGCCGGCAGGTGTAGATCTCGGCCAGCTCGCTGGGGCCGCGCACGGCGGCCAGCCGCTCGGCGTCGCCCTTCGCCTCCAGCCGCGCCTCCAGGTCGGGGCGGCGGTCGAAGTGGTCCACCATCGACGTCTTGCCCCGCCCGGTGATCAGCAGGACGTCGCCGATGCCGGCCTGGGTGGCCTCCTCGACGATGTACTGCAGCACCGGCCGGTCGACCACCGGGAGCAGCTCCTTGGGCACCGCCTTCGTGGCCGGCAGGAACCGGGTGGCCAGACCGGCGGCCGGGATGACGGCCTTGACCGCGCGGGAGCGACCGGTTGCGGCGGTCGCCGATGAGGGGTTCGCTGAGTGCTCCGACATGTCGCGAGACTATCGGCCACGGCTCTGTCGTGGAGGGTGAGGACCGGAAGACGCGCCGCCGCAGGGACCCGGCCGCACCGGGTCGGGCGCGCCCGGAGCGCTCCCCGGGGCGGCGTCGGCCGGATCGGCCGGTTCGGGGCGGACCCGCACCGGCTGGCGGGGAGCGCCAGCGCGCGGCAGACCGTCCTCGGGGGTGGCCGCCGCGGCCGGGACGGGGATCTCCCGCGCCGACGGTCCGGCCCGCTCCTCGGCGATGCGCCAGGTGTCCCGGCCGGCCGCCTTGGCGGCGTAGAGGGCGTCGTCGGCGGCGTCCAGCACCTGCTGGCCGGTGCTGCCGTGGTCGGGGTGCACGGCGATGCCGACGGAGACGGTGACACCGATGGCCACGGCTGCCCCGCCGTGCCCGTCGGCGGCGATCGGGGCGTCCCGGATCGCCGCGCCGAGCCGCTCCGCGACGATCGCCGCGCCCCGGGCGTCGGTCTCCGGCAGCAGCAGCACGAACTCCTCGCCGCCCTGCCGGAAGGCGAGGTCGACCTCGCGGATCTCGCCGCGCACCCGGCGGGCGAACTCGGCCAGCACGGCGTCCCCCGCCGCGTGGCCGTACGTGTCGTTGACGGTCTTGAACCGGTCCAGGTCGAGGGCGAGGACGCTGAGCATCCGGCCGAACCGGCTCGCCCGCTCGACCTCCCGGCGGATCGACTCCTTCAGGTAGCGGTAGTTCCACAGCCCGGTGAGCGGGTCGGTCAGCGAGAGCCGCTGCGCCTCCTCGTGCACCCGGACGTTGTCCACCGCCACCGCGGCGTGGCCGGCGAAGGTGCGCAGGGTGACGAGGTCGTCGTCGTCGAACTCGTCCGCGCCGAGCCGGTCGTAGAGGGCCAGCACACCGAGCGCCCCGGCGGGGGCGGCCGGCTCCGCCCCGGGGCGCGGGGCGGGCCCGTCGCGGGCGGTGCCGTCGGGCGGGCCCGTCGTGCCGGGGGCCGCGAACGGCACCGCGATGTACGTCCGGCAGTGCGGCTCCCCCGGCGGCGCGACGGAGGGCTCCACCCGCCCCCGGCGCGGCTCCCCGGTCGCCGCGACGGCGCCCACCACACCGCTGCCCAGCGGCACCCGCAACGGCCCCGAGGGTTCGTCCGCCGGGTCGGGCTCGTCCAGCCCCTCGGTGCACTGCGCGACGAGCACCCCGCCGTCGTCGACGAGCAGCACCGCCCCGGCCCGGGCGCCGGTCGCCGCGATCGCGCTGTGCAGGATCACCCGCAGGATGCGTTGCAGGTCGTGGGTGCTGGCCAGGGTGTCCCCCAGCACCGCGAGGTGCCCGCGCAGCTGGTCGCGGCTGCTGGTCAGCGCCGCCACGTAGGTGCCCGTCTCGCGGGTCATCCGGTTGAACGCGCCGGCCAGCCGGCCGATCTCGTCCCGGCTGCGCACCGGCACCCGGGCGGTCAGGTCGCCGCGCGCCACCCGGTCCACCGCGCCCGCCAGCTCGACCAGCGGGCGGGTCGTGACCCGGGCCAGCCGCCAGGCGGCCACCACGGCCAGCAGGGTCGCCACCAGCACCGCCGAGCCCAGTGCGACGTACAGGCCGCGTGGTCGTTCGCTGGGGACAGAGAGCACCAGCGGCAGGGGCTGCCCGGAGGACGGGCCGACCAGGCGGACGTACCGGCCGTCGGGGGTCTCGGCGACGCGCTCGCCGTGCAGCGTGTCGGCGGCGGCGAGCACGGCGTCGCGTACGCCGGTCGACTCGGTGCTGTGGGCGAGCCGGACGGGCGCCGCGGCGTCGTCGATCAGGGTGACCGCCACCCCCGTCACGGCCGCGAGGCGCGCCACGAAGGCCGGGTCGACCGGCTGCGCGGCGGTGACCGTGCCGAGCGGCCCACCGGCCCGGTCGCGCAGGTCGGCGCGGGCCGCGAGCGCCCGCACCGGCCCGGCTGCCGGCGGGTCGGCGCAGTCCCGCCAGGGCCCCGCGGGGCCGCCGGGGCTGGCGTAGGTGACCCGGCCGGTGACGTCGGCGACCCGCACCGCGGCGGCCAGGCCACGGCGGACCACCTGGCTCGCGGCGGCCGGCCGGTCGCCGGCCAGGGCGACCGCGTCGGCGGCGGCCCGCAACTGCTGGCAGAGGGCGTCGACGGAGGTGCGCACGGTCGCGGCGGCCACCGCGAGCCGCTCGGTGGAGCGGCTCGAGTCGACCGCCGCCACGGTCGCCCCGACGAACATCACCCCGAGCACCACCGGGCCGAGCGCCACCGCCAGGAAGGCTGTGGTCAACCGCCCGCGTAGCGTCACTCGGTCCCCCCGGAAGTTCCGCCGCCGTTGCTTGCGATGCTGACACAGAGCCACCAGGCGACAAACGTTGCGTCAGGAGTGTTGCGTGCCCGATTTTTCTGATGGAGCGCAAGAGGCGAAGCGGGATGTGCGCGCCGCCGTTCTCGCCCGCCGCCGGGCGCTGACCGCGCCGCAGCGGGCCGACGCCGCCGGGCGCGTCCAGGCCGAGCTGGTGGCTCTCGTACGCCGGCTGCGCCCGCTGCGGATGACGGCGTACGTGCCGGTCGGCTCCGAGCCGGGCGGGCCCGACCTGCCGGCGGTGCTGCACGCGGCGCTGCCGCCGGGCGGGGAGCTGCTGCTGCCGGTGCTGTGCGACGACCTCGACCTCGACTGGGCGGCCTGGAGCGGGCCGGCCGGGCTGGTGGCCGCCGGGCGGGGGATGCGCGAGCCGGCCGGGCCGCGGCTGGGCCGGGCGGCGGTCGCCGGGGCGCAACTGGTGGTGCTGCCCGCGCTGGCGGTGGACCGCCGGGGGCTGCGGCTGGGCCGGGGCGGCGGCTCGTACGACCGGGCGCTGGCCCGGGTGCCGGCGACCGCCCTGACCGTGGTCCCGCTGCACGACGGCGAGCTGGTGGAGGCGCTTCCCGCCGAGCCGCACGACCGCCCGGTACGCGCGGTCGTCACGCCCGCCGACGGCCTGCGTACGCTGGACGCCGCCCCGGGGGGCGTGGCGGGTGTCGCGCCCCACACTTCCGCTGGACGAATCCGGGGGCGATGACGCACCATTGGCACTCGAATCCGTCGAGTGCCAGAACGGCCGTGCCAGATCCGGAGGAGAACGTGCCCACGTACCAGTACGCCTGCACCGCGTGCGGCCACCAGCTCGAGGCGGTGCAGTCCTTCTCCGACGCACCGCTGACCGAGTGCCCGGCGTGTGAGGGACGGCTGCGGAAGGTCTTCAACTCCGTCGGCATCGTGTTCAAGGGATCGGGCTTCTACCGCACGGACTCGCGCTCGTCCGGCTCGGACAGCGCGAAGAGCGGCGCCGCCGCCAAGCCGGCGAAGTCCGACTCGTCCGGCGGCGGTGACTCCGGCTCGTCCGGCGGGTCCTCGTCGTCGGGCTCGTCCGCCGGTTCCTCGTCCTCGTCGTCGGGCTCGTCCCCGTCGTCGGGCTCGGGCGGCTCCACCGGCGGCGGGGGCAAGGCCCCGGCCGCCAGCAGCGCCAGCTCCTCCTGACCCACGCCGCCCCGGCCGGGGGCCGGCCCCCGAAGCTGGGCCGGTCCCCGGGCCGGCCGCGCTCGTCCACCGGGCGGCGGTGAGCCGCTCAGTCCCAGTGCGGGGGGCGCTCCGCGAGCAGCCAGTCGTCGTTGCCGCCCGAGCGCTCGCCCCAGCCTCGGTCGGTGTCGTCGGCGGTCTGCTCGGGCAGCACCACGAAGTCGTCGCTGAGGTCGACGGCGCGGTCGTCGTCGCCGCGTACCGCCGGCATGCCCGGATCCTCGGTGATGCTCACGAGCGGCAAGACTAGCGCAGCCACCACCGGCGGGAGCGACGACGAACCGCCGGGCCGCCGCGTCCGGCCGGCCGCCGGGCCGGGGCGTTGGTAGCGTCGGACGGCGTGACGACCCCCACCTCCGGCGACGCCCCGGACGAGTACTGGCGACGGCCCGACGCCTCGCCCGAGCGGCCCACGGGCGCGCCGCCGGGGCCGGCCACGCCACCCCCGGCGCGTGGGAGTGGCTACGCGGGCCCGCCCGCGACCACCCCGCCACCGGCCGGGTGGCGCCCACCGGTGCACCTGCGACCGCCACCGCCCCGGCGGCTGCCGGCGCAGGACATGGCGGAACTCGACGCGGCGGAGCAGCGGGCGCAACGACTCACGTACGGCGTGGGCACGGTGGCCGGTGTGGTGCTGGTGCTCCTCGTCTGCGTGCTCTGCTCCCGGCTCGTGTTCTGACCTCGGCCCGGTCGCGGCCCACGCCGCCTGTCGGCCCGACGCGGCCGGCGGGACGTCAGAGGGTGTTGCCCCAGACGGTCTCGGCCCCGGAGTGCCCGGTCAGGTACACGTAGACGAGGCTGACGACGCCGAGCGCCACCACCACGACCGACAGCACCGGGGTCACCCAGGACGGCAGCTTCGGCACCCGCCGGTGCCCGCTCGTCACGAACAGCAGCAGCAGCGACGCCACGGCCAGCGGCAGCACCCAGCGGAACAGGATGTCGCCGTAGCGGGAGTGCGTGAAGATCTGCTCCACGATCGGGCCCTGCATGCCCCGGGCGAGGAACGCGTCCGTCAGCTCCTCCCCCGACTCGACGGCGACGAAGGCCGACACGGGCGCCACCACGGCGAGGATCGCCACCGCCCAGTCCAGCCGCGCCCGGAACCGGGGCAACGCCACGTACGCGGCGGAGAGCAGGGCCAGCAGCGGCACGAGCACGACGACCGCGTGCACCACCAGCACGTGGGCCGGCAGACCCAGGATCTCCTTGAACATCCACACCTCCGGCGTACGCGGTCGCGGGGCCAGCGTACGGTGCGCCGGTCGACCCGCCCAGTCAATCTCGATCGGGAACACGCGCCCGGAGCCGGTCCGGTTCACCGTTCCCCGGCGAGGAACCCGCCGACCCGGCGGCCGGCTCGGGACGACCGGGGTTGTGGCCGGCGCCACCCTGCACCGGAGGCCGGTTGTCGGTCCCCGACCCGCGTGCTGTCATTGGCACATGCCCGGTGGCGAGGAACTGCTCCGGTCGAGGGGCCTGCGGGTCACCCGGCCGCGCCTCGCCGTGCTCGACGTGCTGGCCGCCGGCGGCCACCTCGAGGTCGACGAGATCACCCGCCAGGTGCGCCAGCGCATCGACTCGGTCTCCACCCAGGCGGTCTACGACGTGCTGGGCGCGCTGTCGCGCGCCGGGCTGTCCCGCCGCATCGAGCCGGCCGGCAGCCCCGCCCGCTACGAGGCCCGGGCCGGGGACAACCACCACCACGTCGTCTGCCGGGGCTGCGGGGAGATCGCCGACGTCGACTGCGCGGTCGGCAGCGCGCCCTGCCTGGACCCGGACATCGCCCACGGGTTCGAGGTCGACGAGGCGGAAGTGACGTTCTGGGGCCTCTGCCCCACCTGCCAGGCCCGCCGCTCCGCCGACGACTGAGGGCCGACCGCTCTCCACGCGGCGCGCGGCGGCACCGCGTGGCACCCTTGGTCGGTGGACTCCGATGACCTCGGCCTCTTCGGTCCGGGTTCGGTCACGTGGAAGGTGCACGAGGAGCCGATCCTGATCGTCGCCGGCCTGCGTTCGCTCTACCTCCAGTCGTTGCATCCCCGGGCCATGGCCGGGGTCGCCCAAAACAGCAACTACCGCTCCGACGCCTGGGGCCGCCTGGTGCGTACCGCCACCTACGTCGGCACCACCATCTACGGCACCACCGCCGAGGCGGAGGCCGCCGGGCTCCGGGTACGCCGCCGGCACGCCCGCCTGCGGGCCACCGACCTGTTCACCGGGGAGGAGTTCCGGGTCGACGATCCCGAACTGCTGCGCTGGGTGCACGTCACCGAGGTCGAATCGTTCCTCGACACGGCCCGCCGGGCCGGGCTGCCGCTGACCGCCGACGAGATCGACGGCTACTACACCGAGCAGCGGCGCTCCGCCGCCCTGGTCGGCCTGGACCCGGCGACGGTGCCGGGCACCGCCGCCGAGGTGGCCGACTACTACCGGCGGATCCGTCCGGAGTTGCGGATGACCCGCGAGGCGGCCGAGACGGCGCTCTTCCTCACCGCGCCGCCGATCCCGTGGAAGCTCAGCCTGCCCGCCCGGATCGGGCTCAACCTCGGGCCGCCCCGCTGGGCGTACTTCGGCATCGCCGGCACGGCGCTCGCGCTGCTGCCGGCCTGGGCCCGGCGGATGTACGGCGGGCTGGGCCTGCCCACGACCGCACTCTCCGCCGACCTGAGCGTCCGGGCGCTGCGGCTGACCCTCGCCACGTTGCCCCGCCGGTGGCGGGAGGGGCCGTTGCAGCAGGCCGCCAAGGAACGCGCCGCCCGGCTCACCGGCACGCCGGCCTGACCCACGGCCGAACCGGCTGCCCGGTGGGCGCCCTGTGCGACCCGGGCCGGCACCGTGTCGCCGGCAGGGTGACCGTGCCTGCGGGGGTGGTCAGTCCTGGCCGGACGCCGGGTCGATCGCGGGCGCGACCACCGGGTCGGCGGCGCGCTCGACGGCCGCCCACGGCTCCTTGCCCGGCGCCTGCGCCCCCACCGGGCAGGTGCGCCGGTAGTCGCACCAGCCGCAGCGCGGGCCCGGCGTGGTCGGGAACGCCTCGTCGGGGTCCTCCCCGTCGGCGACCGCCCGCTCGGCGGCCATGATGTCGCGGGCGGTCTCCTCCGCCCGGGTGAGCTGCCGGGCCAGCGACTCCACGGTGTGCTCGTGGGCGGCCACCGTGCCGGTCGGCAGGTGGTGCAGCTCCACCCGGCGGCACGGCCGGCGGAACACCCGCTCGGCGGCGTACGCGTAGAGCGCCAGCGCCTGCGAGCCGCGCGCGTCGTCGGCGTCCAGTCCCGTGCGGCCCGTCTTGTAGTCGACGATCACCAGCTCCGGGCCGTCGGGCCCGGGGCGGGAGTCGATCCGGTCGGCCCGGCCGTTGAAGGCGAGCACCGCAGTCTTGACCGCCACCACGCGCTCCACGCCGAGCGGGTCGGCCCCGGGCTCCAGGGTCTCGACGTAGGACTCCAGCCAGCCCAGGGCCCGCCGGTAGGCGGCCCGCTCCTGCTCGTCGTCACGGTAGCCCTCACGCACCCAGGTGCCCTTGAGCAACGCGGCGAGCGCCTCCGGCCGACGCCGCTCGGGGCTCAGGGCATACCAGTTCTTCAGGGCGTTGTGCACGCTCGCGCCGAGGGAGTTGTGCGCCCACGGCGGGCCCTTCTGCGGGGCCGGACGGTCGACGTAGGAGTAGCGGTAGCGGCGGGGGCAGTCGGCATAGGCGCCGAGCTTGCTCGGGGTGCAGACGAAGAGCCGCTCCGGCATGCCCTCGAAGCCGAGCTGCTCGGGCTGCTCGCCGCGCGGCCGGGGCGCCCGGCCGCCGCTGGTGGAGGACCGTCCGGCTGAAGAGGCTCGTCGCACACCGCGATCCTGCCATCCACCCCCGACAGAACCGGCCGCCGGTCAGGTCATGTTGGCGTACTGGGTCACGAACGCGGCCACCGCGTCCGCGATGAGCTGCACCGCGATCGCGGCCAGCAGCAGGCCGGCGATCCGGGTCAGCACCTCGATCCCACCGGGTCGCAGGATCTTGACGATCCCGCCGGAGAACCGCAGCACGATCCAGACGGTGACCATCACGGCCACGATCGCGGCGGCGATGGCCGTGACGTCCGCCCCGCCGTCGGCCTGCTGGACGAAGAGCATGGTGGCCACGATGGCGCCGGGGCCGGCCAGCAGCGGCGTACCCAGCGGCACCAGGGCGATGTTCGAGGTGGCCTGCTGGCTCGGGTCGTCGGCCTTGCCGGTGAGCAGCTCCAACGCCACCAGGATGAGCAGCAGCCCGCCGGCCGCCTGCAACGCCGGCAGGTCCACGTGCAGGTAGTCGAGCAGCGTCTGCCCCGCCACCGCGAAGATCACGATCACGCCCAGCGCCAGGGCGACGGCCTGCCAGGCGGCGCGGTTGCGGTCCCGCGCCGTCAGGGGGCCGGTCAGCGCCAGGAAGATGGGCATCATGCCCGGCGGGTCGACGATCACCAGCAGGGTCACGAAGACCTCGCCGAACAGCTTGGCATCCACGTGATCAACGTAGCCGCGCCGCCGGAGGCGGAAACGCGGATCAGCCGGAAGCGACCTCGGTCACTCCGCCCGCCTCGGCGACGATCCGCTCGTACGCCCCGGGATCGGTGGTGAACGCCCCGAGCCGGACGGTCTTGTGGGTGCCGTGGAAGTCCGACGAGCCGGTCACCAGCAGGCCCAGCTCGCCGGCCAGGGCCCGCACGTGCGCCCGCTCGGCCGCGGAGTGGTCCTCGTGGTCGACCTCCAGCCCCGCCAACCCGATCGCGGCCAGGTCGGCGATCAGCTCGTCGGGCGCGATCCGCCCCCGCCGGGTGGCCCGGGGGTGGGCGAAGACCGGCACACCGCCCGCCGCGCGGACGAGCCGGACCGCGCGGAAGACGTCGATGTCCGCCTTGGGCAGCCGGTAGCGCTCGCCCAGCCAGTCCGGCCCGAACGCCTCCGTCGTGGTGGCCACCAGGCCGGCCCGGATCAGCGCCTGCGCGATGTGCGGCCGGCCCACGGTTCCGCCGCCCGCGCCGGTCAGGATCTCCGGCCAGCTCACGTCGATCCCGTCGGCCCGCAGCAGCGCCACGATCCGCTCGCCCCGCTCCTCGCGGGCGGCCCGCACCCGGGCCAGCTCCGCGACGAGTTCCGGGGCGTCCGGATCGAAGAGGTACGCCAGCAGGTGCAGCGGCAGCGCGGGCTCCTCGCCGTACCACCGGCAGGAGAGCTCCGCGCCCCGGACCAGGCTGAGCCCGGCCGGCAGCGCCGCCAGGGCCGGCGCCCAGCCGGCCGTGGTGTCGTGGTCGGTGATCGCCACGACGTCGAGCCCCGACTCCGCCGCCGCCCGCACCAGCTCGGCCGGGCTGAGCGTGCCGTCGCTGGCGGTGGAGTGGGTGTGCAGGTCGATCCGCGGTGCCGCGCTCATCGGCCCGACGCTACCGGCCGGCGGCCCGCCCCGGGCGCGCGGGCGCGGTCAGGGACGGCGGTCGCCGCCCACCGGCACCACGCGTTCTCCGGCGGGCAGGCCGGCCACGGGCACGGACACGGCCACCTCGCCGTCGAGCACGCGGCTCACCTCGACGCGCACCAGGGCGCCGTCCGCGGCCGGGTAGTGGGCCGTCCCCTGCGGCGTCCACGCCACCGGCCCGGCCACGGGCGGACCGGCCGGGCGGGTCGCCGGTGCGGCGGCGAGCTGGTCCAGGTCGACCAGCAACGCGCGGTCCTGCCGGCCCGCCTTCCCGTTGACCAGGAGCCACCGCCCGTCGGCGGACACCCCGCCGGCTCCGGCGCCGGTCAGCGTCGGCCCGCATCCGGTCCGTACCGGTGCGAGGTTCCGGGCCGGGTCGAGCAGGGCGACACAGGGCCGGCGGGGAGTGCCGGCGGACACCAACGCGACCGCCAGCCCGTCCGGGCGGGTGCCGTAGACGTGCAGGGCGGCGTCGCCCGCGCCGCGCGGCGGACCCGCCGCCGGGCGCCACAGGGCGTGGCCGGGCCGGTCGGGGGCGAGGCGGACCAGGACCGTGTCCCCGGCGAAGGCGACCGGTACCGCGTCGGGCGACGCCGGGGTGCGGGCGGCGGCGACGACCTGGGTGCCGACGATGCCCGCGACGACCAGATCCGTCCCCTCCCGCCAGGCGACCTGCCGCGCGTCGGGGCTGAGGACGATGTCCCGGGCCCCGGCCAGGAGCAGGTGTGCCTTGCCGTCCGACAGCACGATCCACAGCGACCGGCCGGCCGCCGTCGGCGCGCCCACCACCGCCCACCCGGCCCGGTCGGGGAGCCGCTGGGCACGCTCGGCGGCCGTGCCCACGTCGGGCAGGGCGAGCCGCTGCCCGCCGGCGGTGACCAGCACGTCGTTGAGGATGAGGTCCACCTCGCCCCGCCCCAGGTCGGCCCGGGGAGCGGCCGACAGCTGCGGGGTCGGGTCCGGCAACGGCGAGGCGTACGGGTCACCGAGCACCACGGTCGGATGGGTGGGTCGCCCGGGCTGCTGCCCGAGCTGGGCCATTCCGGCGCTGACCGTCACGGTGGCCACCGCGGCGAGGGCGATCCCGGTCAACGTCCGCCGGCGCCGGGACCGGTCGGCCCGCCGGATCGCCAGTCCCGCCGGATCGGCGACGAGCGGACGCGCGACGGACACCCGGCGGGCGAACGTCTCCCGTACCGCCTGCGCCAGCTCGTCCTCGGTCACGGCGAATGGACGCGTCGGGCCTTCGGTCCGGTTGTCACCACGACCGACGGGACGGCTCACCGGTGCTCTCCGGAGCCGGCCGGTACGGCCGGGAGGGCGGCCTGCCGGCCGCGCTGCTCGTCACGGGCGGTACGCGACACCGCCCCGGCCCCGGCCCGCGCCCCCGAGGCGACGGGCACAGGATCGCCCGCCGACTCGTCGGTCAGCTCGGCGGCCGACGTGGCACGTCCGGCGTCCGGCGCCGGAGCAACGGTGGCCGGCTGCGCCGGAAGTCCGGTCGCGGCACCGCCCGGAGCGGCGGTGACGCCTCCCGACCGACCCGGGGCGATGGCGCCTCCCGACCTGCTCGGGGCGGCGGTGGTGGTGCCGTCCGGCCGGCCCGCCGTGGCCGGCGCGACGAGCGGCGACGGGGCGTTCGTCGCCGCGACCACGGCCGCCGCGTCCTCGCCCACCACCATCGTCGGCGCCCCGTAGGCCGTCGACGGGCGGATCGGCGCGCCGCCGCGGACCGGAGCGGGACGGTCGGTGCCGCCCTGCGCGGGAGCGGGGCGGTCGGCGCGATCGCGGGCGGGGGTGGGGCGGTCGGTGCCGTCGGCCCGGGGCAGGGCCGGGGTCGGGTCGGCCCCGGCCGACAGGTCGAGGACGGCCTCGGCGCCCATCCGGCGGCGCAGGGTGCCCAGGGCGCGCGACGTCTGGCTCTTGACCGTGCCCGGCGAGATGCCGAGCAGCGCGGCGGTCTGCGCCTCGGACATGTCCTCGTAGAAGCGCAGCACGAGCACCGCCCGCTGCCGGCTGGGCAGCGCGCTCAGGTGACGCCAGAGCAGGTCCCGGTCGAGCTGCTGCTCGATCTCGTCGACCCCGGCCCGCTCCGGCAGCACGTCGGTGGGGCGTTCACCGTGCCAGCGCCGCCGCCACCAGCTGGTCGAGGTATTGATCATGACGCGGCGGGCGTACGGCTCGATCGCCTCGATCCCGCCGAGCCGCTTCCAGGCCAGGTACGTCTTGGTCAACGCGGTCTGCAACAGGTCCTCGGCGGTGGCCCAGTCGCCGCTGAGCAGGTAGGCGGTGCGCAGCAGGGCGCCGGAGCGGGCCGCGACGAAGTCGCGGAACTCCTCCTCCAGGGGATCCCTGCTCACCATCGGCCACCTCCGCACCCCGTTGTCCTGGCAGGTTGCCATGCCCGGGGTGGTCGGGTCGACGGCGAATGGTGCGCAGTTCCTCCGATGTTCGGACGAAAAGTTTCACGCCCCGTCGTCGGCCTTGGCCTCGTCGGCCTCCTTGCCCAGCCGTGCCTCGACCGCCTGCGGCTCGTACATCTCCTCGACGACACGCAGGTAGAGCTCGTTGGGGTTGGGCAGGTTCTTGATCTCACGCAGCGCCTGCTCCTGACCGGCGGACTCCAGCACGAAGGTGCCGTAGTTGAGCGCCCTGCCGGTCGGGCTCTGCTCGTACTTCATGTCGGTGACCCGGACCAGGGGCATCATCGCGACCCGCCGGGTGATGATGCCGTTGACCACCATCACCCGCTTGTTCGTCAGGATGAAGCGGTCGTACCACCAGTCGGCGACCTTCCAGGCCACCCATCCCATCACGGCGAACCAGAGCAGCACCGCGATCGTGGTGAGCGCGCCCACGTCCTGCCCGGCGAGGAAGCCGGAGAGGTAGCCCAGCACGAAGGTGGCGGCGATGCCGACCAGCAGCGGGGTGGAGAGGTGGATCCAGTGCCGCTTCCACTCGCCCCGGTAGCGCTCGGTCGGGAAGAGGTAGCGCGCCACCAGCGAGCTGGGCTCGTCCTCCAACGGCAGCACCCGGCGGGGCGCCATGCCGGCGGCGTCGGCCCGCAGACCGGCCAGCTCGTCCTCGGAGATCTGCGGTGGCTGGTAGCCGGCCTCCGGGTCACGGACCCAGGCCCGACCGGACCGCCCCTCCCCTGCGTACGCCGGGCCGTCGCCGAAGCCGGCGTCGTCCGAGAGGGAGGGACCGTCGGAGAGACCCGGACCGGTGCCGTAGCCCGGCCCGTCGTCGGGGCCGATCCGGGGGATCGGCTCCGTGTCCCGCTCCCGGCGCTCCCGATCGGGATCGTCGGGATCGAAGGGTGGACCGGAGGGGTTTCCCATCGGCGGCTAGGCGACGAGGCTGGTGAAGAAGTCGCCGAACCCCTGGGCGATGTCCATGATCCCGCCGCCCAGTGACTTGAACACGTCCGCCGCAGAATTTGGCCGGTATGCGACGAAGAAGATCAAGAATGCGATTCCGGCCCAGGTGAGGACCTTCTTGACCATGGCGGGCCATCCTCTCGCGCGGCGCCGGGTCCCATTACCGCAGCGGCACCCAGAGTATCAGTGTGGTGTCGTACAGTGAATATCTGCGTCCGTTCTCCGACATTCCGGGATGCCTGTCAAGCCCTAGGGCCCGTCAAGCCTTCCCGTGCAGATACGGAGACGGTGCGCCGTACACGAGCTCGGGCGGTGTCCACTCGGTCAAGTCGTGCAACACGACTTCTTCCGCGAGGAGGTGACCCGCACTCGCCGGCCAGGCTATCGCATGGAGCCACAATCCCCGAGCCTCGCCGGCGTACGCGCTTCGATCCGTCGGGGAGTTCACGAGCCACAGTGGAGTCGGATGACCGGCCACCTTGATCCTGGCCTGCCCGACATGCTCCGGATGGCCCGGCCCGGGATCGGTCAACGCCTGCGCGAGTTCCGGGCCCGGATCCGGGCCGGCCAGACCCGCGAACCGGGTGCCCAGGCCGACGCCCGGCTCCTCGGCGACGAAGACCAGGTCCGCGGGACCCCCGCCGAGCGGCTCCGGCCCGGCGCAGGCGACCGCCGTGGCGCGCACCCCGGTGCGGTCGTCGCCGGCGTACGCCACGCCGGTCATGGTCCAGCCCGTCGGCAGCGGCCACGGGCACCACAGCGGCGTCCTCGGCCGGGTCGGCGGGTCGGCGGCGGCGACGATCCGTTCCACCACGCTGGCCACGATCTCGGTCCCGATGTGCTCGGGCACGTGCAGCGGGGAGACCGGCCCGCAGTCCAGGCAGCGCGACTCGGTGTGCATCAGGTCCGGCGCCCGCACCGGTCCACCACATTTGGGGCAACTCACCGCGACACTCACCATCCCACCGTCACCCCCACACGCCGCCCCGTCAAGCGGAGCGCCGGTTTCGGTGCCGCCGACCACCTCCCGGGGCGGGTCGGCTGAGGTCCCCCGGCGAGCCCGAGGCCGGCGAGCGACGGCAGGCAGCCCGGCGAGTGGCGGCGGTCAGTCCGGCGGCGGTCCGGCGTGCGTACGGATCCAGGCGTGCATGGCGATGCCGCTGGCCACGCCGGCGTTGATCGACCGGGTGGAGCCGTACTGGGCGATCGAGAAGAGCTGGTCGCAGGCGGCACGCGCCGGATCCGACAGGCCGGGGCCCTCCTGCCCGAACAGCAGGACGCAGCGCCGGGGCAGGGTGGTGGTCTCCAGTGGCCGGGAGCCGGGCAGGTTGTCGATGCCGACAACCGGCAACTCCCGTCCGGCCGCCCAGGCGACGAACTCCTCGATGGTCTCGTGGTGCCGGACGTGCTGGTAGCGGTCGGTCACCATGGCGCCGCGCCGGTTCCACCGCCGGCGGCCGACGACGTGCACCTCGGCGGCGAGGAAGGCGTTGGCGTTGCGGACGACCGTGCCGATGTTGAAGTCGTGCTGCCAGTTCTCGATCGCGACGTGGAAGTCGTGCCGCCGTCGGTCCAGGTCGGCCACCACGGCCTCGCGCCGCCAGTAGCGGTACCGGTCGACGACGTTGCGCCGGTCGCCCTCGGCGAGCAGCTCGGGGTCGTACCGCGGGTCGTCCGGTGGGTCCCCGGGCCACGGTCCCACGCCGACGTCGAGCTGGTCTCCGGTCACGGTCACGCAGGGTACGGCCCACGGACCCCGCCCCGGGTCGCGACCCCGGCGCGGCACCGGACCGGGCCGACGCGGATGGCACCGACAGGGCGGACGCCAGGTCGACCGGGGCGGTTCAGCGCAGCCCCAATGCGCCGCCGAGCCGGTCGAGGAAGCGGCGGTCGGCGGGGGCCGGCGGCAGCCCGGGGGCTCCGGCCGTCGCCGCCCTGCACACCCGGGCCGCCACCGACTGCACCCACTGCCGGTACGCGGCCGAGTCGGCGGGATCGGCCCGCCGCCGCAGCACCCGGGTCGCGGCGCGGCAGGCGGCGAGCAGGTCCACCACGTCGGTGAGGCGCTCGACGGGATCGCCCGCCCCGTCGTGCCGGGCGTAGATGGCGGCGACCACCGCGCGTACGAGATCGCTGTCGAAGGCCCGGCCGGCGGCGACCGCGCCCAGGCCGGCGAGCCCGGCGGCGACTCCCGGGTGGGGCCGTCCGGGGCCGGGCGCGGCGGCGGCCACGATCACGCGGCCGGGCAGGCTGGTCAGCAGGTCCCACTCGGCGGCGGAGTAGACGGCGGTGGTCAGCGGTGCGGCACGGCGGCCGGCAGAGGACGGCTCTCCGGCGACGGAGTGGCTCATGGGGACCTCCGGCGCCAGCATATGCCCCGGATCGGAAAAAGGGCCCCTACCACCCGGAACCCGGATGAGAAGGGGCCCGTCGGTCAGCGCGGCTCGGGGAAGCTGGGCCGTTCCGGGTCGACGCCCTCGGGCACCGCCGCCGTCGCGTACTCCTTCTTCGGGACCATCACCCGGCGGCGGAAGACGCACACCATCGTGCCGTCCTGGTTGTAGCCCCGGGTCTCCACGGAGACCACGCCCCGGTCGGGCTTGGAGGACGACTCGCGCTTGTCCAGCACGGTGGTCTCGCCGTAGATCGTGTCGCCGTGGAAGGTGGGCGCCACGTGCCGCAGGGACTCCACCTCGAGGTTCGCGATGGCCTTGCCGCTGACGTCGGGCACCGACATGCCCAGCAGCAGGGAGTAGATGTAGTTGCCGACCACCACGTTGCGCTTGAACTGGCTAGCCGTCTCGGCGTAGTGCGCGTCCATGTGCAGCGGGTGGTGGTTCATGGTGAGCAGGCAGAAGAGGTGGTCGTCGTACTCGGTGACCGTCTTGCCGGGCCAGTGCCGGTAGACCGCGCCGACCTCGAACTCCTCGTAGTAGCGGCCGAACTGCATCCTTGTCCCCTTCGACGGGCGGCGATGGAGTTCGGCACAGCATGCCTTATGGAGTGTTAAGGCGAGGTGCGGGGCGCGGGGCGTGCGGAAATGTCACATCCGCCACAACCGGGGGGAGACGCAATGAGCGGCGGGGCCCTCCCCGGCACCCGCCGCCCACGCTCTGATGCGGAAGATTCTGCCGTACGGGAAGGCGAACCGAACAGAGACGGAGGTCACATTTACCTTTTCGTAACACTACTGTGCGTGCTCGGTCGACCGGACCTCGGCGATCTCCGCACGCCGGATTGCCGCTTGTCAACCGCCTGATTGCTCATTCGTTCCGGTCAATCGTGTCGATCTCCCTGGAAACGCTCCCATCACGACCGGTCACGCAAATGCGTCGTGCACTTGCGTACCGCAACGGCGAGCAGGAACCATCGTCATCGATGTGAACGTGACCCGCGCAACGCCGTGACGAGCACGTTTCGGCGGAGACGGGCCGGGAATTCCACGAGGTACGCCCTGGTTCCACCAGACGTAGCTATTCCGCGCCGATCGGAGACTTTCATGGCAACCGTAGAGCTGACCACGGCAAACTTCGACGAGGTGACCGGCAGCGACGGCATCGTGCTGGTCGACTTCTGGGCCGACTGGTGCGGCCCGTGCAAGCGGTTCGCCCCGGTCTACGAGCGCTCCTCCGACAAGCACTCCGAGATCGTGTTCGGCAAGGTCGACACCGAGGCGCAGCAGGAGCTGGCCGCCAAGTTCGACGTCCGCTCGATCCCGACCATCATGGCGATCCGCGACGGCGTCATCGTCTTCGCCCAGCCCGGCGCCCTCCCCGAGTCCGCCCTGGAGAACCTGATCGAGCAGGTCCAGGCCCTCGACATGGACGACGTCCGCGAGAAGCTGGCCGGACACAGCCACTGAGCCGCAGCGCTCCACGACGGCCGGACCCCGACGGGCCCGGCCGTCGGCGTACACCCGCCGGGTGACGGGGAGCGGCCGGCACCCGCACCTCCGCCATGCGCCCGTGGAGACGTCTCCGCCATGCGCCCGAGACGCGGCAGCCCTGGCCCGCCGGCCAGCGGGAAGTGGCCGTCGGAGGGAGCCGAGGCGGGCGGTACATCCCGTATCGTCACGACCCGATGGAAACCTTGACCACCCGCGGTCGCGCCGTCCGGCTCGCCGTCACCGCCCTCGGCCTGGCCGTCCTGGTGGCCGGCACCGCCTGGGGCACCGACGACCACTTCCCGTTCGGCCCGTTCCGGATGTACTCCACGTCCAACCCGCCGAACTCCCCCGCCCCGGACACCCGCGTCGAGGGCGTGGACAGCAGCGGAGCGGTCGTCGACCTGGGCGAGCGGGCCACCGGCATCCGCCGGGCCGAGATCGAGGGCCAGCAGAGCCGCTACGCCGCCGACCCCACGCTGCTCGCCGAGGTCGCCGACGCGTACGCCGAGCGCCACCCGGAGGCGGCGGAGCTGGTCGAGGTCCGCATCGTCATCCGTTGGCACGGCATCCGCGACGGGCGACCCACCGGCCGCTGGACCGACGAGACCGTGGTCGCCTGGCAGGCGGACCGATGAGCCGCTGGTTGACCGAGGCGGTGCCCCGCGGCCGGGTGGCCGCCTTCCGCACGCTGATCTACCTCTTCGTCGCCGCCGACCTGGTCGTCTTCACGCCCTGGGTACGCACCCGGGTGGCGGTGCCCGGCGAGCTCTACCAGCCGCTGCTGGTCGGTCGGGTGCTGCCCCTGCCGACGCCGACCCAGACGCTGGTCACCGTCGTCTTCTGGGCCCTGCTGCTGCTCGCCCTGCTCGCCGCGACCGGCCGGGCACCACGCCTGCTCGGCTGGGCGGTCTTCGCGCTCTACTTCGAGTGGATGATCGTCGCGATGAGCTACGGCAAGGTCGACCACGACCGGTTCGGCCTGCTCGTCGCGCTGGCCGTGCTGCCCACCGCCGGCCGGGCCCGGCACGGCGACACCACCCGCACCGAGGCGGGCGGATGGGCGCTACGGGTCACCCAGATCGCGGTCATCTGCACGTACTTCCTGGCCGCCTGGGCCAAGCTGCGCTTCGGCGGACTGGACTGGCTGACCGGCTCGGTGCTGGCCCGGGCGATCCTCCGGCGCGGCACCGAGCTGGCCGACCTGGTCGCCTCGGTGCCGTATCTGCTGATCGTCGCCCAGTTCGGCATCGTCGCGTTCGAGCTGTTCAGCCCGGTGGTGTTCCTGCTCAAGGAACGCTGGCGGCTGGCCACGGTGGGCTTCTTCTACTCGTTCCACCTGGTCACCGTCGCGACCATCACGATCTCGTTCGCCCCGCACCTGGCGGCGATGACCAGCTTCCTGCCGCTGGAGCGGGTCCGGCCGGTGGTCTGGGCGCGCCGGCTGCTCACCCGCCGGGGACGGGACACCGCAGCGCCCGCCGGCGCCGCGCCGGCACTCGCGGGTCAGGCGTCGGCGGCCGGGCGACCGGACGGTCCGTAGAGGCGCTCCCGCGCCTCCTGCGGCAGCGCGCAGGCGGCCGTGCCGCCGGGGAGCCGGTGCCGGTTCCGGGCCACCCAGCGGTACGCGGGCCAGGCGGCGGCGCGTACCGGCGGGAAGGCGAGGCCGGCGCCCGCGACCCGCCAGAGCGGACCGCTGTCGCGGAGCAGCCTGGCGATGGCATCCGGACCGGCCGCGCGGGACCCGTCGGCGCCCACCCACTGCACCGCCTCCTCGCACTCGGCCTCGCTCAGGCCCAGCGCGTCGAGGTCGGCGAACTGCCACGGCACCACCCGCACGCCCGTCGGGATGCGCCGGTCGATGAACTCGGCGCACCGGGTGCAGAACGCGCAGTCCCCGTCGTAGACGAACGTCGACCTCTCCATGCCCTCCATCCTCCACCCGCCGGGCGCGTGCGGTGCCGCGAGGTGGGCGGGAACACCGCGGGTCGCTTGCGTTCCGCTCGTACGCGTGTTCGAATGAGGGCCATGCGCTGGGACAACCTCGCCGCTCCCCCGGACGAGGGAGTCCCCGACCGGGCAGCGCCGGCGACACCACCCCTGCCGCTGGCGCTGCCCGGAGCGGTCGCCCGCACCTTCGACACGCCGGGCTTCGCCGGCATGACGTTCTACGAGGTGCAGGCCAAGTCGATCATCAACAAGGTGCCCGGCACGTCCCGGGTCCCGTTCGAGTGGACGATCAACCCCTACCGCGGCTGCTCCCATGCGTGCGTCTACTGCCTCTCGGGCGAGACGCCGATCCTCATGGCCGACGGGCGCACGAAGCCGATCAGCAAACTGGAGATCGGTGACCGGATCTACGGCACGCAGCGTCGTGGTGCCTACCGTCGCTACGTCGTCACCACGGTCCTGGCCAAATGGTCGACCGTGAAGCCGGCCTACCGGGTCACCCTGGAGGACGGCACGACGCTGATCGCCAGCGGTGACCACCGGTTCCTCTCCGAGCGCGGCTGGAAACACGTGACCGGCGCGATGAACGGCGCGGGGCAACGCCCCTATCTGACGACGAACAACCGCCTGATCGGCACCGGCCGCTTCGCCACTGGCCCCAAGGACTCGGCCGACTACCGGCAGGGCTACCTCTGCGGGATGATCCGTGGTGACGCGAACCTCGGCACCTACGGCTATTCCTACGGGGTGGTGCACCGGTTCCGCCTGGCGCTCGCCGACGAGGAGGCGCTGGGTCGCACGAAGCGCTTCCTCGTCAGTGCCGGGGTGGAGACGGACAGCTTCGCGTACACCCCGGCAAGTGCGACGCGACGCGCCATCTCCGCGATCCGGACGTCCCGGCAGCGCTCGATCGAGGCCATCACCGCGCTGGTGCGGTGGCCCGACGATCCCACCGACGACTGGCGGCTGGGCTTCCTGGCAGGGATCTTCGACGCAGAGGGCAGTTGCAGCCAGGGCGTTCTCCGGATCAGCAACAGCAGCAACGAGATCCTCGACCAGACGTCGGCGGCGCTGAGCCACTTCGGCTTTACGAGCGTGGTCGAAGATCCAGGCCGCGCGAACCGCGTACGTAACATTCGGCTGACCGGCGGGCTACGCGAACGGCTACGGTTCTTCCACCTGACCGACCCGGCCATCACCCGGAAGCGGTCGATCGACGGTGCGGCGCTGAAATGCCAGGCGGCGCTCCGGGTGGTCGGCATCGAGCCCCTCGGGCTGGAACTGCCCCTCTGGGACATCACGACCGGCACCGGCGACTTCATCGCCGACGGCGTCGTGAGTCACAACTGCTTTGCACGGAACACGCACACCTACCTCGACCTCGATGCCGGGGAGGACTTCGACCGGAAGGTCATCGTCAAGGTCAACGCCGGTGAGCTGGTCCGGCGGGAGCTGGCCGCGCCGCGCTGGCGGGGCGCGCACGTCGCGATGGGCACCAACGTCGACTGCTACCAGCGGGCCGAGGGGCGCTACCAGCTCATGCCGCAGATCATCGCGGCGCTGCGCGACTTCGCGAACCCGTTCTCGATCCTCACCAAGGGCACGCTGATCCTGCGTGACCTGCCGCTGCTGCGCCAGGCCGCCGAGGTCACCCGGGTCGGCGTGTCGTACTCGGTGGGCTTCGTCGACGAGCGGCTCTGGCGGGCGGTGGAGCCGGGCACCCCCAGCCCGAGGCGGCGGCTCGACGCCGTACGGGCGCTGGCCGACGCCGGCTTCGACGTCGGCGTGCTGATGGCGCCGATCCTGCCCGGGCTCAGCGACGACGACGAGTCGATCGACGCGACCGTGGCGGCCATCGCCGCCGCCGGGGCGACCAGCGCGACGCCGCTGGCGCTGCACCTGCGCCCAGGTGCCCGGGAGTGGTACGCGCGCTGGCTGGGCCGCGAGTTCCCGCACCTGGTCCCCCGCTACCGCGAGCTCTACCGCTCCGGCGCGTACGCCCCGCAGTCCTACCAGCGGGAACTGACGGCGCGGGTGCGCATCGCGGCGCGCCGGCACGGGCTGCCCCGGGGCGAGCGCGGCGAGGACCACCGCCGCACCGGACCGGCGCCCGCGCCGCCGCCCGCCGAGCAGCTCACCCTCCTGTAGACGGCTGCCGATACGCTGCCGGCGTGCGGGAGACGATTGTCCGGGCGCTCCGCCGGCCGCGGGTGGCGGTGGCGGTCGCGCTGGCCGCCGGAGTGCTCTGGGGCGTTGCGGCCGGCTGGGCGCGACGCACGGACGGTCCGGCCGCCCTGCTCACGCTGTTGCCGCTGGTCGCGCTGCTGTTGAGTCTGATGCGCGTCTTCGGGCGGCCCGGTGCCGCCGAGTTGCGGGTGGACGAGCGGGAGCAGGCCTTCTTCGGCCCGCCCAGGGGCCGGGTGAGCTACCGCTGGGTCCTCCTCGCCTTCCTCGCCTACACGACGACCTACCAGCTCAGCTCGGGTCAGGACGGGATGTGGTGGCTCTACCCGAGCATCACCGGCCCGTTCGCCGTTCTGCTGTCGGTCGCCCTCTGGCGCCGGGTGCCGACAGTCGCGCTGACCCCGGCCGGAATCACCGCCGGTGACCCGCTGCGGCACACCTCCGTACCGTGGGAGGCCCTGGACCCGGCGGCTGCGGGCGGGCCGTCCCGGCAGTCCGGCTTCCAGCGGCTGCCGGTGCGCAGCCGTGACCTGGTCCGGCAACGAGGGCTTGCCTCGCGCCGCCACGTCGTCGTCGAGACCGGCGAGCTGGATGTCGCGCCGGAGCTGCTGGCCGGGGCGATCCAGCACTACGCCGCGTATCCCGAGCACCGCGCGGCGATCGGCACGCCCGAGGAGTACGCCCGGCTGCGTCACGTGCTCGCGGGCGGCGGCTGAGCGGCGGGGTTAGAGTCGGCGGGTGCGCTCCGCTCAGCAGATCCTCGCCGACTCCGCCGTGATCGCCGTCGTGGGCGCGTCCCGCGACCCGCGCAAGGCCGCGCACAGCGTGCCGTTGCAGATGCAGCGGTACGGCTGGCGGATCATCCCGGTGAACCCGACGGCCGATGAACTCTTCGGCGAGCGGGTCTACCGGTCCCTGGCCGACATCCCGCACCCGGTCGACCTGGTCGACGTGTTCCGGCCGGCGCAGGACGCGGTCGACGTGGTGCGCGAGGCGGTGGCGATCGGCGCTCCGGCGGTCTGGTTGCAGCTCGGCATCGTCTCGGCCGAGGCGCGGCGGATCGCCACGGAGGCGGGCGTCGACTACGTCGAGGATCGTTGCCTGATCGTCGAGCGCGCCGCCGCCGGCCTGACCCGGCTGGGCTGACCGGGTTCGGGAAGTCCCGGCACGGCGGTCGGTCCCGTCCGCCGTGGCGGTTGCACGAGTCGGCTGGGCGGTTGGTCGGGCCCGTACGTTGTCGACGGCTCGTACCCTGCGGTCATGTCTGTCCGCCTGTCCGGCCGGCTGCCGAAGCGCGACGACGGGCTCTGGTCCCGCCGGCTGCTGGCCGCGACGGTGGCCGCAATGGTGGCGGTGCCGATGGCCGCCGCGCTGTTCCGGGTTCCCCGGTTCGATCCCGATGTCTGTGTCTTCTGGCTCTTCGTCGGTGTGACCGCGCTGCTGCGGCGGTGGTGTCCGCGGCAGGACGCCCGGCTTATCTGGCGGGAACGGGTGGCCGGCGTGGACGGGACGGAGCCCGGTCTGGTCGCTCGGCGGTCCCTGGCCGGCTGGGTCGACCTCGTCACCGCGCTGGCCTGGGCGACGGCGGTGATGCTGGTGGTGACGATGGCGCTGCCCGCCGACCCGCAGTGGGCCCGGGTCGTCCGGCTGGTGCTCCTGGTCGCGGTGGCGGCGGCGGGCGGCCTCGTCGCCTATTTCGGCATGCGGTTCACCGGGCGGCTGGCGCTGACGGCGAGTGGGATCCGGCACGGCCGCCGGCGGTACGACTGGTCCAACATCGACCGGGTGAGCCTGCACCGGGAGGACGGCCGGCTCGCCGGAGTGCGGCTGCGGCCGAGGGTGTGGCGGTCGCTGGAGCCGGCGCCGGTGGTCGGCGGCCGTGACGTGGCGGTGCCGGAGCAACGCCTGGCCGCCGCGATCGAGGCGTACCGGGAACGACCGCAGGTGCTGGCGGCGGGGCCGGTCACCGCACCGGAGCCCGCCGCCGGCGCCGACGTGTCAGGAAGGGCACCTTCCGCTACCTGAGGCGTCAGGAGGGTGCCCTTCCTTGCGTCAGAGCTTGTACTGCTTGAGCAGGCCGCGGGAGATGATCGTCTTCTGGATCTCCGAGGTGCCCTCGCCGATGAGCAGGAACGGGGCCTCCCGCATCAGCCGCTCGATCTCGTACTCCTTGGAGTAGCCGTAGCCGCCGTGGATGCGGAACGCCTCCTGGACGACCTCGGCGCAGTACTCCGAGGCGAGCAGCTTGGCCATGCCGGCCTCGACGTCGTTGCGCTGGCCGGCGTCCTTGAGCCGGGCGGCGTTGACCATGAGCGCGTGGGCCGCCTCGATCTTGGTGCCCATCTCGGCGAGCTTGAAGGCGATCGCCTGGTGCTTCGCGAGCGGCTGGCCGAAGGTGTGGCGCTGCTGGGCGTACGCGACGGCGAGTTCGAAGGCGCGGATGGAGATGCCGCAGGCGCGGGCGGCCACGTTGACCCGGCCGACCTCGATGCCGTCCATCATCTGGTAGAAGCCGCGGCCGACCTTCTCCGCGCCGCCGAGGACGGCGGACTCTCCGACGGTGACCCCGTCGAGCACCATCTCGGTGGTCTCGACGCCTTTGTAACCCATCTTGTCGATCTTGCCGGGGATGGTCAGGCCTGGCGCGGTCTCGCCGAAGCCGGGCTCCTTCTCCAGCAGGAAGGTGCTCATGTTGCCGTAGACGGAGTCGGCGCCCGTGTCGGTCTTGACCAGGGTCGCCACCACCGACGAGTACGCCCCGTTGGTCAGCCACATCTTCTGGCCGTTGATGACGTACCGGTCGCCGTCGCGGACGGCCTTCGACTTGATCGCGGAGACGTCGGAGCCACACTCGGGCTCGGACATCGAGAAGGCGCCGCGCACCTCGCCGGTCGCCATCTTCGGCAGCAGCCGGGCCTTCTGCTCGGCGGAGCCGTGCTGGGAGATCAGGTACGCGACGATGAAGTGGGTGTTGACGATGCCGGAGATCGACATCCAGCCCCGCGACAGCTCCTCGACCACCAGCGCGTAGGTGAGCAGGGACTCGCCGAGCCCGCCGTACTCCTCGTCGATGGTGAGACCGAAGAGGCCCATCTCGCGCATCCCGTCGAGGATGTCGCTCGGGTACTCGTCGGCGTGCTCCAGCCGCTGCGCGTGCGGGATGATCTCCTTGTCGGCGAACTCCCGGACGGTCTCCAGGATCGACCGCTGCACATCGGTCAGGCCGGGCGTCTGGGCGAGTCGGGCCATCTCAGCCTCCGGGGGTCGGCGCCTTACTCATGGGTAACTGAACGCTTCGTCAGTATTGGCCGCACGGCGGTCGAGGCCAAGGTGACCAGTCCACACAACCGCTGTGAAAAGGTTCACCGCTGCGGGTAGCGTCCGGCAAGAGGGGACGCGATCCGCCACCGGCAGGAGGAGACCGTGAGCCAGCCACCGTCGTCGGGGCCGCCCGATCCGGACCGGTCGCCGTCACCCTGGGAGCCCCCGCCGGGGCACGATCCGTCGAGCTACGAGCCCCCACCGGAGCCACCGTCGTACGGGCCGCCGTCCTACGAGCAGCCGTCCTACGAACCACCGTCCTACGAGCCGGCCCACCAGCAGCCCGCGTACGGGCAGCCCAGCTACGAGCAGCCCGGCGAACCGCCGCACGGGCAGCAGTGGGGGCACCAGCCCCCGTACACCCCGCAGACGCCCTACGGGCAGTACGGCCCGCCGTCCGGTCCCCGGGCCGGCGGGACGAACGTGCTCGCCATCCTCTCGCTGGTCTTCGCGTTCGTCTTCTCCCCGATCGGCATCGTCCTCGGGCACCTGGCCAAGCGGCAGATCCGTACGACGGGCGAGGAGGGCGACCAGCTCGCCACGTGGGGCCTCATCCTCAGCTACGTCATCACCGGGCTCGGCGTGCTGGCCTGCTGCGGCTGGATCGCGCTGATCGCCCTCGCCGGCAACAACGGCCCCAACTACTGAGCCCCGCAGATCAGCGGAACTCGGCCTCACGGACGCTGTTGCCGCCGTCCACCACCAGCATCTGCCCGGTGATGTACGAGGCGGCCGGCGAGCAGAGGAAGACGATCGCCGCGGCCACCTCGTCCGGCGTGCCGGGGCGGCCGACCGGGGTGCCGAGGCCCTGCCGGATCTCCGCCACCGTGGAGGCCGCGGTGTGGATGGTGCCCGGCGCGACGGCGTTCACGGTCACCCCGTCGGCGATCATCTCCATCGCCAGCGCCCGGGTCAGCCCGACCACGCCCGCCTTGGCCGCCGCGTAGGCCGCCTCGGTGGGCAGGGCGTTGACCGGCCCGGCGGTGGCCGACAGGTTGACGATCCGGCCCCAGCCCCGCTCGGCCATGCCGCCGATGAAGGCCCGGCTGCACAGGAACGCGGTGGTGAGGTTGCGGTCGATCTCACCGCGCCACTCGTCGTAGCTGAGCTGGGCGACCGGGCGCAGCACCTCGGGGCTGGCCCGGCTGGCCAGGCCCGCGTTGTTGACCAGCACCTCGACGTCCCCGAGCTGCTCGGCGACCGCGTCGGCGAGCGCGCCCACCTCCGACTCGTCGGTGAGGTCGGCGACGAAGCCGGTCACGCCCAGCTCGCCGGCCCGGTCGTGGATGCGTCGGGTGGTGGAGACGATGGCCACCCGGGCGCCGAGGTCGGCCAGCCGGCGGGCCGTCGCGTACCCGATGCCGTCCGGGCTGCCCGCCCCGGTGACCAGGGCGACCTTCCCGTCGAGGCGCATGGTCACCGGGTCCGGCAGCGGCGCGGGCTCGTCGATGCCGGCGGTGCCCGGCTGGGCGGCGGCGCGGGTGCGCCGGGCCACGCCGGGGCGGCTCGCGTCCCGTCTCGGTCGGCTGCCGGAGCGGTCCGCGGCTCGCGCGTCAATCACCATGCCAGGATCCTGCCCGCTTCCTCCGGCCCGGGCAACGCGGCACACCCGGTGGTGACACCTCGGGGTCTGGGCAGGCCTGACTACCCTGACGGGCGCACCCCGCACCCTACGGAGCAGACGAATGACATATCCCCCGCCCTCCGGCGGCTGGAACGACCCGGCGTGGTCGGGCCAGCAGTCGAGCCCACCCGCCGACCCCGCCCTCCCGGTGAGCGGTCAACCCGTCCCCACCCAGCCCACCGGCCCCGACCCGTACGCGCCGGCCGACCCGTACGCCCCGGACCCGTACGCGGGCGGCGACCCGTACGCCGGGATGAAGCACGCCGCCGGCCAGCCCGGGCCCGCCGCCTACCCGCCGGCCTACCCGAACTACGGCTACGCCCCCTCGTTGAGGACCAACGGCCTCGCCATCGCCGCACTGGTGCTCGCCCTGGTCGGCATCGGCTCCTGCATCACCGCGCCGATCGGCGCGATCCTCGGCCACGTCGCGCAGAAGCAGATCCGGGAGACCGGCGAGGGCGGCGAGGGCATGGCGAAGGCCGGCATCATCGTCGGCTGGATCGTCACCGGCCTCTACCTGCTGGTGGTCCTCTTCTACGTGGCGATCATCATCTTCGCGATCTCCCAGGCCGACACCGGCGGCACCAACTACTGACGCGACGGTGCCGCCCCGGCGCGGACCGGGGCGGCACGGATGTCGGGAGGCGCGGGGACTACTCGGCCGGCGGGGTGAAGGACGAGGTGCGGGTCATGCCCGCGGCCCGGCCCTTCGCCGCCACCACGAGGGCCATCTTGCGGGACGCCTCGTCGATCATCTCGTCGCCGAGCATCACCGCGCCCAGCCGGCCGCCCGCCTCCGACGTGTAGTGCTCGTACGCGTCGAGGATCAGCTCGGCGTGGTCGTAGTCGGCCTGGGCCGGCGAGTAGACCTCGTTCGCGGCGTCGATCTGGCCCGGGTGCAGCACCCACTTGCCGTCGAAGCCGAGCGCCGCCGAGCGCTTGGCCACCTCGCGGAACGCGTCCACGTCGCGGATCTGCAGGAACGGGCCGTCGATGGCCTGCTTGTCGTGCATCCGGGCTGCCATCAGGATGCGCATGAGGATGTAGTGGTAGGGGTCGCCCGGGTAGTCCGGGATGAGCGCGCCGACCACCAGGGACTTCATGTTGATCGAGGCCATGAAGTCGGCCGGACCGAAGATGATGGTCTCGACCCGGGGCGAGGCGGCCGCGATGGCGTCGATGTTGACCAGGCCGGCGGCGTTCTCGATCTGCGCCTCGATGCCGATCCGGCCGACCTCCAGGCCGAGCGTCTTCTCCAGCTGGGTCAGGGTCATGTCGAGCCACTGCACCTGGGCCGCGTTCTGCACCTTGGGCAGCATGACGCAGTCGAGGTTGGCGCCGGCGCCCTCCACCACGTCGATGACGTCCCGGTAGGTCCACGGCGTGGTCAGGTCGTTGACCCGGACGACGCGGGTCTTGCCCGACCAGTCGCCCTCGTTGAGCGCCGCGACGATGTTCTTCCGGGCGTCGGGCTTGGCCAGCGGGGCGACCGCGTCCTCCAGGTCCAGGAAGACCTGGTCGGCCGGGAGCCCCTGGGCCTTGCCGAGCATCTTGACGCTGGAGCCGGGTACCGCGAGGCAGGACCGACGGGGGCGACCGACTGCGGCCATGGATGCGCTCCTTCCAGCGTGCGCGGGCACGCCGACGTCACCTGACGAAATGCGAGGGCTTAACGATCCCAAAGGTCTTTGTGACGCCACGGTAACCTCGTGCCGTGACCGGGGTGAATGGACCTGTGGAAGATCTCACTGGGCGTCGGATCGTGGTGGTGACCGGGGCCAGTTCGGGCATCGGGCTGGCGGCCGCCGTCGACCTGGCGCGCCGCGGTGACCAGGTGGTACTGGTCGGCCGCGACCCGGCCCGACTCCAGGCCGCGGCGGAACAGGTGCGGGAGGCGTCCGGCGAGCGACCGGAGCTGTTCCGGGCCGACTTCGCGGTGCTGGACGACGTCCGCCGGTTGGCCGGCAAGCTGCGCGAGGCGTACGACCGGATCGACGTGCTCGCCAACAACGCCGGGGCGATCGCGCTCCAGCCGCTCACCACGGTAGACGGCTTCGAGCTCTCGATCCAGGCCAACCACCTGGCCCCGTTCCTGCTCAGCAACCTGCTGCGGGACCGGATCGGCCGGATGGTGGTGACCGCCTCCGGCGCGCACCGCAGCGGCGTGCTCGACCCGGCCGACCTCAACGCCGCGCTGCGCCGCTACCGGCCCATGCAGGCGTACGGCACCAGCAAGCAGGCGAACATCCTCTTCACGGCCGAGGCGGCCCGGCGCTGGCCGGAGATCCCCGCGTACTCCTTCCATCCGGGGGTGGTGCGCAGCCGGTTCGGCAACGACAACCGGCTGGTCGCCCTGGGCATGCGGATCCTGCCGCTGCGCAGCCCGGAGAAGGGCGCGGAGACGCTGGTCTGGCTGGCCAACCAGGACCCGGAGCGGCTGGTGACGGGCGGCTACCACGTCGACCGGCGGCTGCGCCGGCCGCTGCCCAGGGCGACCGATCCGCAGCTCGCCGCCCGACTCTGGACGGCCAGCGCCGAGGCGGTCGGCGTCGCCGGATAACGGGGCCCCGCCCGGCAGGCGGCGCCGCCGGATTTGCGGTGTCACCGGGGGCGGGGCGCTGCGATACTCCGCCGCATGACGACCACGGGGAACGACGCCGGCAGCGTCCTTCGGGTGCTCCGCGAGGACAAGGAACTCCAGGCACGGCTCGACGCGGAGCTGACCATCTTCAACAACCGGGCGACCGGCGCGGACGACGAGGCCGGCCTCTGCGTCCGGGTCGACGACGCCGACGGCGAGCTGGTGGCCGGCCTGACCGGGTGGACCTGGGGCGGCTGCGCCGGGATCAACATGGTGTGGGTGCGCGAGGACCGCCGTGCCGAGGGGTGGGGCGGCCGGCTGCTGCGGGCCGCCGAGGACGAGGCCCGCCGGCGCGGCTGCACGGAGATGTCGGTCTCCTCGTTCTCGTTCCAGGCGCCGGAGTTCTACCGCCGGCACGGCTACCTCGACACGGGCCGCCGGGAGGGCATCCCCGGCGGCCACGTCGACCACCACTTCTTCAAGTCGCTGGTCACCGACCCGGCCGCCGCCGTGCGCCTGGTGGCGCTGGTGGAGCTGGCCCCCGACGCGGTCGAGACCGGCCAGCGGTACGAGGACGCGGTGCTCGGCCTGCTCGGGCGGCACGGCGGGCGGCTGGAGCGTCGGCAGCGCACCGGCGACGGGCGTACGGAGGTGCACCTGATCCGGTTCGACACCCGCGCCGGCTACGACGGTTTCCTGGCCGACCCGGAGCGGGTGGCGCTGCGCGGTGAGCTGGGCGACGCCGCCCCGACCACCCGGGTGCTGGAGGTCCACGAGGCCTGAGTCGGCGCGGGAGCGGGTCGGCTCGATCCATGTCGGTGGGTGTGTTCACTGTGGACGGTCTGATACGGTGCATCACAGTGATCAACGCCGATTAGTGAGGGGAGCTCCCGCATGACCGAGCAGATCGAGGCCTTCGAGCCGGTGGCGTCCGACGACTACGACCAGGAACTGACCTGCCTGGAGCCTCCGGTCGAGGTCTGACCGGTCGAAGCCTGAGTAGTCATGCGTGTCCGTGTGTCGCGGCTGGTCGTCTTCCTGTGGCGTGACGGCCAACTGGTCTGCGACGACCCGCTGAGGCACCGGCAGTTCGCGTTGACTGTGGAGGCGGAGAGGCTGCTGCGCGACTATGCCGACTGGGCCGAGCCCGAAGGCCGGCTCGCGCAGCAGCTCCTCGACGCCCACGTGCTCGTCGCCGAGGGTTCGCCGGAGCACGCCCAGGAGGAACGCCTCGGCGCGTGGCGCGACCTGGGACCGGCAGCCACCTACTACCACCTGGCCAGCCGTACGCTCGGCAGCGACGTCTTCCGCTCGGCGGCGCAGGACGCGGCGGTGTTGCGCGCCAAGTCCGGCCAGCCGGATCCGGTCAGGGAGCACGACGGGCCACGGATCGCCCTGCCCCCGGCCGACCCGCCCGCCGTCGACTTCACCACGGTCCTCGCGGCCCGGCGCTCGACCCGATGGTTCGACCCGGACCGCCCGGTGCCGCTGCCCGCGTTCGCGGCCCTGCTGCGCTGGACGGCCGGGGTCCGTCGCGAGGTGGACGTCTCCGGGGTCGGGACGGCGCTGCTCAAGACCGTTCCCTCCGGCGGGGCCCGCCACCCGGTCGAGGTCTACCCGGTGGTCCGCGACGTGGCGGGGCTGGAACCCGGGATCTACCACTACGCGGTGCGCCGCCACGAGCTGGTGCGCCTCGCGCCCGCCCCCGGCGAGGACCGGCTGCGCGAGTGGTGCGGCGGGCAGCCGCACGCCGCCCAGGCCGGCTTCCTGCTGATGTACGCGGCGGTGCTCGACCGGACCGTGTGGAAGTACCCGGCCGCCCGCGCGTACCGTGCGCTCCTGCTCGACGTCGGCCACCTGAGCCAGACCGTGTACCTCACCGCGACGGCGCTCGGGCTCGGGACGTTCTTCACCGCCGCCACCCGCGACGCGCCCGTCGAGGACGCCCTCGGGCTGTCCTGGCCGGACGAGGCCTTCCTCGGTGTCTCCGGCGTCGGCGTGCCGCACCCCGCCGAGCGGGACCGCCAGGCGGCGATGCTCGCCGGCGGCGACGCGGCGTTCTCCTTCCCGCCGGACGCCTGGCACGGGCGCGGCGAATGACGCCGCGGGTGACCGTCGACCTGGCCCGGCTGGACGCGAACGTCGCGCGGTACGGCCGGCGGGTGGCCGAGGCCGGCGTCGCCCTGCGCGCGCACGTCAAGGGGCACCGGAGTCCCGAGATCGCCGCCCGGCAGGTGGCCGCGGGCGCGGTGGGCGTCGCGGTGCACTCGGCGGCCGAGGCCGAGGCCTACGTGGCGGTGGGCGTGACGGACGTGGTGGTGGCGTGGCCCTGGCGTGACGCGTGGCGGTGGACCAGGTTCGCCCAGCTCGCGCGGCACTGCGCGGTGACGGTGCACGTGGACCACCCCGACGCGGTGGCCGGGCTCGGCGCGGCGGCCGAGGCCCACGGCGTCGAACTCGGCGTACGCGTCGAGGTCGACACCGGTCTGCACCGCGTCGGTGTCGACCCCGACGCCGCCGTGGGGCTGGCCGCCACTATCGCGCGGACCGGCGGGCTGCGGATGGCGGGCGTCACCGGCTATGTGGGGATCACCGACCCCGCCGCCGCGCGCGACCGGGTCGAGCTGGGCCGCCGCCAGGCGCGCCTGCTGGTGTCGGTCGCCGAGCGGATCCGCGCGGCCGGGTCGCCCTGCCCGGCCGTCAGCGTCGGGGGCACCCCGACCCTCGCCGGCGTGCTGGACGTCGCCGGCGTGACCGAGGTCTGCGCCGGGGCGTACGCGCTGCTCGACGGCGGGTTCGCCCGGCTGGGCGAGTGCGATCCCGGGGCGGTCGCGATATCCGTCGCCACGACCGTCACCGGCACCGACGGGCAGGTGCTGCGCACCGACGCCGACGAACTGCTGGCGGGCGCCGACCAGACCTGGATGAGCGGTGTCGTGCTGACCGCACCCGACGGCGGGCCGGTCGACGCGGGGTCGGTGTCGGTGGGCGACGAGCTGCGGGTGCTGCCCGGACACGTGTGCCCCGTGGTGGCCCGCCGGCCGCTGCTGCACGTGCTCGACGCCGGCGAGCCGGTGGCGCGGTGGCAGGCGATCGTCCGCCCGGACCGGGCATGACCGACACCGTCGCGTCCGTGGACCGCCCGGCGGACCCGCTGCGCGAGCGCCGGTTCGTCCTGTTCGCCACGGCCAGGACGATCTCCGTCTTCGGCAACGCGATGGGCCCGCTCGCGCTGACCTTCGCCGTGCTCGACCTTCCCGGCGGATCGCCCACGGCGCTGTCGCTCGTGCTCGCCGCGATCTCGGTGCCCCGGATCGCGCTGATGCTGCTCGGCGGCGTCATCGGCGACCGGCTGCCGCGCCACCGCGTACTCGTGGCGGCGGAACTGATGTGCGGTACGGCGTACGGCGCGATGACCGTCCTCGTGCTGAGCGGGCGGGCCGGCGTCGCCACCCTCGCCGTCTGCGCGGCCGTCGCCGGCACCGCCTCCGCGCTGCTGCTGCCCTCGCTCAACGGGCTGACCGCCGAACTCGTCGCGCCGCAGGCGCGCCAGCGGGGCAACGCCCTGCTGCGGCTCGGCACGAACACCGCCACGGTGGCGGGCTTCACGGCGGGCGGCGCGCTGATCACCTGGCTCGGGCCGGGCTGGGCGCTGGCCCTCGACGCCGCGACGTTCGCCGTCGCCGCCTTACTCCTCGCGCGGCTGCGCCTCGCCGCGACGACCCGGCCCGCCGGGCGGAACCTGCCGGCCGAACTGCGCGACGGCTGGCGCGAGTTCGTCCGGCGACGATGGCTGTGGCAGATCGTGCTCGCCGCAGCGGTGATCAACGCCGCCGTCGGGGTCACCTTCGGGCTCGCGGGGCCGCTGCTCGCCAGGGCGCACCTGGGCGGCGCGGGCGCCTGGTCCGGCGTCCTGGCCGGGTACGCCGTCGGCATGTTTGCCGGCGTGCTGGTGGCGATGCGGATCAGGACGACCCGGCCCCTGCGCACGGCCGTCCTCGCCGTGTCGCTGCTGGGGCTGCCGGCGCTGCTGCTCGGAGCCGGTGCCGCCCTGCCGTTCGTGATCCTCGCCGCCGTGCTGGCCGGGGTCGCCTTCGACGTCTTCGGGGTGCTGTGGGAGACGACCGTCCAGTCCGAGGTGCCGACGGAGGCGATGTCCCGCGTGAGCGCGTACGAGTGGCTGGGGGCGGTGGGGCTGGGCCCGCCCGTCATGATCGCCGCCGGTCTCGTCGTACCCGCGATCGGCGTGCGAACGGCCCTGCTCGCCCTGGCCACGGTGATCTTCGTGGCCGCGCTCGTCCCGTTGGCCAGTTCCACCGTCCGGCACTACGAAAGGCAACCCGATGGCCGAGTACGTTGACGCCTTCGTCACGGCGTATGACCGCTTCTGGGCGCCGTACCCCGAGCGGATGGGCGAGGCGTGGCTGCGGCTGCACGCGCACGTCGCACCCGGGTCGGAGCTGAGCCTGCTGGATGTCGGCTGCGGCACCGGCATCGTGGCCGCCCGGTTCGCCGCCGCCGGCTACCGGGTCGTCGGGGTCGACGTCTCCGAGGCGATGATCGCCCGCGCCCGGGAACGGCTGGCCGGCACCGACGCGGTGCTCATCGCCGCGGACGCCGCGGACTTCGAGGTGCCGCGCACCTGCGCGTTCGCGGTCTCCACGTACGACGTCCTCAACCACGTCGGCGACATCGACCGGGTCCGGGCCTACCTGCGCTGCGTGCACCGGGCGGTCGCGCCGGGCGGCTGGTTCGGCTTCGACATGTCCACGACGAAGGGGCTCCTCGCCGACGTCCCCCCGGTCGCCCGGCAGGACGGCACGGTCTCGGTCGAGGTGGCCCGGGGCCCGCTCGACGGCGACCGCCGCCCGCTGCACGTCACCGGGGAGCTACGCACCGACGACGGCCGCACGGCCCCCTTCACCACGACGATCACCAACACCGCCCACCCCGTGGCCGACGTGCTCTCCGCCCTGGCCGACGCCGGCTGGACGACGAGCCACGTCGCCGCCATCGACGACCTGCTCACCCCCGTACCCGACCCGGAGGCGCTGCCCCGGGTCGCCGTGCTCGCCCGACGCGACTGACGACCCGCGCAGACGACGCGGAGGGAGCTACCCGCCCGGGTGCACCGGGAGGCTGGTGACCACCACCCCCGGCAGCCGGCGCAGCGCCGTACGCAGCCGTTGCTCGGTGCGGCTGTGCAGCAGCCGGTGCCAGCGGCTGCGCACCACCACCTCCGGTACGACGACGGTCAGCACCAGGTCGGCCCGGGAGGCGTGCAGGGCCTCCAGGTAGTGCGCGAGCGGCCCGACCACCGCCCGGTACGGGGACACGATCGTCTCCAGCCGCAGGTGGTCGCCCCACACCCGCCACTGCTCCCGGAACCGGTCCGCCTCCGGTTCCTCGGGGGCGATGTGCACGGCCAGCGTCGGCTGCCCGAGCGAGGCCGCGTACGCCAGGGCCCGCAGCGAGGCCCGGTTCAGCCGGGCGACCGGCACGATCACGAGGTGGCGTACCTGCTCGGGCAGTTCCTCGTCCTCCGCAGCGGGCCCGGTGGCGGGCGGCGGGGCCGGCACCACCGGCGGCCCGGGCGCCGGGCCACCCGGCGGCGGGTGCAGCGCCAGGGACCGGTGCAGCCTCCGGTAGTGCCGGTGGATGGCCCGGAACAGCAGGACCAGCAGCGGCACGGCGACGACCACCACCCAGGCGCCCTCGGTGAACTTGGTGACGGCGGCGGTCACCAGCACCAGGCCGGAGAAGGTGCCGCCCACCGCGTTGATCGTCGCCCGGCGGCGCCAGCCGGGACCGCGTCGGCGTCGCCAGTGCCGCACCATCCCGGCCTGGGACAGGGTGAAGGCGAGGAACACCCCGACCGCGTAGAGCGGGATCAACGCCTCGGTGTGCCCGCGGAAGGCCACCAGGATCACCGCCGCCGCGACGGTGAGCGCCACCAGCCCGTTACTGAAGGCGAGCCGGTCGCCCATGTGCAGGAACCGGCGCGGCGCGTGCCCGTCCCGGGCCATGAAGAAGAGCAGGCGGGGGAAGTCGTTGAAGGCGGTGTTCGCGGCCAGCAGCAGGATCAGCGCGGTGGCGGCCTGGATCAGGGCGTACCAGGGACCGCTGGGAAAGGTGACCCGGGCCAGTTGGGAGAGGATCGACTGCTCGGCGGTGGGCACCAGCCCGGACAGGTGGATCAACCCGACGAGGCCGCCGAAGAACAGCACCAGCATCGCGACCATCCAGGTGAGCGTGGTGCGCGAGTTGCGCCACTCGGGAGGCCGGAACGCCGGAACCGCGTTGGAGACCGCCTCGATGCCGGTCATCGAGACCGCGCCGGAGGAGAACGCGCGGAGCACCAGCAGCAGCCCCAACCCCTCCACGGCCGGCACCGGCGGCGGGGCGACCGGGACGAAACCCCGCCCGGCCGCGCGGAACCAGCCGACCGCGAGCAGCGCCAGCAGCGCGACCACGAAGGCGTACGTGGGCAGCACGAAGAGGTTGCCGGCGGCCCGTACGCCGCGCAGGTTGCCCGCCAGCAGCAGACCGATCACGGCGAGCCCGAGGGGCACCGTCCAGGCGGCCAGTCCCGGCATCGCCGAGGTGATCGCCCTGATGCCGGCGGAGACGGACACCGCCACGGTGAGCACGTAGTCCGTCATCAGTCCCGCCGCCGCGGCCAGCCCCGCCCCCGCGCCCAGGTTGTCGCCCGCCACGATGTACGACCCGGCCCCGTGCGGGTAGGCGGCGACGGTCTGCCGGTAGGAGACGCCGACCGCGATCATGAGCAGCGCCAGCCCGGCGGCCAGCGGCAGGGACAGCCCGAGCGCCCCGCTGCCGGCGAGCAGCAGCACGGCGAGCATCGCCTCCGGCCCGTACGCCACCGAGCTGAGCAGGTCGGAGGAGAGCACCGGCAGGGCCACCAGCTTGCGCATCCGCTCGTAGACCACGGCGGCGCTGGTCAGTGGCGGCCCGAACAGCGCCCGCCGCAGCCGGGTGGTCGCCCGGCCGAGCCGGCTGCCGGGCAGGTTGGCCGGTGCGGTGGCGACCAACTCGTCCGGCTCCCCGATCCGGAACATCGCGATCGGGGCGAGGCGACCGAACCGCGTGGGGGCCGGCCGGTCGGGGTGCCGGCGCAGCGTCGGGTCCACCGGCAGCGTGTCCGCGCCGGGGGGTCGGCCCCGCCGGGCGTTCCGCCACCGGTCACCGATCCGGCGTAGGGCCCGCAGCTCGTCCGGGTCGAGCGGCGGGAACTCGGCCGACGGCGTGACGGTCGTGCCGCCCTCGTCGCCGTCCCGCTCCGCCATCCGCCTTCCCGCCGCCGCGTGCCCTCCCTCGCACTCTCACGGACGCCGCCGGATCCGGCAGGCGGAACGGCCGTTCCCGCGCCGAAGGAGTGGCCGTTCGCCGGCCGGGGGCCATCCCACCGCGTCAGTCGGGCGGTGGGACGGCGTCGGGGGGGACGGCGGTGGCGACCGGGCGGAGGCGGCGGGCCGAGCGGGCGCCGCCGAGCACCACCACAGCGACGCCGGCCAGCAGCAGCCCCAGCCCGGCCAGGGCGGTCGCCCCGGGCAACTGCCCCAGCCAGGCCCAGCCGATCAGGGCGGCGCCCGGGGCCTCCAGCAGGGCCAGCACGCTGACCGTGGTCGCCGAGACCTTCTTCAGGGCGTAGTTGAACATCGAGTGCCCGAGCAGCTGGGCCCCGGCCACCAGGGCCAGCACGACGAGCCAGGTGCCGGTGTCGAAGCCGGTCAGCGGCACCCGGCCGACCAGGCAGACCACGAGCAGGACCAGGGCGCAGACCCCGTAGCAGACGGTGGTGTAGGTGGTCGTGCTGATCGTCGTACGGGCCCGCTCGCCGAGCGCGGTGTAGACCGCCGCGAACAGGCCGCCGGCCACCGCGAGCAGGTCGCCGGCCACGGCCCGGCCGGAGACGGCGAAGTCCGCCCCGGTCGCCACGACCGCGCCCGCGACCGCCACCCCGACGCCGGCCCAGACGGCGCCCGGCAGCCGGCGGCCCTGGGCGCGGGCGATCAGCCCCTGCCAGACCGGCTGGGTGGCGCAGAGCGCGGTCGCCGCCGCGACCGAGGTGAGCTTGGTGCTGGGCATCCAGGTGGCGAAGTGCGCGGCGAGCGCGACCCCCGACAGCACGCAGTAGACGCCTTCGCGACGGCCGGCGCCGACGGTCAGCGACCGGAACTCGGCGCGTCGCCGGGCCGCCGAGAACGGGCCGAGCACGGCGACCGAGAGCAGGTTGCGCCAGAACGCGACGGCCAGCGCCGGCGCCGCCGCGACGGCCACCAGCGGCGCGGACGACGAGACGGCGACGACGGCCAGGACGAGCGCCCCGGTGGTCGCCGGGTGGAACGACGGGCGGTGCGCTGCGGGGGACACGGGGAGCAATCCTCACACGCCACGGGCCGACACGGAACGTCAGCACTCCGTTACGATCATGCCTGTCCGCGCCGGCGATTCCCCTACCGCCTGGAGGCGCTCCCCCATGCCCACCTACCAGGCGGTCCTGTTCGACTTCTTCGGCACGCTGACCCGTTCCGTCCAGCGGGGCGAGGCCCACCGGTCGACCGCCGAGCTGCTCGGCTGCGCCCCGCGCACGCTCGTCGACGTGCTCGACCGCACCTACTACGAGCGGGCCTGCGGGCGGCTCGGCAACGCCGAGGCGACCCTGCGCTGGGTCTGCGAGCAGGCCGGCGTGCACCCCTCCGACGACGCCGTCCGCGCGGCGGTCGCCTCCCGTCACCGGGCCATCCGCGCCGACACCCGGCTGCGCGACGAGGCCGTGCCCACGCTCGCCGCGCTGCGGGGGCTCGGCCTGCGTACGGGAGTGATCAGCGACTGCACGCACGAGCTGCCGGCGTTCCTGCCGCAGCTGCCGATCGCCCCGCTGCTCGACGTGCGGGTCTTCTCCGTGCAGGTGGGGCGCTGCAAGCCGGACCCGGCGCTCTACCAGGCGGCGTGCCGGCGGCTCGACCTGGCGCCGGCGGACTGCCTCTACGTGGGCGACGGCGGCAGCCAGGAGCTGACCGGGGCGGAGCGGGCCGGGATGACAGCCGTACGGCTGGCCGCGCCGGACCTGGCCGGCCACATGGTGTTCAACGCCGACGAGGCCTGGATCGGGCCGGTGCTGCGCTCGCTCGACGAGGTGGTCGAACTCGTCGCGCGGGTGCCGGGGCGCGCGACTGGCCTCGTTCCCGCGATCGCCCCCGTGCCGGCCGGCTGCGTCTCCTGAGCCGGCGGCCGGGCGTCTCAGCGGCGGCGGACCCGGTGCAGGCGGAACGGCTTGCGGGTCGCCCGGACGGCCGGCGTCTCGCGGGGCACCTCGGCCAGCGAGTCCGCGGGCAGCCCGGCGCCGGCGAGCGGCTCGCCGGCCGGCTCCAGCCGGTTCACCGCACAGCCGTCGGTCGCCCAGCGCTCCGCCAGCTCCGCCGCGGGCCCGGGCGCGTTGAGCCGCTTCGCGGCCACCAACGGCGCGGTCGTCTCCCAGTGCTCGGTGCCGGGCGCCAGGCGGCTCACCCGCGCCGGCCAGGTGACGATCCGCCCGCCGTGGTCACCGCGCAGGGTGACCTGTGCCTCGGTCGCGTCGGCCAGCCCCGGGGCGGACTGCTCCCCGGGGCCGCTGACCACGAAGAGCGCCCCCTGCAGGGGCAGGCACCACAGCGCGAGCGCCGGCCCGCCGGGCACGCTCACCCAGGCCACGGCGGCCTTCTTCATCGCCTCGTCGACCAGCGGCGTGCTGGTCCGCTCCGCGTCGGTCACCCTCGCATCCTCCCGCATCCGTCCCCGTCCCGTCAGTGCCGCCCCGGGTCCGGCCGCTCGCCGCCGTGGACGCGGTCGGGGCGCACGGCACGGGCACGACGCCGGACGATCCGATCCGGCGGCACGGATCGCGCAGGTCAGCCGACGAACGGCGGGACCGTGATCTCGCCCCGGGCCACCGGTACGACGTGCCCGGCCACGGTGGCGCCCACCGCCTGACCGTCCTCGGCGGTCACCGTGCAGGCCAGCACGGACGGGCGGTTGATCTCGATGCCCTGGTGGACGGTGTACTCCGCGCGCCCGTCGGCGGGCAGCAGGCCGCTGGCGACCAGCCACACCCCCAGGCCCAGGGCCGCCGAGCCGGTGGCCGGGTCCTCCGGCACACCCAACCCGGGGACGAAGACCCGGGCGTGCGCGGTTTGAGCGGCGGCGTCCCAGGAGAAGACGCTGACGTGCTCCACTCCGTACCGCTGTGCCGCCGCCGCGTTGACCCGTGCGCGGGCCACCGCGTCCGGGCGGACCGGAAGGTAGGGAAACTCCAGCCCGCAGCCGGCCACCCGGGGCGCCGGGCCGACGTGGTCGTCCGCGTTCAGGCCGGCCATCTCCAGCAGCGGCTCCGGGTCCAGCTCGGGGCCGAGGGTGGGTACGCCGCCGGTGAGCGTGGCCCCGGTCGCGGTCACCTCGATCGGCAGCACGCCCGCCCCACATTCCTGGGTGACCTGCCCCACACCGAACATGCCACGGCGGCTGGCGGTCACCGCCGCGCCGACGCTGGGGTGACCGGCGAAGGGCAACTCCTCGGCCGGCGTGAAGATGCGGGCCCGGTAGGTGGCGCCGACCTGGGTGGGCGGGAGCACGAACACCGTCTCGGAGAGGTTGAACTCCAGCGCGAGCGCCTGCATCTGCTCGGTGGCCAGCCCTTCGGCGCCGAACACCACCGCCAGCGGGTTGCCGGCGAACGGGCGGTCGGTGAAGACGTCCACGATCTCGTAGGCCAAGGTCGACATGTTGATAAACACTAGGCGCTTAGGCTGGTGCCCGTGAGCACGCCGACCCGGGTCTACCTCGCCCGGCTCGCCGGGGTGGCCGTCTTCGATCCCAACGGCGACCAGGTGGGCCGGGTCCGCGACGCGGTGGGCAGGCTGCGGCCGACGCAACGCCCGCCCGAGGTGGTCGGTCTGGTCGCCGAGATGCCGATGCGGCGGCGCATCTTCCTCTCGCTGAACCGGATCACCTCCATCGACGCCGACGCGGTCGTGCTCGGCAGCGGCACGCTCAACCTGCGCCGCTTCGAGAAGCGCCCGAACGAGCTGCTCGTGCTCCAGGAGCTGCTGGATCGCCGGGTGCAGGTCGAGCCCGGCGGGCAGTCGGGCTCCGTGGTGGACGTGGCGATGGAGTGCAGCCGGGGCGGCGAGTGGTCGCTGGCCCGGGTCGCCGTACGCGAGCAGACCGGCCGGTTGACCCGCCGGGGCCACCTGCACCAGGTCGAGTGGGAGCGGGTACGCGGGCTCAGCGGCATCGCCGACAGCCGGGGCACGGCCAACCTGCTCTCGGTGCTGGAGGACATGCGCCCCGCCGACCTCGCCAACGCCCTCCAGGATCTCCCCGACACCCGGCGCAACGAGGTCGCCGCCGCGCTGGACGACGAGCGCCTGGCCGACGTGCTGAGCGAGCTGCCGGAGCGCGACCAGGTGGAGATCCTGGCCGCGCTGGACCGCGAGCGGGCCGCCGACGTGCTGGAGGAGATGGACCCGGACGACGCCGCCGACCTGCTCAGTGAGCTGCCGCCGCCCGAGCAGGACGTGCTGCTCGACCTGATGCAGCCGGGCGAGGCCGACCCGGTGCGTCAGCTGCTCAAGTACACGCCGGGAACGGCGGGCAGCGTGATGACCTCCGAGCCGGTCATCCTGCCGCCGGACGCCACCGTCGCCGAGGCCCTGGCCCGGATCCGGGAACCGCAGCTCTCCCCCGCGATCGCCGCGCAGGTCTTCGTGTCCCGGGCGCCGATGACCACGCCGACCGGCCGTTACCTCGGCATGGTGCACTTCCAGCGGCTGCTCCGCGAGCCGCCGGCCGACCTGCTCGGCGGCATCGTGGTCAACGACATCGACCCGCTGCGGCCGACCACCCCGCTGCCGGAGATCACCCGCCGGATGGCCACGTACGACCTGGTCGCCATGCCCGTTATCGACCGCAACAACCGGCTGGTCGGCGCGGTCACGGTCGACGACGTGCTGGACCACCTCCTGCCCCGGGACTGGCGGGACCGGGACGCCGCCGAGCGCCCGTCCGCCGCCGGGCCGACGCTGGACGGCGCGGATGACTGAGCAGCGACGGGCGCAGCGGCTCGACCAGCCGCGCGAGCCCCGAGGCGTCAAGCTGCCCCGGTTCGACCCGGAGGCCTTCGGCCGGTGGTCCGAGGGGATCGCCCGGGGGATGGGCACCGCGAACTTCATCGTCTACATGACGATCGTGATCGCGCTGTGGTTCGGCTGGAACACCCTGGCCCCCGCGCACCTGCGCTTCGACCCGTACACCTTCACGTTCCTGACCCTGGTGCTGTCCCTCCAGGCCAGCTACGCGGCGCCGCTGATCCTGCTGGCGCAGAACCGGCAGGCCGACCGGGACCGGGTCTCCCTGGAGGAGGACCGCCGCCGGGCGACCATGCAGAAGGCCGACACGGAGTACCTGGCGCGGGAGATCGCCGCGCTGCGCAACGCGATGGGCGAGGTCGCGACCCGGGACTTCCTCCGTTCGGAGCTGGCCCGGCTGGCCGAGGAGCTGGACGAGGCGGGCCGGCGCCGGCAGCGGCTGGAGCGCCGGCAGCAGGACAGGATCCCGCAGCACGGCGACGGGCTGGAGGAGCCCCGCGACGACCTGGACGGCGATCAGGCCCACGACGGCCGCCCGGAGGGCCGGGAGGCCGAGGCCTGAGCGGCCCGGACGCCGCCCGCCCCGGGGGTCCGGCTCGGCGGGATCGACTCGATCGTCCCGCTTCGTCCGATATGCCGCCCGGCGCGGCCGTCGCCATCGATTCGCTCACACCGCCCCCCGCTGACGGCGGTGGGTCAGGGCCACCGACGTAGCATTGCGGGCATGTCAGCACCCGTCAGCACCGTCTCCGACGCGATCCAGGCCGCGCTGGCCACCGTCAACGACCCGGAGATCCGCCGGCCCATCACCGAACTGGGCATGGTCCGCTCCGCCGAGGTCGGCGACGACGGCGTCGTACGGGTCGAGCTGCTGCTCACCGTCGCCGGCTGCCCGCTGAAGGACAAGCTGCGCTCGGACATCACGGCCGCCGTCGGCGCGGTGTCCGGGGTGACCGGCGTGGCGATCGAGTTCGGCGTGATGAGCCCCGAGCAGCGCCAGGAACTCCAGGCGAAGCTGCGCGGCGGCGGCGCCTCCCAGGAGCCGGTCATCCCGTTCGCCCAGCCGGGCTCCCGCACCCGCGTGTACGCGGTCGCCAGCGGCAAGGGCGGCGTCGGCAAGTCCAGCGTGACGGTCAACCTGGCCGCCGCGCTGGCCGCCCGCGGGCTCTCCGTCGGCGTGGTCGACGCCGACATCTACGGCCACTCGGTGCCCCGGATGCTCGGCGCGGACGGGCGCCCGACCCGCGTCGAGGACATGATCATGCCGCCGCAGTCGCACGGCGTGAAGGTCATCTCGATCGGTATGTTCACCGCTGGCAACGCCGCCGTGGTGTGGCGCGGCCCGATGCTGCACCGGGCGTTGCAGCAGTTCCTCGCCGACGTCTACTGGGGCGAGCTGGACGTGCTCCTGCTCGACCTGCCCCCGGGCACCGGCGACGTGGCGATCTCCCTGGCCCAGCTGCTGCCCAACTCCGAGATCCTGATCGTCACGACCCCGCAGGCCGCCGCCGCCGAGGTGGCGGAGCGGGCCGGCGCGATCGCGTTGCAGACCCACCAGCGCGTGGTCGGCGTCATCGAGAACATGTCCTGGCTGGAGCTGCCGGACGGCTCCCGGATGGAGGTCTTCGGCGCGGGCGGCGGCCAGGCGGTCGCCGAGTCGCTGACGAAGACCATCGGCGCGCAGGTGCCGCTGCTCGGGCAGGTCCCGCTCGACACCCGCGTGCGCGAGGCCGGCGACGTGGGCACCCCGATCGTGCTGGCCGAGCCGGAGTCGCCGGCCGCGAAGGCACTGGGCCAGGTCGCCGACCGGCTCGCCCTGCGCCGGGAGTCGCTGCTCGGCAAGCCGCTGGGCCTCAAGCCCGCCGGCCGCTGACCGTACGCCGGCCACGGCCGGCGCTGTCGCCACCCGCACGGGGGCGGCGTTCCCCCGGGAGCGCCGCCCCCGTCGCCGTCCGTGGCGACGCCGAGGCGGGCCGGGGTCAGGGCGGCACGGCGTCGCCGCTGACCGGAGTCAGCTCGCGTCGTAGCTGACCCGGAAGCAAGTCACGTCGTCGCAGCTGGCCCGGGGTCAGGTCGCGTCGTCGTAGCTGGCCCGGGGGGCGGGGGCCGGGGCGGCGCCGGTGGCGGTCGCCGGGCGGCTGCCGTTCGCGCGCACGTCGGCAGCGGAGGCCACGTCCTTCAGCTCGTTGTGCACGCCGGTGACGTCCGCCCGCAGGTTGTCGTAGACGCCCTGGAGGGGCTTCCGGATCGCCTGCTCGTCCTCCTCGCTGAGCAGGTGCTTGCGGATGAACGCCTTCGGGTGCAGGTCCTCCAGCTGGATGTCGGTGCCCAGCTCGCGACTGAGGTCGGTGGTGGCGTTGCTGGCCATCGCGCGCAGGTTGCGCACCATGCGCAGGCCGTCGCTGATCACCGCGGGCAGCCGGTCACCGAAGATCAGCAGCGCCAGGAGCAGCAGCGCACCGATCTCCCACCAGTTCAGGTTCTCGAACACTGCGCGGGCCTCCTTCGGCGTCAGCAGCAAGACTACGCACGTGGGGCACCGGTCGGGGAGGGGGTGACCGGTCCCTACTTGGCGTCCGCGGCCAGGGTCACGGAGGCGTTCTGCCGGTTGGCGCCCCGGCGGTACTCCACGGTCACCACCGCGCCGGGCGCGAACTTGCGGACCAGGGCGATCAGGTCGGTCGGTTCGGTCATCGGCCGACCGTCGAGCTTGAGGATCACGTCACCGGCCCGCAGCCCCGCGCCGGCAGCCGGGCCGGACGGCTCCACGGCCGCCAGGCGTACGCCGGCTCCTCCGGTGCCCGCGCCGGACCCGCCGACCTGGGCGCCGATAACCGTGCGCCGGGCCTTGCCGGTGCCGATGATGTCCTGCGTGATCCGCTTGGCCTGGTTGATCGGGATGGCGAAGGCGAGGCCGATGTTGCCCGCCTCCTGCCCCTCGGAGACCAGCGACTTGATCGTCGAGTTGACCCCGATCACCCGGCCCGCGCCGTCGACCAGCGGGCCGCCCGAGTTGCCGTGGTTGACCGCCGCGTCGGTCTGGATCGCCGCGTAGTAGCGCGTCGGGCCGCCGGGCTCACCGGCCCGCATCGTCCGGTCCAGGGCGCTGACGATGCCGGCCGTGACCGTGTTGGCCAGCGAGAGCGGCGAGCCCATGGCCAGCACCGGGTCGCCCACGGCCAGCGCGTCGGAGTCGCCGAACTCGACCGGCCGCAGGCCCGTCCGGGAGACCTTGATCACTGCGATGTCGGACTCCGGGTCCTGCCCGACGACGGTCGCCGGGGCCGAACTGCCGTCGTTGAAGACCACCGACGCCTTGCCGGTCGCCCCCGCCACCACGTGGTCGTTGGTGATGACGTGCCCATCGGCGCTGGCGATGAAGCCGGAGCCCTCGCTCGTGCCGCCGAGACCCGCCACCCGGACGGTCACCACGCTGGGCAGCACCCGCTCGGCGACCCCGGCCAGCGACTCGGGCCTGCGCTGGGCCAGGCCGGGCGCCTGCGGGTCCGCGCCGAGCACCGTGCCGGCCACGGCGCCACCGCGGACCGCGAAGGCGTACCCGAGCGCGCCGCCCAGGCTGCCCGCGAGCAGCGCGGTGATCAACGGGATGAGGAGGAGCTGCCGCAGCGTCGGCCGGCCCGGTGCGTCCGGGTCGCTGACCGGCTCCGGCTCGGTGCCGGGGCTCGGCGCGGCCGGCAGCACCACGGCGGCCGGCGCGGTCGGGTCGCGCCACGGGTCGGCCAGCGCGTCGGTCCACCAGGGCGAAGTCGTGCCGCCCCCGGCGCCCTGAGGCGTCGGCGGCGACCCCACCGGCGGATGTCCGGGCACCGGCGGTCGCGCCGGTGTCGGAGTTCCCCCGGGCTGGCGCCAGTCCCAGCCGTCGGTCACGTCGGTGCCCTCCCAGTCCATCCCCGGATCCCGCGCTCCACGGACCTGGCGACAGCGTCGCCCGGTCGCGCTGGCCGGAACACCGCTTCCAGGATTACACGGATGCCGCGGATGGAGTCACCGGTTGCCGACCGTGATCGTCGGGTGGCGGACGCGCGGCTGCGCCCGTTCGACGTCGCCTCTAGGCTCACAGTGCCCACCCGCCCCCGCACCACGCATGCCGCCCGGAGGTGTCCCATCGCCACGGTCGCCGGTTCCGGCAATTCGACGGCCCAGACCCTGCACTTCGCCGAGTCGTACGTGACCGAGGATCTCGTCCTGCGCACCGCCCGCAGCCTGGCCCACGAGGTCGGCCTGGAGGCGGTGACCCCCGGCGCCGGCGCGGCGCTGCGGCTGCTCGCCGCCGCCGGCAGCGCCCGGGCGGTGGTGGAGATCGGCACCGGCACGGGAGTCAGCGGGGTCTGGCTGCTGCGCGGGATGCGCGCCGACGGCGTACTCACCACCATCGACGTCGAGGTCGAGCACCAGCGGATCGCTCGGCGGATCTTCACCGAGGCGGGCTTCGCCGCCGGTCGCACCCGGATCATCACCGGCCGGGCGCTGGACGTGCTCCCCCGGCTCGCCGACGGCGCGTACGACCTGGTCTTCGTGGACGCGGAGGCGACCGGGTTCGCCGCCTGCGTGGACGCCGCGCTGCGGCTGCTGCGACCGGGCGGCGTGGTCGCGCTCAACGGCACGCTGGCCGGCGGCCGGATCGGCGACCCCGCCGCTCGGGACGTCGAGACGGTGACCGTCCGCGAGGCGATCAAGGCGATCCGGGAGTCCGAGCACTGGATCCCGGCGCTGCTGCCGGTCGGCCACGGGCTGCTCGCCGCCGTCAAGTGCTGACCCGCCGCTGACCGGGGGCCCGCCGGGGGCGGGCGCCGCCGGGCGGTCAACCCAGCGAGCCCAGCCAGCGCAGCAGCGAGCGTACGCCCCAGCCGGTCGCGCCCCGGGTCAGCTCGGCGTCGTCGCCGTCGGCCCACGACGGCGCGGACATGTCCACGTGCAGCCACCGGTCGCGCAGCCCGCCGGTGAACTCCCGCAGGTAGAGCGCGGCCATCACGGACCCGGCGCCCCGGTCCGGCGAGCTGTGCAGGTCGGCCAGGTCGCTGCCGAGGTGCTCGGCGTAGTCGGCGGGCAGCGGCATCCGCCAGGCGGCCTCGCCGGCGGCGGCGACAGCGGCCAGCACGTCCGCGGCGAGCCCGTCGTTGTCGCTGTAGAGGGCGCCGGTGCGCTTGCCCAGCGCGACCGCGTTCGCCCCGGTGAGCGTGGCGAGGTCGACCAGCAGGTCGGGCTGGAGTTCGGCGACGGCGTACGCGAGCGCGTCGGCCAGGACCAGCCGCCCCTCGGCGTCGGAGTTGGTGGTCTCGCTGGTCGTGCCGCCGTAGTGGCGGATGATGTCGCCGGGGCGGAACGCCGAGCCGCTCAGCATGTTCTCCGCCAGCGGCGCGAGCGTGGTGATCCGGACCGGCAGGCGCAGGGCCGCCGCGCCGAGGGTCGCCGCAACCACCGCCGCGGCGCCCGCCATGTCCTTGCGCATCAGCTTCATCGACGCCACCGGCTTGATCGAGATGCCGCCGGTGTCGAACGTGATCCCCTTGCCGACCAGCACCACGTGGGTACGCGCGTCGGCCGGCCGCCAGTCCAGCTCGACCAGGCGCGGGCCGCTGGCCGAGCCGCCCCCGACGGCGAGGATCCCGCCGAAGCCCTCGGCCGCCAGCTCCTCCGGGTCGCGGACCCGCAGGTGCAGGTCCGGCACGTCGGCGGCGAGGGCGGCGACCTGGTCGGCGAACCACTGCGGGTTCTTCACCGACGAGGGGGTGTTGGTGAGGTCGCGGGCGAACCGGGTCATCCGGGCCGTCGTCCGGGCCACATCGAGGGCCGTGCTGTGCGCGTCCGGGTCGGCCACCACGACGTCGACCTCCGCCAGGGCGGGGGCGGTGCCGGCGTCGGTCAGCCGGAACCGGTACGAGGCCAGCAGCAGCCCCTCGACAAGTCCGCGTACGGCCGCCTCGGTGACGTCGGCAGGCATGGCCAACGTGACGTGTATCTCATCCTTCGCGGCCCGGGCCAGAGCCGCGCCGGCCGTCCGCCAGCCCGCCTCGTCGCCCTCGCCGACGCCGAGCAGCAGCAGCCGGCCGGGGTCTCGCCCGGGTCGCAGCTGCGCATGGACCTCACCGGGGCGCCCGGTCAGTCGTGCCGCCGGCACCAGGGCGACGGCCTCCTCGGCCACGCCGTCGGGCAGCGTCGCCCCGGTCGGGGCCGGTCGGGCCGGTTCGTCGCCGGCCGCATCTGGCCGGACGGGGAGAACGAGGGTGTCGAGCCGGTCCGGCTCGGCGAGCAGACGGATGGCGAGCACGCGGAGCCGTACCTCCAGGAAGCTCGCGGAGCGTGGCTCCGCGGGAGAATGAAGACCCTGAGCCACCGGCGGGGCCGGTGGCTCAGGGCTTGACGAAAGGCCCACGCGGACGCGCGGACGATTCCTCGGTCAGCCGGCGGCTGCCTTCAGTGCGTCACCGAGCGCGTTGGCCTCGTCGGGAGTCATCTCGACGACGAGCCGGCCACCGCCCTCCAGCGGGACGCGCATGACGATGCCCCGGCCCTCCTTGGTGACTTCCAGCGGACCGTCGCCCGTCCGCGGCTTCATCGCCGCCATGTTGTCTCCCCTCAGACCTACACCAGGGTCGGTGGGTTGCCCCACAGCCACTTCGTCTTGACCACCGCAACCTACGCGGGGGTGTCGACCAACGATTTTCCCTGATGAACACCGCCGGACCCAAACCGAAGCAGCATTGATGTAACAGCATCTAGCTTATCCTGAGAAGGCCTGTCACAATGTGCGGTCATGCAGGCACGGTCGGCACTCTTCGACCTGTACGGCGACCACCTCCGGGCGAGGGGCGGCCGGGCACCCGTCGCCGCCCTGGTCAGGCTGCTGGCGCCGCTCGGGATCGCCCCGCCCGCCGTGCGCACGGCGGTCTCCCGGATGGTCCGCCAGGGGTGGCTCGACCCGTGTCGGCTGACCTCCGGGCCGGGATATTCGATCACCCCGAAAGCCGCCCGCCGGCTGGACGAGGCGGCGGCGCGGATCTACCGGACGGGTCGGATCACCTGGGACGGGCGGTTCGACCTGCTGGTGCTGGAGGCCCCCCTGTCCCGCCGGGACCGGCAGCGGCTCGCCGCCAACCTGACCTTCCTCGGCTACGGCGCCCTGGACGAGTGCACCTGGGTGGCGACCCGGCCCGGCGAGGACGTGGATGTGCTGCTCGACGAGGCGGGCGTGCGCTTCGAGCGGTTCACCGCCGCGCACACCGCCGGCACCCCCGGCGCGATGGGTGTGGTGCGCCGGGCCTGGGACCTGACGGAGATCGGCCAGGCGTACGAGCAGTTCGTCGCCGAGCAGCGACCGCTGCTGGCCGGGGTCACCGTGCGCAGCCTCGACGAGGAGGCGTACGCCGCCCGGTTCCGGCTCGTGCACGCGTGGCGTACCTTCCTGTTCCGGGACCCGCAGTTGCCCCCGGCGCTGCTCCCCGAGCGTTGGCCCGGCACCGCCGCGGCCAGTTTCTTCGACCGGCACGCGGCGCGGCTGCGGCCGGCCGCCGACCGGTACGTCGAGCAGTGCCTCGACTCCGGCAACCGCATCGCCCGACAGAAGGGTCGTTAGAAGTGACCGAGCCGCTGCTCGTCGACCGAACCGACGCCGTCGTCACCCTGACGCTGAACCGCCCCACGGCGATGAACGCGCTCGACGTCGCGCTCAAGGAGGCGCTGCGGGACACGCTGGCCGAGCTGGAGACCGACCGGTCCTGCCGCGCGGTGGTGCTCGCGGGCGCGGGCCGGTCGTTCAGCGCCGGCCAGGACCTGCGTGAGCACGTGCAGACCCTGGAGTCCACCGACGGCAACCCGCTGGACACCGTCCGCGCGCACTACAACCCGATCGCCGCCCGGCTGGCCAACCTGCCCAAGCCGGTGGTCGCCGCCGTGCGGGGGATGGCCGCCGGGGCGGGCGCCTCGCTGGCCTTCCTGGCCGACATCCGCATCGGCGGGCCGTCGACCAGCTTCCTGATGGCCTTCGCCAAGGTCGGGCTCGCCGCCGACACCGGCGCCTCCTGGACGCTGCCCCGGCTGGTCGGGCACGCCAAGGCCATCGAGCTGCTGATGCTGGCCGAGCCGGTGGGCGCGGCGGACGCCTGCCAGATCGGGCTGCTCAACCGCCTGGTGGAGGACGACGAGCAGGTGCTGCCGACCGCGCAGGAGCTGGCCGCCCGGCTGGCCGCCGGCCCGACCGTCGCGTACGGGGCGATCAAGCGGCAGCTCTCCATCGCCGACGCGGGCACGCTGGCCGACGCCCTGTCCGCCGAGGCGCAGGCGCAGTCGATCTGCGGAGGCACCGCCGACCACCGCGCCGGCACCCTGGCCTTCGTCAACAAGCAGAAGCCGGTCTTCGAGGGCCGCTGACGCCTCCCCGGACCCGCCCGGCCCCGCATTCCACCCGGCCGGTGGGCCGGCGGCCGTCGACGGTCGGGTCAGTCGTCCTCCTCCGGATCCTGGTTGGCCTCCGCGCCGAGCACGAACGCCTGCATGGCCAGCTCGTCGCCGGAGGGCGAGACGAAGGCCGGCAGCTCGCGGGGGCCCAGCTCCTGCACGTAGGCCCAGAACAGGCGGACCGCCTCGGCGGGTGACGCGGCCTCGATCGGCAGGTCCAGGCTGACCAGCCAGGAGCGCCGCTGCGGCGGCGGGCCGAGCCGGTCGGCCAGGGCCCGGAAGGCCGCCGGGTCCAGCGCGGTCACCGGCCCGTCGAGCGCCAGCGCGTCGGCCGGCGCCGGCTCGTCGAAGGCCCGCCGGGTGTACGCCACCACCAGCGGCGCCTCGACCCGCTCGGACTGCGGGTCGTCCGGGTCCTCCCGCTCCTCGCCGCCGGCCCCGGTGACCCGGCCCAGCGCCACCAGCCGGGGCGGCGCGTCGACCAGCACGGCCACCCGGTCGCCGGGGCGGGGTCGGGCGGCGTCGGCCAGGCCGGTCAACTCGAGCGTGTCGTGGTGGACGAGCCGCTCGGCCTCGTAGCGCCCGGTGGGCAGCAGCACCGCCCAGGCGCCCGTGCCGTCGGCGGGGCGCGCCCCGTCCACCCGGTGCGCGGTGTCGGTCGTCATGGCCTCCATCCCATCACGCCGCCCGTGCCGCCACGACGTGGCAGCCCGCAAGGTGGTCGTCGACCATCCCGGTGGCCTGCATCAGCGCGTAGGCCGTGGTCGGGCCGACGAAGCGGAAGCCCCGCTTCTTGAGCGCCTTGGCCATCGCGGTGGACTCGGCGGTCAACGCCGGCACCTCCGCGAACGACGTGGGTCGGGCCGGCCGGGGCGGCGGGGCGAAGGACCAGAGCAGCGCGGAGAGCCCCTCCGGAAGCTCCAGCGCCGCCCGGGCGTTGGCGATCGCCGCCTCGATCTTGGCCCGGTTGCGGACGATGCCGGCGTCGGCGAGCAGCCGGGCGACGTCGGCGTCGCCGTAGTCGGCCACGGTCTCGATCCGGAACTCGTCGAAGGCCAGCCGGAACGCGGGACGTTTGCGCAGGATGGTCAGCCAGGACAGCCCCGACTGGAACGCCTCCAGCGTGAGCCGCTCGTAGAGCGCGTCGTCGCCGCGCAGGGGCCGGCCCCACTCGGTGTCGTGGTAGGCGGCGTAGTCGGGGGTGCTGTGCCCCCAGCCGCATCGCGGCAGCCCGTCGGCGCCGATCACCAGGTCAGTCACGCGTCCACGCTAGGGCACGGCCCCGACGGGCCCGCGCCCTGCGGCCCCGCGCCGCGCCCCGGCCGCCGGGACCGGTCCGCCCGGGTTCGCCGACATCGGGGCGTCCCGGTCACGCCGACACCCCGATGTCGGCGACATCGAGTCGATCACGCCAAGTCGCCCGACGGGGCACGATCCCCGGCCGCCCCGGTCAGGGGAGCCGGCCCTGCTCCACCAGCCGACCGAACTTCTTCAGCGCCTGGCTGAGGCTGAACTTCGACCCGGGCCAGAGCACCGGCCAGGCCACCCGGCCCGCCGGCCCGCCGGGCAGGTGGAACCACTCGTGCCAGACCACCTGGGTGCGGTTCCGCTCCAGCGGCGTGCAGCGGAGCACGCCGGGGCCGCGCAGCAGCTTCCCGCAGTGCACCACGCCCACCTCGTAGGGCGCGTCCACCCGGACCACCCGCATCTCGTCACGCAGCACGGCGGGGCCGAGCGCCGTGACCGCCTCGACCAGGCTGCCCTCGCCGCCGTCGCCCTCGACCACCCGGACGGTGGTGAAGGGGATCCAGTCCGACTGCCGCTCCCAGGCGGTCAGCGCCGCGAAGACCCGCTCCGCCGGCGCGTCGACGATCACCGTGGCCGTGACCTCGCCCGCGCCGGGCTGCGCCACGTCGCGCAGGTCGTCGCCGGGTTCCGGACCGGTCACTTCGACTCCGACCCCGACCCGACCACCGGGCCGGGGCTGGTCGCGTCACCCGCCGGCCGCGTCGTGCCGTCGCCCGCGTCGGTGCGGTGCGGTGCGGCGTCGCCCGCGCCGGGCCGATCCACGGCGGCGTCGCTCGCGTCAGGCCGGTCCACGACCGCGTCGCCCGCGTCAGGCCGGTCCACGGCGGCGTCGCCCACGCCGGGCCGGTCCACGGCCGCGTCGCCCGCGTCGGACCGGTCCACGGCGGTGTCGCCCGCCCCCGTCCGGTCCACGGGGGTGTCGGCGGCGGTGTCGGCGTCGTCCTCGCCGGTCCGGTCCGCGGCGCGGTCGGCGCCGGGCCGGGCAAAGGCGGCGTCGCCGGAGTGCCTGGCGGCTGCGGAGCCGGCCGGCGTCGCGTCCTTCGCCGCCGACGCGACGGTCGGGCCCGCGAACGCGGGGATCGGCGCGACGACCACGTCGGTGCCCCCCGGTGCGTCCGCCCGGTCGGCCCCGACCGGCACCGTCCCCCGGGCCTCCGGCGACGGCTCGGCGGCGGCGGCGGCCCCGGCCGCCTGCTCCCGCGCCCGGCGCAGGGCGTCGGCATCCGCCGTCCGCCCCTCGCGCAGCGCGGCGACCTCCGCCTCCAGCACGCCGATCAGCTCGGACTTGTAGCCGATGTCGTAGGCCGCCCGGCGCAACGCGTGGTCGACCTGGGCCATGCGGTAGCCCCGCGGCGCCGTGTCGAACCGGACCTCGCCCACGTCGGACTCGGCGAGCGGGCGGGACGCCGGCAGCGGCACGGACCGTCCGTCCGGCTCGGCCGGCACCAGGCCGGGATCCCGGCCGGAGACCAGCACCGTCACCCCGAACACGACCGCCGCGACGGTCAACGCCACGACCAGCAGGAGCAGAACCTGACCCATGCACAGATCGTGGCACGTCGAACCGCCGGGAGCGACCCCGCCACCCGCCGCGCCCCGGATCCGTGCCGAAGACCCCCCGCCCGACGCACCCGTACGGGAGGCGGCGACGGCGGACCGGCGGGGCCCGACCCGGGCGGACCGGCTAGCGTCGTCATCGGCCGACGGCGGGGACGGGTCGGCGGTGGACCTTCAGGAGGCGGCATGGCCGGGGCGCTTCGGCTCGGTGGGCGCACGTTCGGCCCGGACGAGCTGGTGGTGATGGCGATCGTCAACCGCACGCCGGACTCGTTCTTCGACCAGGGGGCGACCTTCGCGCAGGACAGCGCGCTGCGCGCCGTGGAGCGGGCGATCGAGGAGGGCGCCGAGATCATCGACATCGGCGGGGTCAAGGCCGGTCCCGGCGCCGAGGTCGACGTGGCCGAGGAGATCCGTCGCACGGTGGCGACCATCGCCGCCGTCCGGGCCGCCTTCCCCGACGTGGTGATCTCGATCGACACCTGGCGGGCCGAGGTGGCGGTGGAGGCGGTGGCGGCGGGCGCCGACCTGCTCAACGACACCTGGTCCGGCGCCGACCCGGCCCTGGCCCAGGTGGCGGCGCAGACGGGCGCCGGACTGGTCTGCTCGCACGCCGGCGGCCTGGCGCCCCGGACCCGCCCGCACCGCGCGGCCTTCGCCGACGTGGTCGCCGACGTGCTCACGACGGTGACCGGGCTCGCCGAACGCGCGGTCGCGTTGGGCGTACGCGCCGACGGGATCCTGATCGACCCGGCGCACGACTTCGGCAAGAACACCCGCCACTCCTTGGAGATCACCCGCCGGCTCGGCGAGCTCTCCGGCACCGGCTGGCCGCTGCTGGTGGCCCTGTCGAACAAGGACTTCATCGGCGAGACGCTGGACCTGCCGGTGGCCGAACGGCTGGAGGGAACGCTCGCGGCCACGGCGGTCTCGGCCTGGCTGGGCGCCCGGGTGTTCCGCGCGCACCAGGTGCGCCCCACCCGGCGGGTGCTCGACATGGTCGCCTCGATCCGGGGCGACCGTCCGCCGACGCTGACCCGGCGCGGGCTCGCCTGACCGTCGCCGTGCGGGAGCGGCGGCCGCCCGTGGCGGAACAGGGTGGTGAGGGGCTGACCGAGGCCGAGGTCAGGACCAGCGCAGGATGTTCTTGCGCCAGGCGTAGAGGATGCCGAGCGCCAGCACCGCGACGAAGACCGCCATCTCCACGACCGTGACCATGCCGAACCCTGGCCGGTCGAAGACGACCGCCCAGGGGAAGAGGAACACCGACTCCACGGCGAACAACACGTAGAGGTACGCGTACACGTAGTAACGGATCTGCATCTGCGCCCAGTCGGCGCCGACGGGGTCGAGGCCGCACTCGTAGCTGGTGCGCTTGCCGAAGGGATCCGCCGGACGGGCAGGACGTAACACCCGGTTGGCCGAGAACGCCGTAACGAAGAAGAGGACGCTGGCGAGCAGCAGCAGCCCGAGCGTCGCGTACGAGCCCAGGTAACCGGTCACGGTCGCTGAGCCTACCGCTCCTCGTCGCGGCCCGGGTCGAACCCGTTACGGATTCGTTTCCCGGCGGGACTAGTGCCCTCTGGCAACAATTGCCGAATATTGGGATCTCACTCATCGTCACCGGAGGACAGATGGCTCGCGTGGACGTACGGCCCGGCCGGCGGGCGCGTGACCGACGCGTCGTGCCCCTGTTGGCGATCGGCCTCGCGGTCGGGCTGACCGTCGCCGCGGTGCCCGGCTGGGCGACCGCCGCACCGACCGGCGCCCGGGCCGCCTCCACCGCGACCGAGCCGGCCGGCGAGCCGGGCGGGGACACGCCCACGGCGGATCCGACGGACACGGGGCCGGTGCCCACCGAGGCGCCCTCGACCACGGCGCCGCCGCCGGAGACCACGCCACCGGCCCCGACGACCGAGCCGGCCCCGACGACGACAGCCCCGGAGCAGCCGGCGCCGACCACCGCCGCACCGACCACCGCCGCACCGCCCCCGGCGCCGTCGGTGCCGCCGGTCCGGCCCTCCGCGCCCGCCACCACCCCGCCGGCGCCCCTGGCCGGGGTCAGCGTCACGACCGACGACATCACCCTGACCGCCGCGTACTGGAACGCGCCGAGCACGGTGACCACGCTCCGGGTGACCATCACGAACACGGGCGCCACGCCCACCCGGATCGGGCTGTCCTACACGCTGCCGGCCGGGCTGTCCGACGCCGGCACCGCGGGCTGCGCCCCGGTCGGCGGCGGGGAGCGCCGCTGCGGGGAGTGGGCCAGCGCGCCCGGCGCCCGGTTCAGCACCCTGCTCCGGGTACGCGTCGACGGCGACGCCTGGAAGCGGATGCCGCTCAGCGGCTCCGTCCGGGTCACCGCGACCGCCCCCGGCGTGCCCGGCCCGGTCGGCGACGACGAGGGGTTCGCCGTGCTCTTCCCGCCCGGCCCGCCGGTGCCGGGGATCAGGCTGGACGCCGACGCGGTCTCCTTCGACATCAGTGGCGGGTCGAGCGGGCTCGACGTGCGCCTGGGCAACACCGGGAAGGTGGACGCCGAGGGCCGGATCGAGGTGGTCCTGCCGGCCGGGGTGACCGTGCCGACGCCCCCGTCCGGCTGCACCACGGTCGACCCCTCCCGTACGCGCTGCGAGCTCGGCACTCTCGCCGCCGGCCGGACCGTACAGCTGCGGCTGCCGGTCTCCGCGACCCCCGAGGCGCAGCGGCAGGCCCCGCTGGCCGGCGCGGTGCTCGGCCAGCTCGACCCGCGCAGCGGCCGGGCCCGGCAGGTGCAGATGAGCTTCCGGATCACCGCCGCCGCCGCGCTGGCGACCCCGGTGGCCTCGCCGCCCGCGCCGACCGGGTCGCAGGGCGTTCTCGCCGCCGACGCCGCGGCCGTCAGCGGCGACGGCGGAGGTGGCTCGGTACGGCGGACGGCGATCCTGCTGATCGTGGTCTCGACGCTGCTGGTGGTGTTCGCCCTCACGCTGGCGACCACGTCCCTGCGGCGGCGGACGACCGCCCCGGCGGGTGGACCGTCCACGGCACCGACCGAGTGACCCGGGCGGCCCTGGTCCGACCGGGTCTGCGTCCCGCCCACCCCGCGACCGGTGATCTGGATTACGGCGGGCGGACGGAAACACCTCAAATCGGGGTGGAATCTCGCTGGATCGCATCCCACAGGGCGGCCTCCGAGAAGGTTGGGGCCGCGATTCGACGTAGGCTCTCAGGTGAGGTAACTACAGCGGACCGGGCCCGCCTCGGCGGGTCTGGTGCAGCGGTGCGTCAAGGAGGTCACGTGGCCGGGCAAGGCGAGGTCACCATCATGTTCAGCCGCCCGCGCGACCGCGCCCAGCGAAGCGAGGTGCAGGCGTGACCAAGCAGATCCGTCAACTGGACCGGGTGGTGATCCGGTTTGCCGGTGACTCCGGCGACGGCATGCAGCTCACCGGCGACCGGTTCACCTCGGAGACCGCGCAGCTCGGCAACGACATCTCCACGTTGCCGAACTTCCCGGCGGAGATCCGGGCTCCCGCCGGCACCCTGCCGGGCGTGTCGAGCTTCCAGGTGCACTTCGCCGACTACGACATCCTGACCCCCGGCGACTCGCCGAACGTGCTGGTGGCGATGAACCCGGCGGCGCTCAAGGCGAACCTCGCCGACCTGCCGCGGGGCGCGGACATCATCGTCAACACCGACGAGTTCACCAAGCGCAACCTGGCCAAGGTCGGCTACCAGTCGAACCCGCTCGAGGACGACTCCCTCGCCGGCTACGTCGTGCACCCGGTGGCGCTGACCTCGATGACGGTGGGCGCGCTCGCCGAGCTTGCCGTGTCCAAGAAGGACGCCGAACGGGCCAAGAACATGTTCGCCCTCGGCCTGCTCTCCTGGATGTACAACCGGCCGTACGAGTCGACGCTGCGCTTCCTGGAGCGCAAGTTCGCCGCCCGCCCCGAGCTGGTCGCGGCGAACGTCGCGGCGTTCCGGGCCGGCTGGAACTTCGGCGAGACCACCGAGGACTTCGCGGTCCGCTACGAGGTCAAGCCGGCGAAGATGCGGCCGGGCACCTACCGCAACATCACCGGCAACGCGGCCCTGTCGCTCGGCCTGGTGGCCGCCGGCGTCCGCTCCGGGCTGCCGGTCTTCCTGGGCGCCTACCCGATCACCCCGGCCTCGGACATCCTGCACGAGCTGAGCAAGCACAAGCGCTTCGGCGTGCTCACCATGCAGGCCGAGGACGAGATCGCCGCGGTCGGCGCGGCGTTGGGCGCGTCGTACGGCGGCTCGCTCGGCGTCACCACCACCAGCGGCCCGGGCGTCGCGCTCAAGAGCGAGACGATCTCCCTCGCGGTGGCGCTGGAGCTGCCGCTGGTCATCGTCGACGTGCAGCGGGCCGGTCCCTCCACGGGCATGCCCACCAAGACCGAGCAGGCCGACCTCAACATGGCGCTCTACGGCCGTCACGGCGAGGCGCCGGTCGCGGTGATCGCGCCGAAGTCGCCGTCGGACTGCTTCCACGCGGCCATCGAGGCGGCCCGGATCGCGCTGACCTACCGCACGCCGGTCATCCTGCTGTCCGACAACTACGTCGCCAACGGCTCCGAGCCGTGGCTGCTGCCCGACGTCGAGTCGCTGCCCGACCTGCGGGTCGAGTTCGCCACGAAGCCCAACGGCGACGACGGCACCACGTTCCTGCCGTACCTGCGCGACCCGGAGACCCTGGCCCGGCCGTGGGCCATCCCGGGCACCGCCGGGCTGGAGCACCGCATCGGCGGCCTGGAGAAGGCCGACAAGACCGGCGACATCTCGTACGACCCGGCGAACCACGACTTCATGGTGCGCACCCGGGCGGCCCGGATCGAGACGATCCCGGTGCCGGACGTCGAGGTCGAGGACCCGGATGGCGACGCCCGGGTGCTGGTCCTCGGCTGGGGCTCCACGTACGGGCCGATCGGCGCGGCGTGCCGGGGCCTGCGCCAGCGCGGCCACGCCATCGCGCAGGCGCACCTGCGGCACCTCGCCCCGATGCCGGCCAACCTCGGCACGGTGCTGCGCTCCTACGACCGCGTGGTCATCCCCGAGATGAACCTCGGCCAGCTCGCCCATGTGATCCGGGCGAAGTACCTGGTCGACGCGATCGGCTACAACCAGGTCCGCGGCCTGCCGTTCACGGCCGTCGAGCTGGAGACGATGCTGGAAGAGGTCCTGAAGAATGTCTGAGCCCGTCGCCCTCAAGCTCACCGCCAAGGACTTCAAGTCCGACCAGGAGGTGCGCTGGTGCCCCGGCTGCGGCGACTACGCGATCCTCGCCGCGATCCAGCAGTTCATGCCGGAACTGAACATCCCCCGCGAGCGGACCGTGTTCGTCTCCGGCATTGGCTGTTCCTCCCGCTTCCCGTACTACATGAACACCTACGGGATGCACTCGATCCACGGCCGCGCCCCGGCGATCGCCACCGGCCTGTCGGTCTCCCGGCCCGACCTGTCGGTCTGGGTGGTGACCGGCGACGGCGACGCCCTCTCCATCGGCGGCAACCACCTGATCCACGCGCTGCGCCGCAACGTCAACCTGAAGATCCTGCTGTTCAACAACCGGATCTACGGCCTGACGAAGGGGCAGTACTCGCCGACCTCCGAGGTCGGGAAGGTCACGAAGTCGACCCCGGCCGGCTCGGCCGACGCGCCGTTCAACCCGCTGTCGCTCGCCCTCGGGGCCGAGGCCACCTTCGTCGGCCGCACCATCGACTCGGACCGCAAGCACCTCCAGTCGGTGCTGCGGGCGGCGGCGGAGCACCAGGGCTCGGCGTTCGTGGAGATCTACCAGAACTGCAACATCTTCAACGACGGCGCGTTCGACCAGCTCAAGGAGCCGGCCACCCGCGACGACTTCCTGATCCGGCTGGAGCACGGGCAGCCGATCACGTTCGGCAAGGACGGGCAGTTCTGCGTCGTGCACCCGCCCGGCGGGTTCGGCCTGGAGGTCCGGGAGACCGCGTCGGTCAGCCCGGGTGAGATCGTCGTGCACGACGCGACGGTCACCGACCCGGCGTACGCCTTCGCGCTCTCCCGCCTGCCCGGCCTGGACCTGCGGAACACCCCGATCGGCGTGTTCCGCTCGGTGGACCGGCCGTCGTACGACAGCGTGGTGCAGGAGCAGCTCGCCGAGGCGAAGGCGAAGGTCACCGAGACCCCGGAGCAGCAGCTCGCCGGACTCCTCGCCAGCGGGGACACCTGGACCATCCTCTGACCGGCGCGGCCGGCCGCCCCTGAGCGAGAAGTCGGGGAGGCTGGCCGCCCAAGGGGCCAGAACCGCGAGAAGGGTCCGCCACCGACCGGTGGCGGACCCTTCTCGCGGTTGCCGGAACCCGAGAGCCTGGGCCGCATCGCCGCGTCACGTTGAGTGACAGGACTCGCCTCCTCGCGATTCACTACGTTCAGTGACAGCGACGTCGGCTTTGAAACGAGCCCTAACTGCCGCCAATGAGGTTGGCAGCCCTGTGAACAGCGAATTCATTGAAAGTCGCGCTGACGGGTCGCCCCGACCTTGTGGGCCCTTTGCTCTGCAGCCGCATACGCACCAGGCACTCAGGGTAGCTGGCGCGTATATGGATGCAGAGCAAAGGGCACGGACTGCAGTGGCGCTCGGATGACGAGTTGTTACCGAACGTGACCACAGACGGGTCCGTTGACCATGCGAAGAGCGGTGCCGGCTCGGACCCACGGATCGGACGTCCGCGGCCCGCCACCAACGCCCGACCGATCAAGGGCGACCACGGATCAGGGGGCGGCTGTCGCGTGCGGGCGGTCGTCGCGTACGTGCACCAGCATGTCGCCGGTCTCGATGACCGCGCCGGCCTTGTCGGCCAGGGTGACCACCTTGCCCCGCCGAACCAGGGCGATGACCAGCGATTCCAGCTCGCGGGGCGACCGGCCCACCTCGGAGCGCTCGGCGGAGCGCATCGCCAGCGCCATGCCCTGGCCGGGGGTGAGCAGGTCCTCCACCACGTCGATCAGCGGCGGGGCCGAGGTGGACAGGCCCAGCAGCCGGCCGGCGGTGGCCGAGGAGACGATCACGTGGTGGGCGCCGCTCTGCTTGAGCAGCGGGGCGTTCTCCGCCTCCCGGGCGGCGGCGATGATCCGCACCTGCCCGGCGGTGAGCTGCCGTACGGTCAACGCCACCAGGACCGAGGCGTCGTCGCTGTCGGTCGCGATGATCACCGCCTTGGCGTTGCGTACGTGCGCCTCGTTGAGCACCGACGAGCGGGTCGCCGAGCCCTCGATCGCCACCAGGCCGGCCGAGGTGGCCTGCCGCAGCGCCGGACCGCTGCGTTCCACCACCACGATCCGGGACTTGTCGAGCCCGTTCTCCATCAGGGCGGAGACCGCGCTGCGGCCCTTCGTCCCGTAGCCGCAGATGATGACGTGGTCCTTCACGGCTCTCCTCCACCGCGACAGGCGACGCCCGGTGCGGTACTGCTCGGTCAGCACTTCCAGGGTGGTGCCGACCAGGATGATCAGGAAGATCACCCGGGCGGGCGTGATGTAGACGACGTTGATCAGCCGGGCCGTCTGGCTGACCGGGGTGATGTCCCCGTAGCCGGTGGTCGAGAGGGTGACCACCGCGTAGTAGAAGCAGTCGAGGAGGGTCAGCGCGTCCTCGTTGACGTCGCGGTAGCCGTCCCGGTCGAGGTAGACCACGGCGACGGTGGCGAAGACCAGGCCGATGGCGGCGGCCAGTCGGAGACTCAGCGCGCTCAGGGGGCCCCGTCGCTGGGCCGGAAAGTGGATCACGTGAGGGCCTGTCCCGGCCCTGTCGTCGCCTGCACGACCACAACATAGCGGCCAGCGCGGATCTCGCACGGCGGGGTCGTCGACCCGGGTCACCCCGGCTCACCCCACGGCTCACCCCACGACGCGCGGCACGACGGGACGACCCGCGCGCCCGACAGGGGGCATGATGGGGGTGTCCCGGACGACGAGCCCGAGAGTGAGGCCCGCATGTCGTTGCTGCGACGAGTGATCGGCGGGGTGCTGCGCCGGCTCCGGCTGCGGCAGGGCCGCACGCTGCGCGAGGTGGCCGAGGCCGCCGGAGTGTCGGTGCCCTACCTTTCCGAGGTCGAACGCGGTCGCAAGGAGGCCTCCTCGGAGGTGCTCGCGGCGATCTGCCGGGCGCTCGGCATCCACCTGTCCGACCTGTTGGAGGAGGCGCGCGACGACCTGCGTCGGGTCGAGCCGCGCATCCCGTCCGCACCCCGGGCCGGCCTGGCCCGGCTGGAGCGGGCGGAGGTCGGCCGGCCCGACGCCGCCGCCCCGGCCGTGCGGGTCGCTCCCCGGGCCGGCGGCCCCCTGCTCCACCTGGCTCCGCGTTCGGGCGGCACGACCCTGCGGGTCGGGCGGCCCACCTCCGCCGTGGGCGGGCGCTCCGGTCCGCGTACCCGCGTCGCGCTGGGCTGCGGGCGGACACGGGCGGGCACGCGGACGTTGACCGTCGTCTAGGCCGGCCGGTTCTGCCGTCGGCTGATCTGCCGTCGGCTGATCTGCCGCCGGCAGAATGGCTGGCCCCGCGCGTCACGTTCCACGCAGGCTGGAGGTGCCGGTCCCCCGGGCGCCCCTCCGGTCGCCCGCCGGCAGTGCCGGAAGGGCGGACGCGATGATCGGTCTCGACGTACGGATGTTTGACGGTGGGCAGCCGTCCTTCGGCGACCAGGTGTTCGACCGGCTGCTGAAGGAGCGCATCATCTTCCTCGGCACCGAGGTCACCGACGCCTCGGCGAACCAGATCTGCGCCCAGATGCTGCTGCTCGCCGCCGAGGATCCGGAGCGGGACATCGTGCTCTACATCAACTCGCCGGGTGGCTCGGTCAGCGCGGGCATGGCCGTCTACGACACGATGCGGTTCGTCCGCAACGACGTGGCGACGGTGGCGCTCGGCTTCGCCGGCTCGATGGGGCAGTTCCTGCTCTGCGCGGGCACGGCCGGCAAGCGTTACGCGCTGCCCCACTCACGGATCATGATGCACCAGCCGTCCGGCGGGATGGGCGGCACCGCCGCGGACATCACGATCCAGGCGGAGAACATGCTGCACGTGAAGCAGACAATGCAGGAGCTGATCGCCCGGCACAGCGGGCGCAGCCTGGAGGAGATCCAGCGGGACTGGGACCGCGACCGGTGGTTCACCGCCGAGCAGGCCCGCGAGTACGGCCTGATCGACCGGGTGGTCACGAGGGCCGAGCAACTCCCGGGGAGCTGACGGAGCCGGGCCGCGACGGGAGGCAGCGACACCGGCGCCGGACGCGCCCCCTCGATCCGCGTCCGACCTCCGGTACGCGATGGCCATCGCCGTGCTGGCCGCCGATACGACGGAGCCTATTCCCGCCAGTGGGAATCCGCGCGGACTGCCGGCGCAGCGTCTTGTGCACGAATCTCGTTACGTCTGCCTACGCCGCGTAGCGCAGGTGTTCGCCGTTCGGCGCGCAGGACCGGTAGCGTGCCTGGGCGTGATCGAATCCGAGCACCCGCATGACACCCGATCGTCCTACGACGCCCTGGCCGTCGACTACGCCGAGCGGTTCCAGGACGAGCTGGTCGCCAACCCGTGGGAGCGGGCGGTCCTCACCGCCTTCGCCGACCTCGTGCGCGCCGCCGGGAACGGGCCCGTCGCCGACGTCGGCTGCGGCCCCGGCCGGCTCACCGGGTACCTGCACGGGCTCGGGCTCGACGCGTTCGGCATCGACCTCTCCCCGCGGATGGTCGAGGTCGCCCGCCGGGTCCACCCCGACCTGCGCTTCGACGTGGGCGCGATGCCCGATCTGGGGCTGCCCGACGCCTCCCTCAGCGGCGTCGTGGCCTGGTACTCGACCATCCACGTCCCGGACGACCTGCTCCCGGCCACCTTCGCGGACTTCCACCGGACGTTGACGCCCGGCGGTCACCTGGTCCTGGCGTTCCAGGTCGGCGACGAGCCGCTGCACCTGACCGAGGCGCTCGGCCACCCGGTCTCGCTGGAATTCCGGCGCCGCCGACCGGACCGGGTCGCCGAGCTGCTGACCGACGCGGGGCTGGACGTCCGCGTCCGGCTGGTGCGCGAGCCCGAGGCCTTCGGGAGCCAGCCGGAGCGCACGCCGCAGGCGTACCTGGTGGCCCGCCGGCCGGCCGGCTGAGGCGCCGGGTCAGCGTGCGACGGTGAGCACCACCTTGCCGAGCGCCCGGCGTCCCTCCAGGTCGGCGTGCGCGGTGGCGGCGTCGGCCAGCGGGTAGGTCGAGACCAGCGGTCGCCACCAGCCCTGCCCGGCCAGCTCCAGCGACCGGGCGGCCAGCGCCGGGATGCCGCCGGGCAGGGCGCGAAGCCGCTGACCCAGCCAGCCCACGGTCAGGCCCCGACCGATGACGTCGCCGGTGTCGATCCGGGTCGCCTCGCCGGCCGACCAGCCGAACATCATGAACCGGCCGCCCGGCCGCGTCAGCTCCAGGGCGGCCCGGCCCACCGCGCCGCCCACCCCGTCGTACACCAGGCTCAGGCCGCCGACCCGGTCCCGCACCGTCCCGACCCAGTCCGGCTGGCCGTAGTCCACCACGAGGTCCGCGCCCAGCTCGCGCAGCTTCGCCGTCCGGTCGGCGCCGCGCGCCGCCGCCACCACGGTGGCGCCGGTCGTCCGCGCGGCCTGCGCCAGCAGCCAGCCGACCCCGCCGGCCGCCGACGGCACGAAGACGACGTCGTCCGCCGTCGGCGGCTCCAGGCCGAAGATCCCGAGTGTCGTACGGCCCGTGCCGACCGCGGCCACCGCCTCAGCGTCGGTCAGCCCCGGCGGTACGGCGTACAGGGAGCCGACGTCGGTGACCGCCTGCTCGGCGTACCCGCCCGGCACCATGCCCAGGTGCGCGACGACCCGCCGCCCGCGCCACGCCCCGTCCACGCCCTCGCCCAGCTCGTCGACGACGCCGGCGACCTCCCGGCCGGGGATGGTGGGCAGGTCGGGCAGCGGGAGCGGGCCGCCGGCCTCGCCCCGGCGCAGGGTCGTGTCGAGCAGGTGCACGCCGCTGGCCGACACCGCGATCCGGACCTGGCCGGGGCCGGGTGTCAGGTCGGGCAGGTCGTCGAGCACCAGGTTTCCGGGGGGACCGAACTCGTGAAGCCGAATGGCACGCATGTCCCCATCCGACAACCTCAATCCCGCTTCAGGTCAACCCCGGAGTCAGACGGTCGGCACCACCATCGGGGTCCCCGTCGCCGGGTTCGGCATCACCAGGCTCGGCAGGCCGAACACCTCGCGCATGAGGGCGGCGTCCACCACGTCGGCCGGCGGCCCCTGCGCGACGACCCGGCCGTCCTTCATCGCCACGATGTGGTCGGCGAACCGGCACGCCTGGTTGATGTCGTGCAGGACGGCGACGATCGTGCGCCCCTCGTCGCGCAGCCGCGCGAAGAGCGCCAGCAGCTCGTACTGGTGGGTGATGTCGAGGAAGGTGGTGGGCTCGTCGAGCAGCAGGTACGGCGTCTCCTGGGCCAGCACCATCGCGATCCAGACCCGTTGCCGCTGGCCCCCGGAGAGCTCCTCGACGGGCCGCTCGGCGAGGTCCGTGACGCCGGCCACCGCCATGGCCGACCGGACGGCCTCCTCGTCGGCGGCCGACCCGGTGGCGAGCAGGGACTGGTGCGGGTACCGGCCCCGGGCGACGAGCCGCCGGACGACGATGTCCTCCGGGGCGACGAGGCCCTGGGGCAGGAAGCCGACCTGACGCGCGAACCGCTTCGGCCGGTGCTCGGCGACGTCCCGGCCGTCGAGGCGGATCGTGCCCGACGAGGGCGTGAGCAGCCGGACGAACGCCTTCAGCAACGTCGACTTCCCGCACGCGTTGGGCCCGACAATTGCCGTGAACGTGCCGTCCGGCACGGCCAGGCTCACCCGCGTCGACACCACCCGCTCGCCGTAGCCGAGCGTGACGTCCTCCGCGGTCAGGCGGCTGGTCACCGTCGTTTCACCTCCATGCCGAGCAGCCAGATGAGATAGCAGCCGCCGATGGCCGTCGTGACCACGCCGACCGGCAGCGCGACCGGCGCCAGCAGCACCTGCGCGACGAGGTCGGCGGCCAGCAGCAGCACCCCGCCGGTCAGCGCCGCCGGCACCAGGGGCACCCCGGCGGCCCGCACGAGCCGCCGACCGATCTGGGGCGCGGCGAGGGCGATGAACACCACCGGCCCGGCGATCGCGGTCACGGTCGCGGTGCAGCCGACGCCGGCCAGGACCATCAGCAGCCGGAGCCGGCCCAGGCGTACGCCGGTGGTGCGGGCGACCTGGTCGCCCAGCGCCGCCTGGTGCATGGCGTGGGAGATCACGACGAGCAGCAGCACGAACAGCCCGATGACGGCGAACGGGAGACGGACCTCGGCCCAGTCGACGCCGTTGAGCGAGCCGGCGCTCCACCCGGTCGCGGCGAGCGCCACGTCGATCTCGGCCCGCAGGACGATCCAGGAGTTGAGCGCCGTCAGCATCGCGTTGACGGCGATTCCGACGACGATCAGCCGGAGGCCGCTGAGCCCGGAGTCCAGCGACAGCACGTAGATGACCGCGGCGGCCAGCAGTCCGCCGGCCACCGAGCCCGCCGCGAGCTGCCCGGCGGTGCCGTTCAGCACCGTGATCGCCACCAGCGCCCCGGTGTACGCGCCCGCGTCGAGGCCGATGACGTCCGGGCTGCCCAGCGCGTTGCGGGTCAGGTTCTGGAAGACCGCCCCGGCGAGCCCGAGGGAGGCGCCGAAGACCAGCGCCGCGGCCACCCGGGGCAGCCGCCACTCCCGGATCACGAAGGCGGACTCGCCGCCCCGGGTCAGTGCGGTGAGCACCTCCGCCGGGCTGGCCCAGTCCTGCCCCTGGCAGAGCCCCAGCAGGGCGAGGGCTGCGGCGACCGCGACGAGCGCCGACGTCACGACGGCGGTACGCCGTTCGACCTCGACCATCACCGGCCCAGCCCGCAGCGTCAGCGTGCTCACAGCGCCGCCGTGCCGTAGCGACGGACGGCCCAGATCAGCACCGGGCCGCCCAGGAACGCCGTGACGATCGACACCGGCACCTCGCCCGTGGGCAGCAGGATCCGCGACCCGACGTCGGCGGCGAGCAGCAGGAACGGGCCGAGCAGCATCGAGTACGCCATGATCCAGGGAATCGAGTCGACGGCGAGCCGCCGCGCCAGGTGCGGCACCATGAGGCCGACGAACGCGATCGGCCCGGCGACGGCCGTGGCGACTCCGGTGAGCAGCGTGACGAGCACCAGGACGGTGACCCTGATCCGCGTCACGTGGGCGCCGAGCGCGTGGGCGACGTGCTCGCCGAGCGCCAGCGCGTTCAACGGCCGGGCCGCGACCATCGCGGCGACCAGGCCGGCCACGGTCACAAGCACGGGCAGGACCAACGGGGTCTGCTCGGTGCCGGCCATCGCCCCCACCGACCAGAACCGGTACCGGTCGAAGACGTCGGGGAAGGTCAGCCGCAGGCCGAGCGAGACGCCCATCAGGACCCAGCTCAGCGCGACGCCGGCGAGGACCAGCCGCAGCGGCGAGGAGCGCCCGACGGCGTGGACCGCGACCGCCGCGGCGACGGCACCGGCCACCGCGAGGCCGAGCTGACCGGCCTGTGACCCGGCGACGCCCGCCAGGACACCCAGGTTGATCGCGAAACCGGCCCCGGCGGTCACGCCGAGGATCCCGGGCTCGGCCAGCGGGTTGCGGGTCAGGGTCTGGATCAGCACGCCGGCCGCGCCGAGGGCGGCGCCGACGCAGACGCCGAGGATCGTGCGGGGCAGCCGGATGTCGCGTACGACGAGGTGGTCGGTGGTGCCCGCGAAGTCGGTGAGCGCCCGCCACACCTCGGCCGGCGCGACGGGGCGCGCCCCCACGGCCATGCTCGTGCCCGCCGCGACGACGAGCAGCGCGGCGGACACGAGCAGGAGCGTCGCCCGTCGGGGCAGGTCAGTCTTCAAGCCCGGCGATCCCGCGTTTCCAGTACCCGGTGATCAGCGAGTCCAGGCGGTCCCGGCTCCAGGCGCGCAGGGGCCTGATGTCGGTCGCCTCGCCGGCCGCGAAGAGGAACGTACGCCCGGCCGGCAGGCGCAGCGACCGCACCTCCTCCGCCAGCGTCGACCCGGTGCCCTCGCGTACCAGCCACGTCACGGCCACCCGGTCGCGCGGCGCCAGCGGGTAGCCCCGTTCGGCGGCGTCGTCGACCTCGGCCACCAGGTGCGCCGACACGTCGGCCGGCGCTTCCTCCAGCCACCGCGCGACGGCCGGCAGGGCGGTGGCGTCGACGGCGAGGACGTAGTGGTCGTAGGTGTGCGGGAACGCCTTCGCTCCGGGCGGGCCCGCGATCGTCACCTCGTCGCCCACGGCCGCCGTGGCCGCCCACGTCGAGGCGACGCCGCCGTCGTGCAGCACGAAGTCCAGGTCGAGTTCGTTGGTGGCGGGGTCGTACCGGCGCACCGTGTACTTGCGGGTGGTCGGCAGCGGGCGTGGCCAGTCGAGCATGCCCCGGCCGTCCGGGACGGGGTCGCGGCGGGTGCCGTCCGGGTCGGGGAAGACGATCTTGACGTGGTCGTCCGCCTGGTAGGTGTGGAAGTCGGCGAGGGCCGGGCCGCCGAGGGTCAGCCGCAGCATGCGCGGGGTCAGCTGCCGCCGGGCGACGACCCGGACGCCGCGCACCCCGATCGGGTAGCCGATCCGGGCCGTACCGCTGCCGGCGCGGTGGTGGGCGGCGACCCGGCCGGCCGGATCGTGGCGGTCGGCGGTCATGACGCGAGCAGCGGCGCGAACGCCTTGTCGACGGAGTCGAGGGTCCTGAGGGCAGACTCGTACGTCGCCGCCTCCGTGTACTGCAACGGGAACACCCGGCCGGCCTTGACCGCGGGCAGGTTCTTCCACAGTGCGGAGTCGAGCACCTGCTTCACCGCCTCGGCGGGGGTGCCGTCGGGCTGGAGCGTGTACGTGATCGCGTCGGCCGCGCCGAGGCTCTCCGGCAGTTCCTCGATCGCCGGGTACTCGGTGACTTCGAGCCCGCCCCCGCCCTTCTCCTTGACCTCGCCGTAGTAGGTCACGCCCACGTCCTGGGCGATGTTGGTGCCCCACGACTTGGCGAACTCGCGGTGGAACGTGCCCTTGGAGATGTCGCCGTACGCGCCGACGTGCCCGAACTTGAGGCTGGCGAGGGCGTCGCCGTACTTGGCCTTCAGCTCCCCCGCCTTCTTCTCGTACGCGTCCTTGGCCGCCTGGAAGTGCGTGGTGCGCCCGGCGGCGTCGGACTGGCGGCGGGACAGCTCGCGCCAGGCGTCGGGGACCGTCGGGCCGATCGCCACGACGGGCGCGATGCTCTCGAGCCGCTTCATGTCGATGTCGCCGAGGACGGGCTTCGGCACGCCGATCACGATGAGGTCCGGCTTGGCGGCGGCGATGGCCTCGTAGTTGGTCTCGGCGGCCGCCTCGCCGGCCACCTTGGGCAGCCGGTCGTAGGTGGCCCGGTCCTGCGCGGTCATCATCGCCAGGCCGCGCTTCCAGGTGGAGATCCCCACCAGGGCGGCGTCCGCCTCGATGAGGACCGGCACCGCGTATCCGGTGGCGACGACGCGCTCAGGGTCGACCGGGATGGTGATCTCGCCGTTGTCGGCGGAGAAGACGCGGGTCCCGGCGGAGCCGTCGGACGTCGCGGCGGATTCGGCGCCGTCGGAGCCGCAACCGGTGACCACGGCGAGCGCCAGGGCGGCGGCGGCCAGACGCCAGTGCTGTCGTACGGACATCTACTGATCCTTCGAGGGGCTGCAAGGGGGTGGCAGCCCCGCTGGGCTGCAAAGCTTAGGCTAGCCTTACCAAAGGTTCCGGGATGTCGACGAGAGGTCAACCCATGTCGGGGAGAGGTCAGAGCGTCACCGTCACGGAGTCCCTCGCGGCGGATCCCGTCAGCTGCGAGGAGTTCGGCTACGGCCTCGGCCAACCCGACGGCATCCTCGTCCTGAGATACCGCTCGGTGACCCGCCTGGCGTTCGGCGAGAACCGGCAGGACTTCCTGCACCAGCTCTACTGGTCGCCCGACGGCCTGCTCTCCGCCCGGCACGGCCGGCACACCAGCTTCATCGGCCCCGACGAGGTGTTCTGGGCCCACCGGGCGGTGACCCACGAGGTGCAGGCGGCGGACCGGCAGACCGTCTACCGGATCTGCCTGCGCGAGGTGCCCGCCGCCCTCGACGGGCTGCGGGCCGGCGTCGCCGCCATCGACGCCGAGGCGGCACGGCTCGTCCTCGCGCTCACCGACCCCGGGTACGACGAGCGGGACGCCCCCGAGGCCCGCGGCCGCATCATGGCCGGCATCGGCGTCCCGTCCCACCCGGCCGACGACCGGCAGGCCGGCCGGCCCGGCGTCGCGGTGACGGTCGCCATGGCGCTGGCACACGACCCCGGTGACACCACCGGCCTCGCCGAGTGGGCCGAACGCCTGCACGTCAGCGTCAAGACCCTGCAACGCGACTTCACCCGCGAGTTCGGCATGTCGTACTCGCAGTGGCGGACGAAGCTGCGCCTGCGTGCCTCGCTGGCGCTGCTGGAGACCCGGCCCGTCGGGGAGGTCGCCCACCGCATCGGCTACGCCAGCCCGTCCGCCTTCATCGCCGCCTTCGCCCGGGAGTACGGCTACACGCCGGGCCGCGCCGCCGCGATGAGGCACACCGCCGACGAGCCCGGAGGGGCCTCCCGCCCGTAGCTGACGTTCCCACGCCGAAGACACCCCCCGGAAAGGTTGGGTCGGACCCCGATCCGGGTACCAGAAGACACCCGGGCGAGACGCGGTTCCGGTCCGTCCGGGATTCGGTCCCCCGGGACGACCTTTAGACTAAGGTCACAGTCCGTAATCCGGATTCCCCGGACAATCGGAAGGACTACACGTGATCGAGACCATGCAGATGAGGCCGATCAACCCCGAGTCGGTGCCGGAGGCCACGGGCGGTTACCACAACGCGCTGGAGGTCCAGACCGCCGGGCGGATGCTGTTCATCAGCGGGCAGATCCCCCAGTCCCGGGACGGCCACGTCCCGGCCACCCCCGAGGCGCAGTGCCGGCTGGTCTGGGACAACATCCGGGCCGTCCTCGCCGACGCCGGCATGGACGTCGACAATCTGGTCAAGGTGACCACGTTCCTGGCCGACCGCCGGCACGCCGACGTCAACACCAAGGTCCGCAACGAGGTGCTCGGCGCACACCGCCCCGCCCTGACGGTGATCGTCACCGGAATCTTCGACCCGGAGTGGATCATCGAGATCGAGGCGATCGCCGTCGCCTGACCGGCCCGTCCGACGGCCGACCCGGCGACGATCACCCGCCGGCAGCCGGGCCGCCGTGCCGCGTGCCCGTCCGGGCCGGCTCACCGGCGCGGTCGGGCAGTCGTGGTGGGATGCTGACCGCGCAGGGCCACGACCTGGTCGCACTCCGGGCTGCGGCCCAGTTCGCGTACGTGGGCACGGACGAGCTCGGGGATCCGGTAGCGGCCGTCGGGCAGCGCCTCGGCGAGCCCCGCGTCGACCAGGCGTTCGGCGGCGACCTCGGCGGCGGCCATCGGCTGGCCCGACAGCGCGGCGAGGTTCGACACGCCGACCAGGCCCCGGTCCAGTCGACTCAGCAGCCGCAGGGCCCGCAGCGCCACACCGTCGCCGTCGCCGTACCGGGTCAGCACCCGTACCGCGCCGGCGAGGCAGTCCCGGATCGACATCGACTCGCAGACCAGGGCGTCGAGCCGGGCGGCGGGATCGGCCAGCCGGGCGGCGAAGGCGGCGAGCGACCAGTTCTGCCGCGTCGCCAGCCGGGCGGCCACGATCCGCAGGGCCAGGGGCAGTGCGTCGCAGCGCTGCACGAGCGTCCGCGCCGCCTCGGGCTCGGCGTCCACCCGCTCGGCGCCGAGGTGGTACCGGAGCACGTCGAGCGCGTCGTCCGTGTCCAGGGCGCCGACGGAGACCCGGGTGGCCCCGTCGAGGGTGGTCATCCCGGAGCGTGAGGTGACGATCAGGGCGCATCCGACGGGCACCGGCCCGAGGACGCGTACCTGGGCGGCGGTCGCCACGTCGTCGAGGACGACCACGACCCGACGGCCGGTCAACAGGGCGGACCAGCCCGACGCGGGGTGGTCGCCCGTCGGCGACGACAACCCGAGCGCCTCGGCCAGGACCCGCACCGCCCGGGCGGCCTCCGCCGGCCCGTCGGGTGTCCCCCCGCCCATGGGCACGAACACCGACCCGCCCGGGTGCTCCGCGGCCAGCTCGTGCGCGGCGCGCACCGCCAGGGCGGTCTTGCCGGCGCCGGCCAGCCCCTGGACCACGCCCGGCCGCCCGGACCGCACTCCCTTGACCAGCCGGCCCAGCTCGACCCCCCGCCCGTGCAGGGCCACCGGGTCGGCGGGGAACCGGGAGGCCGGCGGGCTCGGCGTGACCACCCGCACGGGTGGGCGGGCCCCGGGGTGGTGCAGCCGCAGCGCCGGATCGTTGCGCAGGATCCGCTGTTCCAGGTCGCGCAGGGACTCGCTGGGCTCGATGCCCAGCTCGTCGACCAGCAACCGCCGCAGGTCGCGGTACGCGCCCAGGGCGACCGCCTGCTGGCCGTCGCGGTACAGGGCGGTCATCAGGTGGGCGTGCAGGCGCTCCCGCAGGGGATGCTGGCTGACGAGCACCTTGAGTTCCGGCAGCAGCATGCCGTGCCGGCCCAGCTCCAGCTCGGCGCCGATGCGGGCCTCGACCGTCGCGATCCGGGTCTCCTCCAGGCGGGCCACCTCGGCCATCACCAGCGGGGTCGGCCGGACGTCGGCCAGCGGGGCGCCGCGCCACAGCGCCAGCGCCGCGTCGAACCCCTCGACGGCGGCGTCCGGCAGGCCGGCCGCGAGATCGGCGTGGGCCTGCCTGATCAGCCGCTCGCACTCGCCGATGTCGATCGTCTCCGCGGCGACCACCAGGCGGTAGCCGGGACTGCGGGTGGTCAGGACGCGGCCGTCGCGGTCGTTCAGGGCGCGGCGCAGCCGCCACGCGTACCCGGCGACGAGGCCGCTGGCCGAGGCCGGCGGGTTGTCGTCCCAGAGTTCGGCCACCAGTTGTTCGAGCGACACCACCTGATCGGCCTTGAGCAGCAGCATCGCCAGCAACGCGCGCTGTTTCGCCGAGCCGATCCCCCGCCACTGGACGCCGTCGTGGAACTCCACCGGCCCCATCAACCGGAAACGCAGGCGGGCGGGTGGTGCTTGCCGCGGGATGGGCATCTCTGCTCTCGATTCGTGAGCGTGGTGGGAGTCGGCGCCGCTCAGACCAGTCCGACGTCCGCTGCCAGCCGCCGGCGGTCGACCTTGCCGTTGGCGTTGACCGGGAAGAACTCGACCCGGTGGTACCGCGCCGGCGCCATGTAGGGCGGCAGGTGGTCGGCCACCAGTTCCGCCAGGGCCGCCTCCGCCACGGTGTCGCAGGTGTAGAGCGCGTGCAGCTCGACCGCTCCGGCACCGGGCAGCGCCAGGACGACGACGTCGTGCACCCCCGGGTGCCGGCGCAGGACGGACTCGATCTCGCCCAGCTCGATGCGGTAGCCGTGGATCTTGACCTGGTCGTCGAGCCGCCCCAGGTGGACCAGCTCGCCGTCCTCCCGGCGGACCCGGTCCCCCGTCCGGTACCAGCTCGCCGGGCCGGGCGGGCCGTCGACCGGCGTCGACTGGCGGCCGTCGTGGTCGACGAACCGGCCGGGGTTCTGCGCGGGGTCGAGGTAGCCGTCGAACCGCTGGCCGCCCCGCACGCAGAGCTCGCCGTCGTCCCCGGCGGCCCCGTCGGCCGCCAGCAGGACCCCCTCCAGGTGCGGATGGATCCGCCCGATCGGCACGGTGTCGTTGCTGGTGCGGGGCCACCGCGCCGGATCGGCGGGAAGCTGGTAGCGGGTGCAGGTGACGGTGAGTTCGGTGGGCCCGTACAGGTTCTCCAGGGTGCTGCCCGGCGCGGCGTCCGCCCACGCCCGCGCCTGGGCCAGGGTGAGCTGCTCACCGGCGAAGAGGCTCCACCGCAGGCCCGGCATGCTGCCGGGACGCAGGGTGCGCAGGCGGCGGGCCAGGGAGATCACCGACGGTACGGAGAACCAGTGGGTGATCTGGTTGTCGTTCACGTAGCGGACGGGGGCCAGGGTGTCGCCGGGCGCGGCGACCACCAGCAGCGCACCGGACGACCAGGCGACGAACATGTCGAACACCGACGGGTCGAAGGTCAGCTCGAAGGTCTGCGACAGCCGCGACCCCGGCCCCACCTGGTAGGCCTGCACGCAGTGCGCGAGGTAGGGGGCGAGGTTGCGGTGCCGGATCGGCACCCCCTTGGGCGTGCCGGTGGATCCGGAGGTGAACAGGGTGTACGCGACGTCGTCGGGGCCGCCGGCGTACGCGTCGGTCCACCGCTCGGCCGGCACGTCGTACCAGCGCTGCTCCGGGGTGTCGGGCAGGTGCAGGACGCCGACCGGCCCGGCCGCCTCGTCGGCCACCCGGCCGCCCGCGTCGTCGGAGAGCAGGGCGTCCACCCCGGCGTGGGCGCAGGTCCGCCGGATCCGTTCCGCCGGCGCGTCGGGGCCAAGCGGCACGACGGTCGCGGCCAGCCGCAGCGTGGCGAGATAGCCGACGTACGCCGCGAGGCTGCGCGACGCGCAGAGCCCGACGACCCGGGGCGGGCGGCCGTGCAGGGCGACCAGCCGGGTGGCCAGCCGCTCGACCCGGTCCAGGAGTTCGGCGTACGTCAGCTCGTGCCCGGCGACGCGCAGCGCCGGGGCGTCGGGATGGCGGCGGACCGTGTCGGTGAACCCCTGGAAGAGCGTCGGGTCGTCCGCGCTCACCGGGAGCCGCCGGTGGTCGCCGCCTCCGGCAGGTCCCCACCGTCGTCGGCGGTGCCGGCGCCCCCGCTGTCGTCCGGGTCGCCGGACGCCGGGGCGGCGGCCGGGCCGTCGACCTCAGCCATGCGCTCCCGGGTGACCACCTTGAAGAACGGGTAGATCAGCAGTACGCAGAGCACCGCGAAGAAGCCGAACGCCACCTGGTAGGAGAAGAACTCGGCGAGGATGCCGGCGAGGATCGCGGCGACCGGGGTCATGCCCCAGGCCACGAGGCGGCTCGCGGCGCTGAACCGACCGAGCATGTCGGCCGGCACCAGGGACTGCGTGATGAACCGGGAGTTGACCGTCCACATCGTGCCGCCGGCGCCGGCGAGGAACGCCGCGGCGCCGATGGCCCAGGCGCTGGACGGCGCGGCGGGCAGCAGCGCCGGGGCCGCGACGAGGGCGAAGGCGCCGACGATGTCGGTGAACATGGACCAGCGTCGGCCGATCCACCGGTTGACCGGCCCGACGATGACGGTGCCGATCACCCCGCCCGCGCCGAGGCCGGTGAGCAGGAAGCCGTACTGCCGTTCGTCGAGGCCGAGCGGGCCGCCGACGGCGTAGACCGGGATGAGGGCGAGCCACGCCGCCCAGCAGCCGGCCATGATCGCGATGAGCAGCGCCATCGTCCGGAGCAGCCGGTGCTGCCAGAGGAACCGGAGGCCCTCGCGGATGTCCTCGTTGACCGAGCGCTTGCGCTCGGGGGCCGCGACCTTGAAGTTGCCGACCAACAGGAGCAGCAGGACCGCGCCGGCCACGTAGGCGAACCCGGTGACGCTGAGCGCGAGCCCGAACCCGACCGCCACCAGGAAGCCGCCGATCGGCTGCCCGGCGAAGCCGTTGAACAGGTATTCCAGGGCCGTGATCCGCGCGTTGGCGGTCTCCCAGCGGTGTTTCGGCACGGCCGACGGGACGATGGAGACTCCGGCGATCCCGGCCACCACGTCGGCCAGGCCGATGACCAGGGCGGCGGCGTAGATCAACGCCAGGGTGGGGCTCGCGGCGAGCACGGCGACGAGGAGCGCGCCGACGGCGACCATCCGGGCGATCTCGGCGCCCATCAGCAGGGCCCGCCGGTCCATCCGGTCGACGAAGACGCCGACGTGCAGCGCGGCCACCAACCACGGCAGGCTCATGATGGCCGCGACGGCGGTGACGACGACGGGTGATCGACTGATCTGGGCGGCGAGCAGCGGGAGGGCGATCCGGGCCACCGCGTCGGCGATGTTGGTAGTGCCCGTGAAGATGACCAGAATCCATTCGTTTCGCCTGGCTCCGGGCGGATCCGCCTGCGCTGTGGTTTGAGCTGTGGCCACGACAATCCCTCGCACGGTCTTGAATTGGGAGAAGTGAATCAGAACTCCGCCGCGGAGTTCGCACAGCACCCGGACAAACGATAAGGGACCATTTACCCGACCGTGCTTGTCAATTAGCTGACACGCAATGCCGGGCGGGTCGGGGACCGATCCCGCACTTCCGCCCCGGCCATCGCCGGCAATTCCGATCGGACCGGTCGCCGGGGCTGAACGGAGTCGCAGGTCATCGGGGTCCGCGCGTTGACAGGGTGGTCGTACGGGTATCGGCAGGCGGCTCCAACAATCGCGGAAAGTCCTTTTCGCACCTTATGGGAATACTCTGCGTTGCGCTGGTTGCACCATAGGTCATCCGGGGGAACGTGTCCATCCTCACGTCAGTGCGTCGGCCGGCCCTTCCGGCGGCGGCCACGGCAGCCCACCGGGGACCCGAATAATACGTACGGGGGTTTCTGTCGCCCGGTGCCGCATCTGAGGCGATTACGGCGGCATTGCCGCCCCGCCGGGCCCCGCCTCCAGGCTCGCGCCACTGGCCAGCGCCCCTTTTACGCCGCCTCCGCCCGGTACCGGACGGGCTCCGGGATGCCACCCGAATCAGCGACCAACGACATTCCATCCCGGGAACATCGAGAGAACATCGGCGCCGGGATGCTCGGACCCGTAGAACTTTCAAGCGCAAATTCAGTCGACCCCCACCTCGATCGGCGGCCCGGCTCCTCGCCCGGTTTCCGATCATTGCGGCGCGGCCGACCTCAGGTGAACGGGAAGCAGGGATGACGACTCCAGCTGACCTCGACACGACGATCGCGAAGTACGCGTCGGTGGCCTTCGACGACTCGACCCCCCTGCTGGAGGCCGGCCTCGAATCGCTGTCCCTGCTGCGGCTCGCCGTCGAGCTGGCCGACGACGACGACGCGGAGATCGACGCCACCCGCCTGGTGGACCTCCGCACCGTCGGTGACCTCAAGCAGTGGCTACGCGAGCTGAGCGCCGTGGGCGCCGAGACCGGGGGCGCACGGTGACCACGACGGCCGGGACGGAACCCGCGACGGACACCGGGCCGGTGCGACTGCCGATCACCGAGTCGCAGAAGGGGCTGCTGGTCGTCAACGAACGCTCGCCCGGCCGCGCCGTCTACAACCAGCTCGTCCGCTTCGACATCGACCCGTCGATCCCCGACGAGACGATCGAACGCGCGCTGGCCACGGTGGTCGCCGTCCAGCCGGCGATGCGCCAGGTCTTCGGGCTGCTCCCGGAGATGCACGCGCGGCTCACCCCGCCGCCGGGTCCGGAGGACTTCCCGCTCGAACGGGTCACGGCTCGGCTGCGCGACTTCGAGGAGGCCGTCGGCGCGGCGCAGCGGCGGATCGGCCGACCCGAGTTCGACCTGGCCAACGGCCCCGCGTACCGCTTCGCCGTCGTCCGCTGCGTCGACGAGCCCCGGGTGGCCGTCATCCTCTGCGACCACCACATCATCCTCGACGGCGTGTCGATGGGGCCCCTGGTGCGGGACCTCCAGGAGGCACTGTCCGGCCGCCTCGCCGGGGCGGAGGTCGAGCAGCGGCGCGCCGCCCGCGAGAAGGCCTTCGTCAAGGAGCTGGCGGCGCAGAACCGCACCGCCACCTCCGACCGCGTCGTCGACCGGTCCCGGGAGTGGGCGGCCCGGTTGCGGGAGGTCCCGCCCCTGGTGCTGGCCCCCCTGCCCGGCCGCGCCGCGCAGACGGAGTTCACCGGCGACCGGGTCAGCTGGTACCTGAGCGCGGCCGAGACGGCCGCGCTGTCGGAGACCTGCCGGCGGCTGGAGATCTCCCCCTTCGTCTTCTTCTCCGGCATCTACGGCACCGTGCTGGCCCGGCACGGCAACGTGTCCAGCGTCCTGGTCGGCAGCCCGTTCATGGCCCGCCGCACGATCGGCGCCTTCGACCTGGGCGGCTTCTTCGTCAACACGCTGCCGGTCACCGTCGACGTGGAGTGGAGCCGCACCGTCGACGAGCATCTCGGCAAGGTGGTCCGGGAGTCCATCGACTTCTGCCGCGCGAACGTCGACGTCACCTTCAACCGGCTCGTCGCCGACGTACGGCCCGACCGATCCAGCAACCGCAACCCGCTGTTCTCGGCGATGCTCGCCATGCAGGACACCTTCACACCCGAACCGGGCGGGGCCGTGCTGCGGGTCCTGGAGCCCGGCAACGGCACCGCCAAGTTCGACCTCTGGCTGGGCGCCACCCCCGTCGACGGCCGCTGGCTGCTCGAACTCGAGTACGACCGGCAGCTCATCGCACCCGTCGTCGCCGACGGGCTGCTCACCTCGCTGCGCGACGCCGTACGCGGAACGGTCCGGGACGGCTCGCAACGGCTCGGTGACCTCTTCGCCGACGCCTCCGCCACGGCCAGCGTCCGCTCCGACGGCTGGACCAGCCCGCTGACCGGCGACACGCCGTGGGACTGGGTGACGGCGGCGGCCCGGCAGCGACCCGACGCCCCCGCGATCGAGGACCCGACCCGCCGGCTCGACTACCGCCAGTTGCTGGCCGAGGCCGAGCGGATCAGCGCCGGGCTCGCCGCGCACGGCGTGGGCCCCCGGGCCGTGGTGGGCCTCGCCGCGACGACGCTCTGCGACACGGTGACCGCCATCCTGGCCATCCTCCGCCGGGGCGCGGCGTACCTCCCCCTGGATCCGGGCCTGCCCGCCGAGCGGCTGGAGTACATGGTCCGGCGGGCCGGCTGCGAGTTCGTCGTCGGCGAGGCCCTGGTGCCCGACGTGCCCACGGTCGCGGTGGCGGACCTGGCCGCCACGACGGAGCCGGTGCCCGACCCGCTGGCCGATCCCGACGCCCCGATCTACGTGATGTACACGTCGGGCTCCACCGGGCAGCCCAAGGGCGTCCAGATGGGACACCGCCCCCTGGCCAACCTCACCAGCTGGCAGATCGCGGCCCTCGGCATGGACGCCGAGACCCGCTTCCTCCAGTACGCCCCGCTCGGCTTCGACGTCTCCTTCCAGGAGATCCTGCCGACCCTGGCGGCGGGCGGGACGGTGGTCTCCCGCGAGCCGGCCGACCGGCGGATGTTCACCGCCGTCCTCAGCCGGATCGCCAGGACCGAGGTGACCCACGTCTACCTGCCGGTCGCGGCGCTGCGCCCCCTGGTGCAGACCGCCGCGAGCCGGGGCACCCGGTTGCCCGCGCTGCGCTACCTGTGCGTCTCCGGCGAGCAGCTCATCGTCGACGACGAGATCCGCGACTTCTTCCTCGCCCACCCGCACTGCACCCTGGTCAACCTGTACGGCCCCACCGAGACCCACGCGGTCACCTCGCACCGGCTGTCGTACCGGGACGCGGTGTGGCCGACCCACGTGCCGATCGGCCAGCCGTACCCGCGGGTGAGCGCGTACGTGGTCGACGCCACCGGCCACCTCGCCCCGCCCGGCGTCGCCGGCGAGCTGCTCCTGGGCGGGGACTGCCCCGCCGACGGCTACATCAACGACCCGGAGATCACGGCCGAACGGTTCGTGCCCGACCGGTTCTCCGGTGCGCCCGACGCGACCATGTACCGCACCGGGGACCTCGTGGTCCGCGACGACCGGGGCGACCTGGTCTTCCTGGGCCGGATGGACACCCAGGTCAAGATCCGGGGGTACCGGATCGAGCTGGGCGAGATCGAGGCGGTCGCGAACCAGGTCGACGGCGTCCGACAGTCGGTGGCCGTGGTCCGGGGCTCCGGGTCCGACCGGGAACTCGGGCTGTTCGTCCGTCCCGACGCGGACTCGACCGTCGACCCGGAACAGGTCCGCCAACGGCTGACCACGGCGCTGCCGGTCTACATGCGTCCCCTGTGGATCTTCCCGGTCGACCGGGTCCCGACCACGCCGACCGGCAAGACCGACCGCGACGCCCTGCTGCGGCTCGCCGACGAGCTGCTGGTCGAGCAGCAGAGCGCCGACACCGCCGAGGTCGCGTACGCCGACGACCTGGAGCGGGAGCTGGCCGGGCTGTGGGGCGGGGTGCTCGACGTCGAGGGCATCCGGCCGGACCGCCCGCTCATCGAGTACGGCGCACACTCGCTGAACATCTTCACCACCCTCGCCGAGGTGCAGGAGCGCTACGGGGTGGCGGTGCCGCTTGTCGACTTCTTCGCCGCGCCCACCGTGGCCACCCTGGCGGGGCTCGTCCGCGCGGGGCGGGGCGGCGACGATGCGGCGGTGACGCCGTGACGACCAGGCTGCCCGGCCGGCTGGTCCCCCTGCTGCGGCGGGGCGCCCGACCGGCGTGCGTACTGCTGCCGGGCGCCGGCGGCGGGCTGCACCCCTACCTGCGGCTCGCCGCGGCCATCGGCAAGACCCACAACGTCGCGGCGGTACGCGCGGCCGGCCTGCTGCCCGACGAGGAGCCGGAACTCAGCATCGCCGAGATGGCCGACGCGGCGGCGCAGGCGCTGGACGCGGACGGCACGGTCCCGGCGGCCGTCCTCGGCTGGTCCCTCGGCGGCTCGGTCGCCTGGGAGCTGTGCGTCCGGCTGGCCGAGCGGGGGCACCTGCCCGACCTGGTGCTGGTGGACGCGACGCCGCTGCCGCGCCGCGCCACGGCCGAGGAGGACGCCCGGGTCCGCGAGACCGTCGTCGGGATGCTCGGGCCGCGCCCCGCCCCGGCGACCGTCGAGCGGGTCCGGCGGGTCTTCGACACCCAGGTCGCCGCCCTCGCCGACTACCGGGCCGAACGGTCGTACGCCGGCCGGGTGCTGATGCTGATGTGCACCGACGAGGAGTTCGGGTTCCGCGCCGAGGCCGAGGCCCGGTGGCGGGAACTGGCGCCGGAGCTGAGCGCCGGGCGGCTCGACGCGGGGCACTTCGACGTCTTCGACCCCGAGCGCCTGCCGCAGCTCGTCGACGAGGTGACGCCGTTCCTCGGCCGCGCCTCCGGTGCGGTGCTGCGATGAGCCCGCTCGCGGTCGTCAGCGGCGGCACCCGGGGCATCGGGCTCACCTTCAGCCGCCGGCTGGTCAAGCTGGGGCACCGGGTGGTCGCGCCGTACCGGGGTGACGCCGCCGCGGCGGCGTCGGCGGCGGCCGAGCTCGGCGCCGCGTTCCACCCGGTCCGGCTCGACGTCGGCGACGCCGACGCGGTCAACGCCGCCGTGGAGACGGTCCTCGCGGAGCACGGCCCGCCGACCGTGCTGGTCAACAACGCGGGCATCAACATCGACCGGCCGTTCCTGGAGATGTCGACCGAGGACTGGCGGCGGGTGCTCGACACCAACCTCTCCGGCGTCTTCCACCTCACCCGGGCGTTCGCGCCCGCGATGCTGGCGGCCGGGCACGACGGCGTGATCGTCAACGTGGGGGCCACCACCGGCATCCGCCCCCGCCGCAACGGCGTGAACTACTGCGCCAGCAAGGCCGGCCTGCTCCAGCTCACCAAGTGCCTGGCGCTGGAGCTGGCGCCCCGGATCAGGGTCAACTGCCTGATCCCGGGCATGACCGAGACCGACGAGCTGGTGACCCGGTTCCGGCTGGACGACCCGGCCGCCCGGGCGGCGGTGGTCGCGGAGATCCCCCGGGGCCGCATCGGCACCACCGAGGAGATCGCCGACGCCCTGGAGTTCCTCGTCGGGCCGGCGAGTGGATACCTGACCGGGCAGAAGCTGATCGTGGACGGTGGGCAGTTCATGTGGTGACCGATGTGGACGAGATCCTGGACGGCGCGACGCGGGCCCGGGCCGAGCTGCCCCCGCCCGGCGACGTGCGCTACGACCGGTACTGCGCGGCGCTCGCCGACCGGCTCGCCGCCGGCTGGGCCGACGTCCTGGCGGCGAACGCCACCGACGTGGCCCGGGGCACCGAGGCGGGCCTCGGCCCCGAACTGGTGGACCGCCTGGCGCTCGGCAAGCGCCACCTCGACGCGCTGGTCGACCTGATCGCGCGGACCCGTGCGGCGCTGCCGGCGGTGACCGCGCCGAGCGCCGGACACCGGGCCGGCAACGGCGCCACCGTACGCCGGCTGCCCAAGCCGCTCGGCGTGGTTCTGATGATCTTCGAGGCGCGGCCGACGGTGACGGTCGAGGGCGCCCTGCTCCCGGTGGCGGTCGGCAACGTGGCCGTCCTGCGCGGCGGGTCGGAGATCGCGGCCACCAACCGGGCCCTCGCCGTCGTCGTCGGGCAGGCGCTGGCGGACGCGGGGCTGCCCGCCGGCACCGTACGGATCGTCACCGACCCCGACCGCCGGCTGGTGCGGGCCCTGCTGAAGCGGCACGACGCGGTCGACGTGCTGATCCCCCGGGGCAGCCCGACGCTGATCGACTACTGCCTGACCAGCTCCACCATCCCGGTTATCGCCAGCGGCGGCGGGGTCAACCACCTCTACGTCGACCGCAGCGCCGACCTGGAACTGGCCGCCCGGATCGCGCTCGACAGCAAGCTGGGCGAGCCCACCGCGTGCAACACGCTCGAACTGGTGCTGGCCCACGCCGACGTGGCCGAGGAGCTGACCCGGGCCCTGCTGCGGGCCGGCGCCGGGCTGACCGAGCCGTGGCTGCTGCGGGTCGACCCCCGGCTGACCGCCGCCGTGCCCGCCGGGGCGCCGGTGGCCGAGCTGACCGCCGCCGACGACGGCCGCGAGTTCCTGGAACGCGCGGTCGGCATCCGGCCCGTCGCCGGCCTCGACGAGGCGGCGGCCCACATCCGCCGCTTCGGTTCCCGGCACACCGAGGGCGTGGTGGCCACCGACCCGACGGTCGTGGACGGGTTCCTGGCCAGGGTGGACGCCGCCGCGCTGGTGGTCAACGGCTCCCTGCGCCTGCACGACGGTCCGACGATGGCGCTGGGGCCGGAGCTGTCCATCAGCACGGGCCGGCTGCACGTACGCGGGCCCGTCGACCTGTCCGCCCTGCTGACCTGGAGCTGGGTCGTCGACGCCGGGGGCAGGCTGCGCGGCGACGGGACGGAGGCGGCATGACGGACCGGTCCCTGATCAACGAGGCGGTGAAACGGCTGGTCGTACGCGAGTCCCGGCTCGCGGTCGACCCCGGCACGGTCGACGACCACGAGCCCCTCAACGGCGACCTGCTGCGGGTCAACTCGCTCGGTTTCCTCGGCATGCTCGTCCGGCTGGAGGACGAGCTGGACGTGACGCTGCCGGACGACATCTTCGCCGGGCGGGTCTTCACGACCGTCGCGGACCTGGTCGACGTCGTCGCCGACGTGGTGAAGGAGGAGTCGTGACCGAGACGCCCCGGGCCTGGCGCAGCGTCCTGCCGCACCTCGGCTACGAACTGCCCGCGGACGTGACGCCGGAGGACACCGACGGCCCGGTGACCGCCACCCTGCCCCTGGAGCTGATCCGGCAGAGCGTGTCGGCCCGGGAGTTCTGGCCGATCCCGGAGCCCGTGGCCGAGCGCTACCGGGCCTACCGGCCGGCGCCGCTGTGGCGGGCCCGCCGCTTCGAGGCCGAGATCGGGGCCACCGTCCCGATCTACGTCAAGTACGAGGGCGGGAACATCTCCGGCAGCCACAAGTTCAACACCGCCCTGGCGCAGGCCCACTACTACCACCGGGCGGGCTTCCGGGAGCTGGTCACCGGCACCGGCGCCGGGCAGTGGGGCAGCGCCCTCGCCGCCGCCTGCGCCGCGTTCGGCATGGCCTGCACCGTCTTCATGGTCGGCGGGAGCCTGCGCGACAAGCCGTACCGGGGCAGCCTGATGCGGCTCTACGGCGCGGAGCTGCACGCCAGTCCCAGCCCGCTGACCGGGGTGGGACGCGCCGCCGCCGAGCAGCCGGGGCAGGGCAACAGCCTCGCGCTGGCCATCGGCGAGGCCGTCGAGTACGCCCGGGCGGATCCCAAGCGGGCGTTCTGCATCGGCAGCGGCGAGACGTACAGCATCCTGCACCAGTCGGTGATCGGCCTGGAGGCGATCGACCAGCTCGCCGCCGTCGACGCCCCCGTGGACGCGGTGATCGGCTGCGTGGGCGCCGGCAGCAACTTCGGCGGCCTGGCCCTGCCGTTCTTCGCCGCCTGGCGGGCCGGCGAGCTGGACGTGCCCGCCGACCTGATCGCGGTCGAGTCCAGCGCCACCCCGAAGCTGACCCGTGGGGTGTACGCCTACGACCACACCGACTCCACCGGCACCGGCCCGATGGAGCCGATGTACACGATCGGCAGCGGGTACGCGATCCCCGCGTCGCACTCGGCCGGGCTGCGCTTCCACGGCGCGGCGAAGCTGATCTCCGCCATGCGGCACCGGGAGCAGATCTCGGCGCTGGCGGTGGGCCAGCGGGAGGCGCTGACCGCCGGCCGGACGTTCGCCCTGACCGAGCTGGTGCTGCCCGCGCCGGAGTCGGGTCACGCGCTGGCCGCCGCCGCCCGCGTGGCGACCGGGCGGGAGTCCGGGCACCCGGCGCGGCACGGGGTGCTGGTCTGCGTCAGCGGGCACGGCCTGCTCGACCTGGCCGCGTACGACAAGCTCCTCGCCGGTCTGCCCGAGGACCGGCCGGCCGACGCGGACGCGTTGCGGGCGGCGACGGCGTCGCTCCGCGCGGTCCACGAGATCTGAAGGGCGTGACATGGTCGCTGTGCCTGCGGTGCCGACGCGCCGCCGGGAGTGGACGCCGGTGCTGACCGGTCTCCGCGCCGACGTGCTGGACTGCGTACAGGTGAACCTGGCCGCGCTGGCCGACCGGGCCTACGGGCCCGGGGCGCACCTGGCGCTCGGGGCCACCCTGCGCTTCCACACCGCCGAGGGGCCGGCCGGGACGCCGGCGGTGACCGCGTCGGTGGACCAGCGGCTGGCCGAGGCGGCCGACCTGCTCGGCCTGCGGGTCGCCCGACGCTGGGACGACGTGCCGGGCGCGCGGCTGCGCGAGCTGGTGGCGGAGCACTCGCCGCTCTACGTGGTCGCCGACACGTTCACCATGAGCTGGCTGCCGTACGCCGGAAACCAGCACATGGAGCACAGCTTCCTGCTGGTCGACGCCGGTGAGCACTGCGTCGTGGTCGACGGCTACCACAACTCCACCCAGTGGGGTGACGCGCGACCGGGGACGTGGCGGATGTCGGCCGCCGACTTCGACGCGGCGGTGCCCCGCGCGACCGCGATGACCGTCGTCGCCGACGGCACCCCGGTGCTCGACCGGGCGGCGGTGCTGCGGGACAACGCCGCCGCGTTGCGCGCCGAGGCCGACCGGATCGAGGACTACCTGGCGGCCGTCCGGCGGCGGGCGGGCGAGGCGGAGGCGGCGGCCCAACTGGTGCTCGACGTGTGGCTGCTCGGCCGGTCCCGGGCCCTGCACGCCGCCTGGCTGGCCGGCGACCCGGACGCCGCCGACGCGGCACGGGAGGCCGCCGGTCGCGCCGACGCCTGGCTCGCGCTCGCCGGGCAGAGCTACGTGGCGATGCGCCGGGTCCGCCGGGGCGGCGTCTTCCCCGCCCCCGTCCTCGACCAGCTCGCCGGCCTGCTGCGCGACGACGTGGCGCTCGCCGGACGGCTCGCCGACGCCGGGCCGGTGCCACCGCCGAGGGGCGGGCCGGCCGCCGACCCGGGCCGGATCCGCGAGGTGCTGGCCGACGAGGTGCGTGGCGTCCTCGGTGTGGGCCCGGAGGTGCCGGTCGACGGGCGTCCGCTGCGGACGCTGTCGGGCTTCAACTCGTTCCGGCTGGTCGAGGTGATCGAGCGGGCGGAGACCCGGCTGGGGGTGGAGCTGGACCCGGACGACCTCACCGGGACGGCCCTGCACGACCTCGACTCGCTGGGCGCCGTGTTCGAGCGGGCCCGGCCGGCGACGCAGGGGGTGTCGGGCCGGTGAGCGGGCTGCTGCACGAACTGCTGGACCGCACCGCGGCCGCCCGGCCGGACGCACCGGCGATCGCGCGTGGCGACCTGGTCCAGAGCTACGGCGAGCTGGACGCCGCCAGCCGGCGGCTCGCCGGCTGGCTCGCCGGGCGGGGTGTGCGCCGGGGCGAGCGGGTGGTGGTCTGCCTGCCCACCGACCCGCTGCTGCCCGCCCTGCTGTACGCCTGTTCCCGGGCGGGCGCCGTGTTCAGCGTCGTCAACGACCAGTCCCCCGCGATCGCCCTGGCCCACGTGCTGACCGACGCCGAGCCGGCGCTGCTCGTCAGCGACAGCCCCCGGGCGCTCGCCGTGGCCGCCGAGCACGGGGTGCCGGCCGTCGGCTCGGCGGAGCTGCGCCGGATCGTGCGCGACGGCCCGGACGCCGAGCCGGCGGCGGCCCCGCTGGCCGTCGATCCGGTCTGCCTCATCTACACCTCCGGCAGCACCGGCATGCCGAAGGCGGTGGTGTCCACCCACGCGCAGGTGGTCTTCGCCGCCGGGGCCATCGCCGCCCAGCTCGGCTACCGGGCCGACGACGTCGTGTGGTGCGCCCTGCCGCTCTCCTTCGACTACGGCATGTACCAGATCTTCCTCAGCACGCTGGCCGGCGCCCGGCTGCACCTGGCCTCCCCCGCCGACACCGGCCCGACGCTGCCCCGGCACCTGGTGAACAGCGGCGCGACCGTGCTGCCCGCCGTGCCCGCCCTCGCCCGTGGCCTGGCCCGGATGCTGTCCCGCCCGGGCACGGCCGTGCCGGCGCTGCGCCTGCTCACCAACACCGGCGCGGCGATGCCGCCCGAGGTGCTGCGCGACCTGCGCGCCCGCATCCCCACGCTGCGCGTACAGCTGATGTTCGGGCTCACCGAGTGCAAGCGGGCCGCGATCATGCCGGTGGACGAGGACCTGCGCCGGCCCGGCGCCTCCGGGCGGGCCCTGCCCGGCACCGAGATCCTGATCGTGGACGCGGACGGCGCGGCGGTGCCGCCCGGCACCGTCGGCGAGATCGTGGTCCGCGGCCCGCACGTGATGGCCGGCTACTGGCGTCGCCCGGACCTCACCGCGCAGCGCTTCCCCCGCGCCGAGGGGCTCTTCCCCCAGCTACGCACGGGCGACCACGGCTGGCTCGACGCCGACGGCTACCTCTACTTCGTCGGCCGGCGCGACGACATCTACAAGGAACGCGGCATCCGCGTCAGCGTCACCGAGGTCGAGGCGGCGGCGCACCGGATACCGCAGATGCAGGCCGCCGCCGTGCTGCCGCCCCGCGCCGAGGACGGCGGCGACTCGGCCACCCTGTTCGCGGTGACCGAGCTGACCGCGCCGGAGGTGCTCGCCGCGCTGCGCACCGAACTCGACGAGATCAAGACGCCCCGGACCTGCCTGGTCGTGCCGGAGATCCCGCTGACCCGCAACGGCAAGGTCGACCGGGCGGAGCTGTACCGGATGTGGTCGGAGCGCGCCCGTGTCTGAGCTCGCGGAACTCTTCGACCGGCCGGACGCGCCGCAGACCCCGGCGTACCTCTACGACACCGACGAGCTGGCCCGCTCGTACGCCGCGCTGCGGGCCGCCCTGCCCGGGCCCGCCGAGCTGTTCTACTCGCTCAAGGCCAACCCGCACCCGACGGTGGTCGCCGACCTCACCGCCGCGGGGTGCCGGGCGGAGGTCTGCTCCCCCGGCGAGCTGCGCGTCGCGCTGGCGGCCGGCTGCGATCCGGCCGAGGTCCTCTACACCGGCCCCGGCAAGCGGGACGTCGACCTGGTCGAGGCCGTACGGGCCGGGGTGGGGCTCTTCTCCGTCGACTCGCCGTACGGGCTGGACCAGCTCGACCGGGTGGCCCGCGAGCACGACGTCGAGGTCCGCACGCTGGTGCGCATCAACGACGACACCCCGGCCCCCGGGCAGGGGCTCACCATGACCGGCGTCGCCTCGCAGTTCGGCGCGGACGTGCGCTGGGTGCTGGACCGGCCCGAGCTGTTCGGGCCGCGCCGGAACGTGTCCCCGGTCGGGTTCCACCTCTACATGGGCAGCAACGTCGACGGCGAGGACGCCCTGCTCGCCCAGTTCACCCAGTCCGTCGACACCGTACGGCGGCTGGCGGCGGCGACCGGGACGCAGCCGGAGCTGATCGACCTGGGCGGCGGCTTCGGGGCGCCCTTCGCGCGGGCCGGCGACCGACCGGACCTGCCGAAGCTGGCGGACCGGCTGACGGCGTTGCTGGGCGACGCCTTCCCGGGCTGGCCGGAGCGTGGACCGGGGGTGGCCTTCGAGTCCGGCCGGTACCTGGTCGGCACCTGCGGCACGCTCGTCACCCGGGTCCTGGACGTGAAGCGGTCGCAGGGCGCCACCGTGGTGGTGCTGGAGTCGGGCATCCACCACCTCGGCGGGATGTCCGGGCTGCGCCGGCTGCCGCCGATCGTGCCGGACCTGGTCACCGTGGACGCGGCGGCCGGCGCGCCGGTGCCCGGGACCATCGTCACCGGGCCGCTGTGCACGCCGCTGGACACGTGGGCCCGCGCCGCGGCCCTCCCGCCGCTGGTCCCGGGCCAGCTGGTCGCCGTGCCCAACGTGGGCGCGTACGGCCTCTACGCCAGCCTGGTGGCCTTCCTCGCGCATCCCATGCCGGTCGAGGTCACCGTCGCCGGGGGCCGGATCACCGGCGTGACCCGGCTGGAGCTCACCCGGCACACCGTCATCGGCAGCGACAGGGGTTGATCTGACAATGGACGCCGCTTTTCCGGACCTGCTCAAGCCGTTCCTCAAGTACGCGGGAACGCAGCCCATCACCGCCGAGGCCTCGCTCAACGAGCTGGGCCTGGACTCGATGCGCGCGATCGAGCTGCTGTTCACCATCGAGGACACCTACGGCGTGTCCATGCCCGACGAGCTGCTGACCGACAGCACCTTCGCCACCGCCGGCAGCCTGTGGAACACCATCGAGTCGCTGCGGGGGCGGGCGGCGTGAGCACCGCGACCCGCCACGAGGCCGCGCTGGAGCAGGTGCTGGCCGCCACCGCCGCGCACGCGGAGCAGGCCGACGAGGCGGCGGAGTTCCCCGTCGCGGCGCTGGACGCGATGCGGGCCACCGGCCTGCTCGGCCTGCTCGTGCCGGCGGAGCACGGCGGCGGGGGCGGCGGGCTCGGCGACCTCGTCGACGTGACGCTGCGGCTGGCCCGGGTGGACATGTCCGTCGCGTTGATCTTCGCAATGCACTGCCAGCAGGTGGTGGCGGTGGTCCGGCACGCCGACGGGCCCCTCGCCGCGCGGCTCCTGCCGGAGCTCGGCAAGGGCGACGTCTACCTCGCCTCGGTGACCACCGAACGCGGCAAGGGCGGACACCTGCTCAGCTCGGAGTCGACGGTCCGGCAGGACGCCGGGACGTTGACGATCGACCGGGACGCCCCGATCGTGACGGGCGGCCAGCACGCCGACGCGTACCTCATCACCACGCTGGCGCCGGACGCCACCTCGCCCAGCCAGGTCTCCCTGGTGTACGCCCGCCGCGACCAGCTGACCCTGGAGGTGCGCGGCGGCTGGCAGCCGCTCGGGATGCGGGCCACCCAGAGCGTGCCGATGCGGCTGACCGGGCGGGTGCCGGCCGACCAGGTGATCGGCGCACCCGGGAAGTTCCGCGAGATCGTCGCCCCCACCTTCGGGCCGCTGGCACACATCGGCTGGTCGGCGGCGTGGCTCGGCGCGGCGACCGGCGCGCTGTCGCGGATCCTGCACCACATCCGCGACGCCGGCCGGGGCCAGTTCGATCCCTCCTCGGAGCTGCTGCTGACCCGGCTGGCCCGGGTCCGGGGCCGGCTCGACCTGGTCAACGCCCTGCTGCGGCACACCGTCGCCGCCGTGGAGGGCACCCCGGACGTGGCCGACCCGTCGACCCAGCTGCTGGTCAACTCCCTGAAGGTGCACGCCGCCGAGCAGTGCTTCGCCGCCGCCGACGAGATGGTGGAGCTGGTGGGCCTGCGGCACGGCTACCTCAGGTCGTCGCCGCTGTACCTGGAGCGCGTCTTCCGGGACCTCCGCTCGGCCTCGCTGAACTACGCCAACGACCGGCTGCTGCTCGTCAACGGGGCGCTGACACTGCGCGACCGGCAGGTGCACCTTGCCTGAGCTGCGGACGGCACCGACGACGGCCCCCACGGCGCCCGTCCCGGCGGCACCCGATCCCGGCGCCGACGTGGCCGCGCGTACCGAGGCGGCGCTGCGCGGGCTGGCCACCCCCGCCGACGCCCGCGCGGTGTGGCGGGCGCTCGGCGAGCACGGCCTGCTGCGCGACCTCGGGCCGGCCGAGCTGCCGGGGCTGCTCGGCACCCTCGACGCGTACTGCCCGGTCGGGGTGGTGCTGTCGGTCTGCGTCCAGGTCGCCAGCGCGCTGCCCGTCCTGCGCGAACAGGTCGACGCGGAGCCGGCGGACGGGCCGGTGCGGGCCGCGTACCTCGACGCGGTCGCCGGTCGCGCGACGCTCGCGCTGGCCGCGACGGACCGCGACGGCGCCGGCTCCGACCTGATGGAGCTGGGCACGACGGTACGCCTCGACGACCGGTCGCTGGTGCTCGACGGCGGGAAGCGGTGGATCACCAACGCCCGCACCGCCGGCCACGCGCTCGTGCTGGCCCGGCACCGCCCGCAGCGGCACTTCACCAGCTTCGTGTGGGTACTGGTGCCCACGGACGCCCCCGGCGTGCGGGTGTCCGCGACCCGGGGCACCCCGCTGAGCGGCGCCGGCCTGGGCGACCTGCACTTCGACCAGGTGTGCCTGGACCGGTCGTACCTGGTCGGCCGGCCCGGCCGGGGCATGGTCAGCTTCGCCCGGCACATCGCCACGGAACGCTTCGCGGGCGGCGTGTGGGCCGCCGCGATGTGCCGGCGGGTGCTCGCCGACACCCACCGCCGGCTCGTCGAGCGTCCCCTCGGCGACGGCCGGGCCTGGGACAACGCGGCGATCCGGGAGCGGTTCGCCCGGTGCGTGGTGGAGGCCTGGCGGATCGGGGCGGCCTGCGACGCCCACCGGAGAAGCACCGAGCCCCTGGTGACCAGCATGCTGCTGAAGACCTCGGTGGCGCAGGGCCTGGACGTGGTGCTCGGCGAGTGCGCCGCCCTGCTCGGCGCGGAGGCGTACGCCGAGGGCGGGCTGGCGCAGCTGCGGGCCGCCGCCGGCATGTTCGCCACGGCCGGCGGCGCCACCGGCGCGATGCTCGCCGGGATCGCCGAGCACGTGCCGGACCTGCTGCGGGACCGGCCGTGGTGACGGCCCGGCAGCGGACGGCGCTGGCCTGCCGGGCACGGCCGCGCCGGGACCCGACGGGCCGCCACCGGGGCATCGTCCGGCTGCGGCTGGGCGCCCGGGTGCGGGTGGCCGTGGCCGAGCAGCGACTGCTCGCCCACCTTCCGCCGGCCCCGGCGGACCTGGCGACCGTCGGTGACCTCCCCGCCGGCCCGCGCGCCGAACGGCTGGCCGCGCGGGCGCTGCTGCGCCTGCTGCTCGCCGCCGAGCTGGGCCGGGCGGCCGGCGCCACGCCGATCGCCGCCCGCGACGGCGGCCAGCCCCACCTGCCCGAGTGGCCGGGGATCAGCGTCAGCCTGTCCCACGACGCCGGGACGGTGGCCGCCGCGCTCGGCCGGGGCGTGCCGGTCGGCGTCGACGTCCAGGTGCCCGTGCCCGCGCCGCCGGCCCTGCTGCGCCGCTGCTGCGCCCCGGCGGTCCGCGCCGCCCTGGACCGGCTGCCCGCGCCGGCCCGGGACCGCGAGTTCGCCTGGATCTGGACGGTGCAGGAGGCGTGCGTGAAGGCGACCGGCGCGGGCCTCGCCGGCCGGCCCTGGGCCATTCCAGTGCCGGCGGGACGACGGACGGGCCGCTGGGCCGACCTGCGGTGGGTGAGCCTGCGCGGGCACAGCCGGGTGCCGGCGAGCGTGGCGCACGTGGTGGGTACGCGATGACCGCCCCCGACCCCCGCTTCGCCGGGCTGAGCTGCTACACCGCCAACCTGGCCGGCTACCGGGCCGGCGAGTTCGCCGACACCCCCGACCGGTTCGCCGACTCGGTACGCGTCGCGGTGCGCACGGACCTGCCGGAGGGGCAGCTCGCCTTCTCCCACCACCGGGTGCCGCTCGACCGGCTGCCGGACGGCACCCGACTGGCGTGGGCCACCGCTCCGGCCGACGGCATCGTCGAGTCCGTCGACGCGGAGCTGCGGCGCCACGGCCGGGTGCTGGTGGTCACCGACAACGCGGCGCTGCCCTGGTCCCCCTCGACCGGCGGCACGGCCCACGCGCCGCACTGGCTGCTGGTCGACGACCGGCGCGGCGACGACTGGCACGTGGTCGACGGGTTCAGCGGGCTGCTGCCCGCCGGCGAACAGGAGCCGTACGCCGGCTGGCTCGGAACCGCCGGGCTGCTCGCCGCGATGACCCCGCCGCCCGCGTGGCGCCCGGAACAGGACCGGCGCAACGCGCTGGCCTTCGGCTTCTGGATGCCCCCGCCAGCCGGCGGGCACCCGCACTGGCTGGTCCGTACCGGCGCCCCCGGGGACGAGCCGGAGCTGCCCGGCGACTGGCTGCTGGACGAGGACGCGGCCCTGGAGTTCCTCCGCGACCACGTCGTCACGCACCCGGAGGCCGCCGGGGCGCACCTGGACGACCTGTGGGCCGTCGCGCAGCACCGGACGTTCCGGTACCGCCACCTCGGCGACGACGAGGCGGTGCGGGCCTGGGCGGACCTGCCCCGGGCCCTGCGCTTCGCGGTGGAGTCGGCCCGCCGGGGACGCCCCCGGTCCGCGCTGGTGCGGACCACCTTCGACCACCTGCGGCACCTGGAACGAGACCGGTCGACCACCCCAGCGCCGGCGGCGGAACGCCCGCACCGGCAGACCTTGTGAAGGATGTGCGATGCAGACCCGTACCCTCTACGACTGGTTCCGTACGTCGGCCCGGCAGTACCCGGACAACGTGGCGATCGAGGTCGCCTCGGACGCACTGACCTACGCCGAGTTGCGGGCCGCGGCCGAGCGGTTGTCGGCCGCCATGCAGCGCGCGCCGGGACGGCCACCCCGACGGGTCGGGCTGCTCACCTCCCGCAGCCTCGTCGGCTACATCGCCTACCTGGCCGCCCTGCGGCTCGGTGCGACGGTGGTGCCGCTCAACCCCGCCAACCCGGCGGCCCGGAACCTCGCCATCTCCGACGAGGCAGGGCTCGACCTCGTCATGGTCGACGACACCTCCGGCGACGGGCTGGCCGAGTTGCGGGCGCAGACCACCGTCACGGTCCTCGACCTGACCGGTGAGGGCTGGCGCCGGTTCCTCGCCCCGGGCGACGCGACGGAGATCCCGCCGGAGGTGGAGCGGGGCCGCGACGACTTCGCGTACATCATCTTCACCAGCGGCACCACCGGGAAGCCCAAGGGCGTGCCGGCGACCCACGCCAACGTCGACTCGTTCCTGACCGAGGTGACCAAGCGGTACCGGTTCCGACCCGAGTCGCGGGTCTCGCAGACCTTCGAGATGTGCTTCGACGGCTCGATCCTGGCGATGTTCGGCGCGTGGGGCACCGGCGCCACCCTGTGCGTGGCGCAGCGCGGCGACGTGCTGACGCCGGTGCGCTTCATCAACACGAAGCGGCTCACGCACTGGCTGTCCGTACCGTCGCTGATCTCGTTCGCCAAGCGGTTGCGGGCGCTGGCGCCGGAGAGCATGCCGACGCTGCGGCTGAGTTCCTTCGGCGGGGAGCCGCTGACCATCGAGCAGGTCAACGACTGGACGGCCGCCGCGCCGAACACCGCCGTGATCAACTGCTACGGCCCCACCGAGACCACGGTCATCGTCACCGCGTACGAGGTGCCCGCCGACCCGGCCGCCCGGATCGAGTCGTCGAACCGGTCGGTGCCGATCGGGGACATCTACCCGCACCTCGACTACGTGCTGCTCGACGAGGACCTGCGCCCGTGCGACGACGGCGAGCTGTGCGTCCGTGGTGAGCAGCGCTTCCCCGGCTACCTGGACCCGACGGAGAACGCGGGCCGGTTCGTCTCCTTCGACGGCGACCGGGCCCGGCTCTACGACGGCACCGGGCCGTTGACCGCCGCGCACTGGTACCGCACCGGCGACCGGGTCCGTCGCGAGTTCGGCGAGCTGGTGCACCAGGGCCGCATCGACCACCAGGTGAAGGTGCGCGGCAACCGCGTCGAGCTGGCCGAGATCGAGGCCGCCCTGCGCGCCCACGCGGACGTGGTGGAGGCCGTGGTGCTCACCGTGGCCGGCTCCGACGGGGAGCTGGACCTGCACGCCGTCTACACCGGCGCCGCGCTCGCCGACGACGACCTCACCCACCTGGTGGGACACCTGCCCCCGTACATGCGGCCGCGGGCGTTCCACCACCGGGCGGAGATCCCGCTGACCGAGGTGGACAAGGTCGACCGCAAGCGGTTGACCTCCGAGCTGCTCGCCACCCGTGGCTGAGCAGCACGCCGGGGCGGCCCCGGGCCCGGTCCCGGCCACCGGCATGCAGGAGGCCCTGTGGTGGGTGCACCAGCGGGCCCGGAACCGGTCCGTCTACCACCTCACCTGGCGGCTCGCGGTCGATGAGCCGCTCGACGAGGCGGCGCTGGCCGTCGCCTGGCAGGCGATGGTCGACCGGCACGAGGCGTTGCGGACCTCGGTCGTACGGCAGGCGGACGCCGTCACGCTGGTGGTGGCGCCCCGGATCGTCGTGGGCCTGCACCGGGTGGAGGTGGACGACCCGGGGCCCGCCGACCCGGGCACCCTGCTGCGGCTCGTCGCCGAGGAGGTGCACGCCGGGCCGATGGAACCGGAGGCGGCGCCACTGGCCCGGATCACCCTGGTCCGGGTCGGCGACCGGCACGAGGTGCTGCTGACCGTGCACCACGTGGTGCTCGACGGCTGGGCGGTCCAACTGCTCGTCGGCGAGCTGTCCGAGGCGTACGCGGCGACTCGGGAGGGACGTGCCGTCAGCTTCCCGGCCGACCCGGTGCCGTTCAGCACGTACGCGCGGGAGCAGGCCGCGGCCCGCGCGGACGGCCGGTGGGACAAGAGCCTGGCGTACTGGCGCGACGCGCTCGCGGGCGCCACCTCCGCCGTCCTGGAACCCGACCTGCCGGGCGAGGTGGCCAGCGGCGCGCCCGGCGCGATCCTGCGCTACGGCTTCAGCGCCGAGGCGGGCGCCGGGATCGCCGCCCTGGCGAAGGCCACCTTCGCCACCCCGTTCGCGGTCATCCTCGGCGCGGCGCAGATCGTGCTCGCCCGGGCCGGCGCCGGGCCGGACGTGGCGGTGGGCGTGGTGACCGCGAACCGGATGACCGCCCGCGACCAGGCGCTGCTCGGGTACACCGCCAACCTCTGCGTGGCCCGGGCCACGGTCGACGGGGCGGACACCGTCGCGGGGGTGGTGGGTGCCGCCCGGGACGGGATGTGGCAGATGCTGACCCACCAGGCGGTGCCGTACCCGGTGGTGTTCGGGGCGCTGCCCGAGGCGACCCGGAGCGCGCTGGGCGATCCCGCGCCGCTGCTGCTGAGCTACCTCGGCCCGATCGGCACCGACCTGCGGCTCGGCCCGGTCCCGGCGACGCTGCTGCCCAGCCCGAACCGGGCCGCCCGGGCCGACCTGGCGATGTCCGTCTGGGAGGCCGACGGCGGCTACCTCGCCGAGATCGAGTACCACACCGGGCGCTACCGGGAGAGCAGCGTGCTGGCCCTGCTGCACGACCTGGACGAGGTGCTGGCCGACGGCGGCGCCGAGCCGCAGCGTACGGTCGGCTCGTTCGACGTCGCCACCCGCGCCCGGGCCGGCCGCGCGGCCCCGGCCACCATGGACCGCGACCGGGCGACCGGCCCGCTGCCCGAGTCGGCGGACTGGCAGCACGTCGTCGCCGCCTGGACCGACGTGCTCGGCGGCCCGCCGGCCGACGCGGACGTCGACTTCTTCGCCGCCGGCGGAAACTCGCTGAGCGCCCTGCGCCTCGTGGACGCGCTGACGGCCGACGGGCGACCGGCGGTGGACGTCGTGCGGTGGCTGGGCGAGCCGACCCCCCGCCGGCTGGCCGACCTGCTGGGCAACGGGTCGCAGCCGGTGGCGGCGGAGTCGACGCTTGTGGAGTTGCGGGCGGGCCCGGGGCCGCACCTGCACCTCGTGCACGGCGCCGGGGGCAGCCCGCAGGACTACCAGGACCTGCTGGCGGAGCTGCCGGAGCACTGGCGGGTGACCGCCTCCCGCGACAGCGCGGAGCTGCCGACGGTGGCGGCGCTGGCCCGCCGGTACCGGGCCGACCTGGACGCGGCGGGGATGGTCCCGGACCTGCTCGGCGGGTGGTCCTTCGGCGGTCAGGTCGCCTACCAGATGGCCGCCGACCAGGCCGGACGGCGCTCGGCGCTGGTCGTGCTGGACTCCGCCCCGCCCGTCGGGTACGAGCTGCCGGCCGACGAGGTCCGGGACCGCTTCGACACCTTCACCGAGAACATCCACCGGGCCCTCGACCTGGAGCCGGACGCCCCGAGGCCCCGGGTGACGGGTGGCCCGGAGCCGGCCGGCTTCGACGAGCGGCTGGCCCTCGGCGCGCTCGCGGCCAGCCTGGCCGCCGTCCAGCAGCCCGTGCCCACGGCGCTGCTGGCGCACCGGTGGCGCAGCTACGAGCGCCACGTCCGGGCCAGCGCCGAGTACGTCCACGACGGCCCGGTCGACACTCCCGCGCTGGTGATCGGCGCGGACCTGCTCGACGCGCAGCTCGCCCAGTGGACGGCGCGGGTCGGGGCGGCCCGGTCCCAGCGGATCGGCACCGACCACTTCGGAGTGTTGCATTCCGCCGCCGTGACGCAGGTGGCGGCGGCCGTCATCGATTTCGCGCGCGTCGCGGCGGCGCGAGGTTAACCAAGGAGGATCCGTGTTCGACTCGAGAGTCTTGTACCAGGAACTGCGGGAGCACGTGGAGCGCGACGTGGCGCCGGACGACATCGCCACAGCCCGCCGCGACTTCTCCTACCTGGGGCACGCGAAGGTCTCCTTCGTCGCCCCCGACAGCGTCAAGAAGGCCGTCGCCGACGAGGTCAACGAGTTGATCGACAAGGCCGGTACGCGCCGGGACCTGCGGTTCGCCGAGACCGACTACACGCCCCGCCGGATGCGCAACGTGACCCGGGCCGAGATCGCCGAACTGGGCACCGTCATCAACGGGATCTACACCGCGGAGCCGATCCTGCGGGTGTTGTCGGAGGTGGCCGGCGAGCCGGTGCACCCCTGCCCGTACGAGCCGGAGCAGTTCGTCATCACCTGCCTGGAGAAGGACGGCGACACCCACGGCTGGCACTGGGACGACTTCACCTTCGCGCTGGTCTGGGTGGTCGAGTGCCCGCCGGTGGAGCACGGCGGCTTCGTCCAGTGCGTGCCCAACACCGTCTGGAACAAGGAGCGTCCGGAGATCAACCGGGCGCTGGTCAGCCGCCCGATCTACTCGATGGAGCTGTTCCCCGGCGACCTGTACCTGATGCGGACCAACACCACGCTGCACCGGGTCGCCCCGGTCCGCCAGGGCCGCCGCAAGATCATCAACATGGGGTACGCCTCGACGTCCGACCTGACCCGCGACTTCACCCACGAAACCATGGACCAGCTGTGGGCGACCGTGCCCGCCGGAGAGGTGTGACCATCATGTCGACTCGGAACAACATCGCCCCCCAGCACATCGTGCTCGCCTTCTCCGGCGGGCTCGACACGTCGGTGGCCCTGGTCTGGCTCAAGGAGCGGTACCGCTGCCGGCTGACCGCGTTCATCGCGGACCTCGGGCAGGGCGAGGAGCTGGACACGGCCGCCCGCAAGGCCGAGAAGCTCGGCGCCGACGAGGTGCGGGTGGTCGACCTGCGCGAGGAGTTCGCCCGGGACTACGCCTTCCCCATGTACCGGGCCAACGCCCTCTACGAGGGGCAGTACCTGATGGGGTCCTCCATCGGCCGGCCGCTGATCGCCGCCGCGCAGGTGCGGGTAGCCGAGGAGGTCGGCGCCGACGCCGTGGCGCACGGGGCCACCGGCAAGGGCAACGACCAGATCCGCTTCGAGATGACCTTCGCCGCGCTGCGCCCCGACCTCACGGTGATCAGCCCGTGGCGGGAGTGGGACCTGGCCTCCCGCAGCGACCTGCTCGCGTACGCCGGCAGGCACGGCATCGAGCTGGACCTGAGCAGCGGCGAACGGCCGTACTCCATCGACAGCAACCTGCTGCACACCTCGTACGAGGGCGAGGCGCTGGAGGACCCGGCGCAGCCCGCGCCCGAGGGGCTGCTGTTCCGGGTGCGCGACATCGCCGACACCCCCGACGAGCCCGAGACCGTCGAGATCCACTTCCAGGGCGGCAACCCGGTCGGCGTCAACGGGACTCCCCTGTCCGCCAGCGCCGTGCTGGAGGCGCTCGACGAGATCGGCCGCCGGCACGGCATCGGCCGGCTCGACATCGTGGAGAACCGGATCTTCGGCATGAAGACCCGCAACATCTACGAGGCCCCGTCGGGCAGCCTGCTCTGGCACGCCCACCGGGCGGTGGAGTCGCTGGTGCTCGACCCGGAGGTGGCGCAGCTCAAGGAGGAGCTGATGCCGAAGTACACCGCCCTGGTCTACCGGGGCCTGTGGTTCGCCCCCGAGCGGCTGATGTTGCAGACCGCCATCGACTTCAGCCAGCAGGACGTCACCGGCGACGCGATCCTGCGGGTGCACCGGGGCACCGTCCAGGTGATCGGCCGCCGCTCCCCGCACAGCCGCTACGACACCGCGTTCGCCACCTTCGAGGCGGACGACGTGTTCGACCAGCGCGACTCCTCCGGCTGGCTGCGGGTCAACACCGTCCGCTTCCGGGCCGGGCGGGCCACCCGGGCGGCGAAGCCGTGAGGATCGTCTTCTTCGGGTACGGCGAGCTCGGCGCGACCGTGCTGCGGGGCATCGCGCCGCACCACGAGGTGCTGCTGGTGCTCACCCACCGGGCCGAGTTCAGCGGGCTCGGCGAGCCGGACGTGGAGCTGGCCGCGGCGGAGCTGGGACTGCCGGTGCGCTACTCGGCCACCGCCCGCGAGCCCGACCTGCACGAGCAGCTGCGCGACCTCGCACCGGAACTCATCGTCTCCACCAACTGGCGGACCCGGGTGCCGGCGGAGGTGCTGCGGATCCCGGAACGCGGCGCGGTCAACACGCACGACGCGCTGCTGCCCGCGTACGCCGGGTTCGGCGCCGTCAACTGGGCCATCCGCAACGGCGAGGAGGAGACCGGCCTCACCGTGCACTACATGGCGGAGGAGCTGGACACCGGCCCGGTCATCACCCAGGCCCGCGTGAAGATCGGCCCGCACGACACCGCCGGCCAGATCCTGGAGCGCCTCCTCGCGGAGTACGTGCCGGTCACGCTCGAGGCGTTGGAGCGGGTCGCCGAGGGCCACCGGGGCGAGCCGCAGCCGCCCGAGGGGGCGTCCTTCTACCACCGGATCGGGGTCGAGGACACCCGCATCGACTGGCGGGACAGCGCCACCACGATCTGCAACCTGGTGCGCGGCCAGTCGGACCCGTTCGTCAACGCGTGGACGACGCACCGGGGGTTCCGGCTGTGGGTCAAGGCCGCCACCCGGCCGACCCGGGCGCACGGCGGCACGCCCGGCCGGATCGTCAAGGCCGACTACGGCGGTGTGGTCGTCGCCAGCGGCGGACCGGGCGACGGCGACGACCGCGGGGTGGTGCTGCTCCAGGTCTCCACCGAGACCGGGCCACCCGTGCGTGCCATCGACTACTTCACCACCTTCGGCGAGTACCTTCACTGACACGGTGACCGGGGGCGCCGGTCATCGCGCGTACGACGATGACGGGAGAGGTCGGATGATCGGTCGACTGCACTCGGTGGTGCTGGACTGTCCGGACGCCGAGAAGTTGGCGGAGTTCTACGTCGAGCTGACCGGCCTGGAGTGGGCCGACAGCGACGGGTACTGGGTGACGTTGAAGGGCGCGGACGGGCATCCCCGCCTCTGCCTCCAGAGCGTCGCCGACTACCAGCCGCCGCAGTGGCCGGATCCGGCCTTCCCGCAGCAGGCCCACCTCGACGTGGAGGTGGACGACATCCAGGAGGCCGAGGAAGCGGTGCTGCGGCTGGGCGCCACCCGGCTGCGCGGCGGCGGCAGCCGCAACCACGGCTTCCGGGTCTACGCCGACCCGGTGGGACACCCGTTCTGCCTGGTCTGGGGTCAGGACTGACGCCATGACCAACCAGGACCGGGCAGTGGAGTTCCGCCGTACCGCCGGGGCGTTCGCCACCGGCGTCGGCATCGTCAGCAGCGTGTACGACGACATCCCGCTGGCGATGACGGTCAACTCGTTCACCACCGTCTCACTGCACCCCACCCTGGTCCTGACCTGCCTGAAGCACCGGAGTCGACTGCTCACCCAGATCCGCGACTCCGGCATCTTCGCGGTCACCGTGCTGGCGGCGGACCAACGGGACGTCGCCCGTTGGTTCGCCGACGCCCGGCGGCCCTCCGGCGCGGCCGCGTTCGCCGGCGTCCGGGTGCACCGGGCGCCGGCCACCGGCTGCCTCGTGTTCAGCGAGGGACTGGCCTACTTCGACTGCCGCGTACGCGACCTCTCCGACCAGGGCGACCACTCGGTGGTCATCGGGGAGGCGGTGTCGTACGGCCCACTGAATCCGGCGAAGGCGCCGCTGCTCTATCTCCACGGGTCGTACCGGTCGATCGCGCCGGTGCCCCCGGCGGTGTCGGCCGCGTAAAGGCCCACCCCACCCGGCGGCGTCCGCCGCCCCGCGCCGCGCGGGCCGCGATTCGGGTACGACGACGGAGTACAGGGGGATGGCAACCAGACAAACGAGCCCCTCCCTTTCGGGACGAGCACTGTCGCGTCATGGCCAATTCCCTTCGCCCGGCCAGGATCCGAACCTGCGACAACCAGCCCGGTCAGGAATACCGCACGACGCACGCCTCGTGCGGGCCTATCACCTGCTGCCACGGAAGGCGCTCCAAGCCATTAGGGCAAGAGCGAGCTGCCAATGGTCCAACGCCCATGGGCGGCTCGACCGCGACTCGGCAAATCGCCCCGCACCGGTCGCCATAACCACCTCGATCGCAGCCAACAACAGCATGGTGCGCCAGGTCGAACGACCAATTACTAACCGGCCCGCGCCGCCCCAAGGTCGCGCCCTCTGGGATTGGCCCAATTTGACGGACCGTGACCATCGACTACGTCCGCCACGGCACCACCGACCTGTTTGCCGCGGTGGACGTGGCCCATCGGCCAGACCCAGCGCATACGCCGCGACCAGGGAGTTGTGCGCTTCCTCCGCACCATCGACCGGGCGGGCCAGGACCGAACTGGAACCACATATCATGCTGGGCAGATACGCCAGCCCGCCATCCAGCAGGGACTCATTGAGCACGCCAGTTCCACCTGAACTTCACCCCGAACTACTCGTCGTGGCTGAACCTGGGCGAACTGGTTCCGCGAACCAACCTACCGCAACCACGTCGGCTTGCCCGGCGCAGTCTCACCGACCTGAAAGCAGATGTGACCGCCTGGATCGCGGCACGAACGCCGCCTCAAGCCGTCTACCTGGGCGGGGGTAGCAGACGACATCCTCGAAACAGCTCTCGCGCCCCACGAACGATTTAACAACCGTCAACACCAGGCGCGATTTAATTGACAGTGGTTGATTCTCGTGGCAGGCTCAGGGCATCCCTTCGAACAGAACGGAGCTTCAATGCGCGCGATTCGAAAGATCCTCGCTGCCACCGCCGTCACCGGCGCGACCGCGGTGTCCCTGCTGACGGGTGCGGCTCCCGCGTCCGCCGACGCTGGAGCCAACGCAGTCGGCTGGTACACGGGTTACGGCTCGGGATCCTCCGCCTCGCTCGCCATCTGGTCGGCGGAGAACGACGCCAAGTGGAAGGCCCAGATGGGCGGCTTCAACACCTACCTCGACTGCCGCACGACCTACAGCAGCAGCACGAAGGTCAGCGACTACTACTACACCGCCAACGTGCAGTTGTACTGCTACACCTTCAACTGAGCCACCCCTCGCCGATCGCCGGAAGGAGTTCGTCGGGCACCACCAGGCGCACTCCTTCCGGTCGTCGGCGATCTGCCCGGGGCGCGGAGGACGTACCAGCTCGTCCGCAAGACGCACAACGTCGCCGCGGTGCGTTCGCTGGTCGTCCGACACTCCGCTCCCGGACCGCTTTTCTCGCCGCCACCCCAACAAGATCGTTATCTGGTTCGACGAGCCGTGCCGTCGAGCAGCGCGAAACAGCCGCCCACGTGGGCACAAGGCTGACTACCCTGGCCGCCGTGACGACCATCGAGCAGCTTGAGCGGGAGGTATGGCCGGACCCCGACCCGGACAGCACCTTCCTCGTCCGACGCTGCACCGAGCTGCGGCGCAAGCCGGTAGCAGAGTTCACGGTCGAAGACCTGCGCATCATGCTCGGTCAGCAAATCGGGGTGTCGGCCCTGCTGCCTCTCGCGGTGCAAGTCTTGCTCCGCGATCCCTTGGCCGAGGGTGACTACTATCCGGGCGACCTGCTCTTCAACGTGCTGCGGCTATCAAACTCAGCGTGGTCGAATTTCCGAGCCGAACGGAAGCGCCTGGCCTCGACTGTGGCTCGACTCGTTGCCGGCCCCCCGTTCTCCGAACCTGACCTCAGGCCGCGTGACCCGAACTGGCAGCTGCGCGACGCCATGGCGCGCTTCCTTGCTGATCTTCGAGGTGCCTCGGCGGGATCCCAACCTGCGACACACGGTTCAGGAATGGAGTACGGGCCGGGTCACCTCCGAGCCTCTGGCCTGCCCCGACTGGCTCGGCCGTAGCCATCATCGCCCGATCGATCCGTTTGACAACGACACTGCCGCCGACTGGTGCGGTGACCTCCACGATGCCGATCCGTCTGCGCGGTCGGCAATGGTTCGCGCTGCCCTGACAACGGCCGCCCTCAACACCGGATACCTCGAGCATGACGAGGCCGTCTCGGCCATCGCTGCGGCAGCGATCGTGGCGTCTCACATGCCCGGCGGAGACCCGATAACCTCGCCGTGCGCACCGGACTTCCTGCTTGCTGCGATACACCTACGCATGACGCCGGAGTGCAGCTGCACTTTGGAAGATCGTTCTCGACTGACCTGATCCGCCTAGAACGCCTGCTCAGCTGCGGCGTCATGGTGCCCGATCATGGCTGCTGCTGACCGTCTGGACACGCTTCTCGCACGTGTGCCCCGCGACGGTGAGCGAGCAGCGACGCAATCGATATGGCCGCTACGGCTCTGGCCCGTCCGGTCCCGACCGTTCTCCCACGATGTCGCCGGACGCCTCAATCGCTGCAATGAAGCGACGGAATGGCGGCCAAGGGATGGTCCAGGTGCCGTGGACCGTCAGAGTTGTCAACGCCGGCCGAACTTTGACCCCTCTGTTCCGGCCGAATGTTGACCCCCTCGCTGGTTGTTGATGTTCAGTCGTTGGTCTTGGTGGCTGCGGGAACGCGGCCGAGGTCGCGGTCTTTGAGCCGGTAGCTGTCGCCCTTCATCGAGATCACTTCGGCGTGGTGGACGAGGCGGTCGATCATGGCTGCGGCGACGACATCGTCGCCGAACACTTCGCCCCACCTTCCGAAGGGCTTGTTGCTGGTGACGATCAGTGAGGCTCGTTCGTAGCGGTTGGAGACCAGTTGGAAGAACAGGTTCGCGGCTTCTGCTTCGAAGGGGATGTAGCCGACCTCGTCGACGATCAGCAGCGGGATCCGGCCGAGTTTGACCAGCTCGTCCTGCAGCCGACCGGCGTGGTGGGCATCAGCGAGGCGGGACACCCACTGGGCTGCGGTGGCGAACGCGACCCGATGCCCGGCCTGGCAGGCCCGGATCCCGAGGCCGATGGACAGGTGCGTCTTGCCGGTGCCGGGCGGGCCCAAGAAGACGACGTTCTCCTTCGACGCCACGAAGTCGAGGGTTCCCAGGTGAGCGATCGTCTCCCGCTTCAGAGAGCGTTGGTGCTCGAAGTCGAACTCCTCCAGGCTCTTGCGGGCCGGAAATCTCGCTGTCCGGATGCGTCCTTCCCCGCCGTGGGCTTCGCGGGCGGCGACCTCGCGTTGCAGGCAGGCGGCGAGGAACTCCTCATGCGTCCAGGACTCGGTCCTGGCCCGTTCCGCCAACCTCTCGACTGAGGCAGCCAGAGACGGCGCCTTGAGGGCGCGGGTGAGGAACGCGATCTCCGAGGCGACGTTGCGGCTGGTCTTGGCGGCCATCACGCAGCCACCTCGACGTCCAGGCCGAACAGGCGGTCGTAGTCGCTCAACGGCCGGCGTTCGACCTGGGCGTCGACGGCGGTCGTCGGGGTGTGTTGGGCAGCGACGCGCAGGTCTGCGGCGGCTTGCCGGTGGGCGGGATCGGTGATGCTCTGATGGCTTGCCCAGC